>JAZRSV010000017.1:0-19773 GCA_045651685.1 Clostridia bacterium | reverse complement strand
ATTATTTTTATTATATATGATAAAATATTAGTGTTATTAAATTGCATTTTTTAATATATTTGAAATATAATTTTATAAAAAAATGTTATGTTTTAAGGAGATAAAAATGTTTAGTACAAGAAAAACAGAATTTAAGGATTTTTTGAAAAACTACTGCAATCACCAACAAAAACACGAAGGCAACTCTGACGATTTGCTAGACAAATACACCATGAGAGGCACAGTAGTCACCATAAATGATCAAAATTATCTTTTGCTTATGGAGCACTATGCTGCAAGTACTGACTTTTGCTTGTATGATTACGAAGATGAAAGATCTGTTTTTACTTGCATGGCAAAATTAAGCCTTGATGGTCAAGCTCCTGCTGGCGCATCTAAAGGTCCTGGCAAAAGCATTTTTGGTCAATGTATACTTGATGAACTATCAGTACATCGCTATTACAAAAATCAAGGCCTTGAACAATACATGGTAGATGTTGCAAAACAATTTTGCGCTACCCTATGCAAACAAAAAGGCATTGACTCTATGTTGTTATATGGACCACTACCAACCAAAGTTTCTCCAGTGGACTTATCACAAATAAATGACAATGGCCTAATATATCTTAATACATACGCTACAAGCGAAGAAGAAACTAACAGACTTGCTTTGTTTACACAAATGGGCTTTGAACCTGATTATATAGGTTCTAACGGGGTTTTAGGTATATCAGACAGAGTTTATCAAAGTTCTACTAGAGTAGACCTGCCAGAAGATTTCTTGGCACCTGTAGCGCTAGATGGTAGCAAAACTTATGTAGCTACCCCTACTCAAACACACAGCAAAACTGAAAATCCAACAGAATAGTGAGATAAAATGTCAGACAAACAAATTACAATAAACGACAAAGAGATATTTTCTAGATATCGCCAATATATTGATGGTGTCACAGCTGCTCACCCAGAAGTTAAACTAACTGCCTTTCTAGACAAAATTAACGGCAGACCTGTTATGGTAGTTAATCAAAAAAAATTGGGCATGAACAAAATTTTTATTGTTGGCACTAATTATATGTCAGACAATAGCAACCTTGCCCTTATATCAGAAATAACTGCCATGCTAGACAACAGTGGCAAATGCTTTGTAGAGAGTTATGTGACCACCCCAGCGTACCAAAATCAAGGTTATGGCTCATATCTTATGAATATTGTTAAACAAGCGTGCAAAGATAACGGCACCCAAGAAATATATGGCCAAGTAAGTCCTTTTGACGATTTGGCAGAGATACCACAACAATATTTAGAAATGGCTGGTTATGATGAATTTGCCGCACATGAATTATTTTTACAAGACCACTACAAAAATCGTGGATTTGAAGTAGAAACAATATATACACCACACACTCATCACAGAACTGGTCAAACAACATACAGCAAGTATGTTAAGTTTAGTGGTCAATGCCAAAACTTGCAAAGCACAAAAGCTTATCCTGATGAGTTTTTAGACATCAAAGCCAACAACCACAGAATTGTCAATTATTATGAAATAATGACAACCCCAACACCACAACCAACTAATGGACAAAAATTATAAGTAAAAAACACTATGGTTATATTTTAATAACTATAGTGTTTTTTTATTAAAAAAATCTACCTTATATTTTGGTAGATTTTAGTCTGCACATAAATTTGTTTTCAAAATTGGCAATAAGCAATTTTTGTGCTTGATTTAGTATAATTGGCTTTAGCTTTAAGTTAATCAAATTGTCATAGTCACAATTTGCCACAAGTCGTATACTATTGTATACCCCTGGCGAAACTTCTATGCTGTCCAAACTCTTGCAGTTATTGCAAACAAATTCGCCTTGATCAAGGTTAAGATATATCTTACCAGCAAATCTGCTTTTACACGCTGTACAATGGTCAAAATTTAGCTTAAAACCTTCGTAAGATAATATCGCAGTTAAATATTTGATCAATACCAAATCTGCGCTAATATCAGTATAACAAAGCGTTTTTAGAGTTTTTAGAGTTTCTACAAACAACTCAACATAAGTCTGACCATCTCGGCATACTTTGTCCACTATCTCTAATATTGCAAAACCAACTTCAAACTTGTCAATATTGGTTGTTATACCAAAAAAGCTATCTATACTATTAACACCTGTAAGCAAATACATGTCGTGTTTTTTTGTTAATTCAAACTCTGCAAAGCAAAAGCTTTGAGCATATGCTTTTAGTTTACTTTTGGCAGAGCGCACACTTTTTGCTTTTACCGTTATCTTGCCTTGTTCTAGCGTTAATATGGTTAGCAACTTGTCGCTTTCTTGATAGTCTCTACCAAACAACACAACACCTTTGACTTTTGTATTTTCCATATTACAATTCTTGTCCTCTATCTTGATAATCTATGCTAGTCAAACCTTCACGCATATTTTGCTCAAAAGTATAGTCGTCCTCTGTCACTCTAAAATACAAATCCAAGCTACCTTTGCTACCATTTTGCAAAAAATCTTTCATGGCTAGCCAGCTGATATCTGTAGTATTTGGTCTTTCTTCCATAGTTGCAACCCTCCTATACTTTATTGTATGCAATATTAAAAATTTTTAATCACAATTATATGTCGCTATTGTTATATCCTATCTCGTTTAAGAAACCTATATTATCTCTCCAATTTTCTTTTACTTTTACCCAAAGCTTTAGGTCAACTTTGCTTTGTACAACTTTTTGTATAGACACTCTTGCTTCGTGGCCGATACGCTTTAGCATACTACCACCCTTGCCTATAATGATATTTTTGTGGCTATCTTTTTCGCAATATATATCTGCATCAATATTGACCAAGCCATCTTCTTCTTCGTATCTAACAATACTAACAGCTATACCATGTGGAATCTCTTTGTCCAAAAAGTATAGTGCTTTTTCTCTAATTATTTCGCTTGCGATAAACTTAAGAGATTTGTCTGTATACATATCTTCGTCATAGTATCTCTCTTGATCATCTATCTCTGGCACATACTTTAGCAATACTTGTATCAAAGTGTCAATATTGCGAGATTTTATACTTGATACTGGTACAATGTCTGCAACTTTGCTTATGTCATTTAGCGAAGATAATGTCTCAAAAATCTTTTGAGTTTGCATCGCATCAATTTTTGTCAATACCAAAATAATAGGTATGTTTAATGCAGAATATTTGTCTATTATATCAAGGTCTTTTTGGCTTATTTTTTTGGTACCATCAATTGCTATAATAATAACATCTACACCAACTACTGCTCCAGAAATTGATTTTTGCATATACTCATCTAAATGCGAATTGGTATCATTAAGACCCGGGGTGTCAACAAATATCAATTGGCAGTCGTCTGTGTTGTATATGCCTGTTATGTTATTTCGAGTTGTTTGTGCCTTTGGCGAAACTATACTAACTTTTTCTCTAATAATGGCGTTAAGCAAGGTGCTTTTGCCAGCATTAGGTCTGCCAACTATTGCAACATAACCACTTTTTATCTTCATAAAAAACTCCTCTATATATTAGTTAGCGCGAACAATATGATACTTTGTTAAAATTTGCTCTTCTAAACCACGCATCGCTATTTTGTCTTGTTCTTTTATATGGTCAAAGCCTAGCAAGTGCAAATAGCCATGAACTATCAAATAAAACAATTCTCTCTCATAACTATGGCCATATTCTTTTGCTTGTCTCTCTGCTACTGGTTGACAAATAACTATATCACCCAAATGCAAATGCTTTGATATTGGGTTATAATCTTCTTTATGGTCTTTTATTGTCAATTTTTCAAAAGGCTTTAGATTAATTGTAGGAAAGCTTAAAACATCAGTGACTTTGTCTTTTTTGCGATGAAGATTGTTAAGAGATTGTATTTCTTCTTCGCTGACAAAAGATATATCTATACTAACTTTTTTGGTGCCTACATGCGCCATTTTTAGAGTTGTCTTTAATAATTTGTTAACTAATTTATGAAAAGCTTTTGTTTGAGCTGTATTGATTGTGACTAACATAATTTTTTCTCCTATACAATTGATTGTAATGTTGTAAGATAAGTGACTATATAATATATATTTTGATCGTTGCTTATTATTGTTTGCTCTTTTAACACTTCTGTTTGACTGGGCAAATTGTTGTAAGCAAGCGTTTTTGATAAGTCAATTTGTTGCTGTTTTACTTGGTCAAATGGCACAACTATATCTTCGCCTGTTGTTTGATAATAAATAGTTTTTGTTATCAATATTGGCAAGATATTATTATCAAAGGCATAGTACTCTTGAGTGTCAATTTCGTAATTAGCAAAGGGTACTTTATTTTTGTCTTCTTTATAATTAATGCCCCACAAAGAGTATTTTTTGTTAACAACTCTCTTTCCTGTACGGGTATAAATAGTTTGATTGGTATTGTACTCAACACTGCCAACCACATCAACATTAGCGACAATTTCTGCAAGAGCAATTATTGGTCTAATATTGTTATTTGCGTCAAAAATGTGTGGATATACAAGCACATCACCCTTTTTGACAGTATCACCAACCTTGCAGTTAAGTGTGCCCGAAATTAAGTTTATGCTTTGTATAACACCGCTATTAGTTGCAAGTAGTGGTTCAAAGGTTTTTTGCATCTCTGGTACAAACAATTTTTCTTTAACATTAATTATTAACGAATTGCCATATATAGTAGCCGAGGCCAAACTAATATGTTCAAAATTGTCATACAACAACTGCTCAATGTTAGTGACATTAATATTTGTCTTTGCTACACCAGAACAAATATTGTTGTCAGACAACACCTTTGCAATTTGCTCGGAAGATACATTTTGAGTACCATTAATCTCAATTTGCCATACAAATAAACTAGCAATAGCAGTAAAAACTATACCAATTATAAGTATTATTGCAAGGGCAATACGCTTTTTGAAAAAAGCAAAAATACCATATAATCCAGTAGTCTTTACTACACTAATATTATAGCATAATTTGTTTGCTTGCTCCAACAATTTTTTATAGTAAAAACAGTTAGTTTTTATATAAAAACTATTGTAATTTTGTCTTTTAACTTCTTTAATATATATTTTGTTTTTTACAAGATATTTTATAAAATTTTCCACATTCATACCTTGCAAATGCAAGGTAATATGCCCAAAAATCATCGTCAAAAAAGCCATCAATTTACCTCGACTTTTTCGATATTGCCATTTATTACTATTTGAGACAAATTGAGGTCTTTTATATAAAGGTTGCTACCAAAAATATTAACAACACCTTTTTTTAGTTTGAGACAAATATTGTTTTGGTTGTATGTCATAATACTCTTATAGTTGTCAATATAAATTGCCCTACCACCAAAGTTAAATATCTGATAACCATTGTTAATAATATCTAAAGGCAACCCAGTTAATTTTGACATATCTTCTATAAAACCCAGCATAAGACCTCTCCAACATTTTCTTTTGTATAATATATGCTTATAGCTGGTTGTTATAATACAAAAAAAAATAGCGACAATGTCGCTATTTTTTGTTTATATTAATTTCTGTCTCTACGCTTTAATATGTCAGCCATAATAATTTTTTTCATCTCTGGAGACATATTTTTTAGCTCTTCATAAAGACGCTTATCATCACCACGATTGCTTAAAAATTCTGACTGGCCTGTTCTATGATGATGTGGAGCTTCTGGTTGGCTTTTGCCAAATATCTCATCGCCTGGCAATACATCATCAACAAAGTCAGCTGGCAAGCCATCATAAACTTGCATAGGTGGCGCACTTTCTTGTGGCAAATTAATAGTTCTTCTTGGCATCATTTTTGGACGATCATCAACAAAACTTTTTAATTCGTCTATATCAATAATATCACTTTTTGAAACAACAGGAGCCTCAAAACTTATTTCGTCTGTATCTTCTGCATTGCGAGCTTTGCTTGTTATGTTATAATCTCTCGCAGTTTTTTCTTCTTCGGCTTCTTTTTCTTGGGCAGGTTTTGCTGTCAAAACTACAGGTCGCAAGTGTTTGGTCTTGGTCTTTTTTTCTGAACTTTTTTCTTCTTTTGGCTTTTTGTCATTAGAAGACTTTAGTTTCTTTATTTTCATTTGAGCTTTTTGTATCAAAAATAAAGACACACCAAGTATAAACACACCCAAGCAAATAACCAAAATTATAAGTTCGGTATCTTTCATTATTTCCCTTTTAACAAAAAACTGATTTATTTATACTATCTAGGTTTTTTCTTTGTGGTGTCATCTGTACCTGCGATTGACTTTCTCATATCGGTATCGGCAACAACATTTTGCATACGATAATAATCCATAACACCAAGTTTGCCGTCCTTAAACGCATTTGCCATAGCTTTTGGCACTTCTGCTTCGGCAGCAATTTTTATAGCATTCATTTCTTGAGCTTTTGCTCTCATTTCTTGTTCGGCAGCTACAGCCATAGCACGACGCTCTTCTGCTTTAGCATTAGCAATACGCTTTTCTGCTTCGGCAGTATCCATACGAAGTTGAGCACCAATATTTCTACCAACATCTATGTCAGCTATATCTAGAGATAAGATCTCAAATGCAGTACCAGAATCAAGACCCTTTGCAAGAACTGTTTTTGAAATAAGGTCTGGGTTTTGCAATACTTCGCCGTGATCTTCGGCAGAACCTACTGTTGTAACGATACCTTCACCAACACGGGCAAGGATGGTTTCTTCACCAGCACCACCGACAAGTCTACCAATGTTAGCTCTTACGGTTACACGAGCCTTAACATGCAACTCTACACCATCTTTTGCGATAGCACTAACAAGTGGAGTTTCGATAACTTTTGGGTTAACGCTAACCTTAACAGCATTAAGCACATCACGACCAGCTAGGTCGATAGCTTTTGCAGTGTCAATAGACAAGTTGATTTTTGCACTGTGTGCAGAGATCAAAGCGTTAACAACTTTTACAACATCACCACCAGCCATGTAGTGAGTTTCTAATTCGTTAATATCAATAGTAAGGCCTGCTTTTTTTGCAGAAACATAAGCTTCTACTATCATATTAACAGCGATTTTTCTTAATTTCATACCTACAAGACGACCCATAGAAATGTGTGCGCCAGATACTAATGCTCTAAACCATACTTTTACAGGTACAATAATAATAACCATTATCAAAATGATAAGTAATACTGCAACAGGTATAAGAATCAAAAGCAAAGTTTTTGTTTGTTGAGCAAGTGCTAAAAGTAAATTAGTCATATATTATCTCCTTTTAATTTTTGACTTTTTCTACCCAGATTTCGTCTCCCGAAACCTCTACAACTTTTATATTAACACCTTTAATCAAAAAGCCTTCTTTAGCCATAACTTGATAAGTGTTACCATCAATTTCTGCTTTACCTACTGGCTTGCATTGAGTAGTCACAACACCAGTTTTGTTTAATAAACCAATATATTCTTTTTGGCCATAGTCTTTAGGTATAGCTGTCTTGCCTAAAACAAGGGGTGTTTTTGTTATAAGGCCACCCTTTCTTGCAGACATAACAATTACTAAAAATATAATACCAGCTGCAAATAATAATATGACAACAAGTATTATTGTTTGAAATGCAGATGCACCGTCTATAATTCTAAAAACAATGCCGACTAGCAAAGAAACACAACCTGTTATGCCACACACACCAAAGCCAGGCAAAAATAACTCTGTAAACATCAAAACAAAGCCTGCTGCAAGTGTTATGATTGACACAAGTCCCATTCCGCTAAAAATTTCTAAAAATTCAGCCCACATAGTTCCTTCCTTTTATTTATAAGTATTATAACATAACAATATCAAAAAATAAAGACTTTTTTTAATATTTTATCTATATATTAATATATAAAATACACATTTTTATAGCTACTAGTTTATACTATCTACTTGATTATAGTTGGCGTATAAAAATATTTATTAATAGTGCGTCTTTTTATTGTAAAAATGTACCCTTAAAATATAAAAAATAACCCCTATAATGTCTATAAGGGTTAATATGTCTAAAAAATAAAAAATCAACCCCCGTGCTGTGTTGCCACAAGAAACTTGCCCCTAGGGCTCGGTTGATTTCTGCCTATAGAATACCACAAGTATCTTTATTTGTCAACAACACTTTATATCCAACAAGTCCCATAGCGTGATTTGCCATATATTGTGATGCAAGACATCCCCTTGCAAAAACTAATAAGTGGTATATAAAAAGCAAAAAAGAAGCCATCACAAAGACTTCTTTTTTTGCTAAAGGTTAAATATGTAGAAAACTAAACTTGGGATAAATTTTTCTACAAAAAAATATTATCATATCTATAAAAAAATAATCAATAAGTTAGACACAAAAAATCTATTTACTACAAAAAAAGACATTTTTTACAAAAAAATTATCCGTTTTCTCTTTTGTTGTAAAAAAAATACTGTTGTGCATAACCAGCAAAATCGCCATAAATATCAACAAAATATCTTGATATTTGCTCTCGAGTTCTGCTTGTGTTGTTTTGATCATTGTATACTTTTTGTATCCAGGTATCTACTGGAAATACATTTTTGCGACCAGCACCAAAAAGTAAAATACAATCTGCTACCTTTGGGCCAACTCCACTTAACGCTATAAGCTGTTGTCTCAAACTCTCGGTAGGGACATTGTCACAGCCATCTATGTCTACAACCTTGTTTTCTAATTGACTTACCACCTTTACTAAATATGCGCTACGATATCCTGCGCCAATACTTTTATAAAACTGTTCATCAGCACCCTTTAGTTGTTCTAATGTTGGAAAGGCATAATACTCTCCCATGTCTTTGCCAAATACTTCGCATATTTTTTCTATAATAGTTTGTATACGCTTAATATTATTATTGGCAGATATAATAAAGCTAATAATCATCTCAAACAAATCTTGCTTAAGTATGCGTATACCTTGGCCATATTCTATTGCAGGTTTTAGCATGTCATACTGCAATAGATGCTGCTTGATATCTGCATAGTTAGTGTCAAGATCAAAGTATCTATAAAAATAATCAACATCGCCAGTCTCTATCTCAACCCTATCTGCGTAGGTAAAAATGCGAGCCATCTTGTCGGTAGAAACAATTTGATAATATGCCCCAAAATTTTTGAATCTAAAAACCTGTCCACACTCAAGTATATGTTTTATATCAAAGCTGTCAGGATTGTTTATTATTAATTTGTTAGTTTGTTTTATAATATCCATAATATACCTAACGATATTTTACTATACAAAACAAAAAACCACAACAAAAGTTGTGGTTTTTAATAAACTATTTTGTAACTACATTTACATATTTTTTAGTTTTTGCTCTGGTTTCAAATTTAACAACGCCATCACATAGAGCAAATAGTGTATAGTCTTTACCAACACCAACATTTTGTCCTGCGTGATACTTTGTACCTCTTTGACGAATAATAATGTTACCAGCAACAACATTTGAACCGTCAGACTTTTTAACGCCTAGTCTTTTTGCTTGACTATCACGACCGTTCTTTGTGCTACCGCCACCTTTCTTGTGAGCAAATAACTGAATGTTAATAAACATCTTCATTTTCAATAACCTCCAATTCTATAAAATCTGAATATCCCAAATACAAATCTTGCACACCACACAACATTGTGTTAAGTATAACATTAACATCATGTCTTTGCGCATCTGATATACCTTTTGGAATAGTCAAACAAAGATAACCTCTATTGTCATCTCTTTTTACTTGTGCATTAACGCCCGCAACAGCAACTACACCTAATACTGCAGTTTGCACAATGCTAGACAATGCACTACAAACTATGTCTTCGCCACTGACACCATAACCTGTGTGACCATCACATATAAGTTTTGTTATATCACTACCACTTTTATAAATAGTAACTTGTGTCATAACTCTTACTTAATGCTAACGATTTTGATTCTAGTGAATGGTTGGCGATGACCTTGTTTTCTTCTAACATTCTTTTTTGGTTTATACTTGAAAACAACAATTTTATCAGCTTTGCCGTGAGCAACAACTTCTGCAACACATTTTACATTTGGTAATACTGGGTTGCCAGTTTTTACTGTTTTGTCATCAGAAAGTAGCAATACATCTAGTTCTACTTGGTCGCCTACTTGTCTTTCGATCTTCTCAACATCAATAGTCTGATTTTCGCTTACTTTATATTGTTTGCCTCCAGTTTGAATAATAGCGAACATCTAATTTTCCTCCTAATTTACGGACTCGCTAAGCAAAGGTGGTGTTTACAATAAAAAACACACTTAAAATACCCATCTTAAGCGGCTACAAGTAATTTACCACAAAACAGAACTATTGTCAACAATTATTTTATATATTATATAGGGAAAAATTAAAGTAAAAAAACATAGTTATTTTTCAATAAAAAAGAGCTATAACTGCTGTTTTTTACAAACAAAATTAGCCTATAGCTCTTGCGCCAACCTAACTGCGCTGGTTAAACTTTTTTAGATAATATTTGCAGACTTCGTCTGGCACTTTAGCGTTTTGGCATTCTTTGAATATTTTTTTACAATTGCTACCACCCACCTCAAAGCATCTAACAGCATTTTCAAACTGCTTTTTGGTCGAAAGCAAAGCAGAGCGTTTTTCACCATCATAGCAATCAAGGCTCTCAAAAATACAAACTTTGTCACTAGCACCGCCTAGTTCAAAACAACCTACATAGCGATAGTTTATGTCGCTGTCTTTACTTAATGCGTTAAGGGTCGCCTTGCTAAAAATAACCGTAGTACCTAGCTTGCTATTTAGCTTTTCGAGATAAGAAGCTGTATTGACCGAATCTGCAATAACAGTAGCGCTCAATCTCTTTTTTTCGCCAATAACCCCCATAACTACTTGCCCCGTATGTAGACCTATACCAATCTTTACATCATATAGGCCAAAGTTAATACTATCCTGATTGACAAGTTTAACTATTTCGTTAGCGCAGTCTATAGCTACATCTGGACTAGTAAATATTGCAAGCACACCATCGCCTAGATATTTGTCGACAAATCCATCATATTTGCGCACTGCAGGGCCTATTATGCCAAGGTATCTGTTGATAAAATTAAAGTTGTCAGAAAGGCTCAAAGTCAAGCTTGTCTTGGTTGAGTTGCGAATATCCACAAACATAGAAGTAATTTCTTTTTGAACATTGCAGCCCAAAGACAACTCTAGCACGCTCTTTTTGCCTAGTTGTTTTACAAACTGTTGTGGTAGGTACTTCGAATACTCATAATTTAACTTGTCAAACAAATCTTGATTTTGTTTATAATTGTAGTTAATTTTGTTAAGACCTTTTTCTATCGAGTTAAAATCTTTGCCCGGGCTCAAAATAATACTTTTGTTAGTATACCCGTTGCTCAAAGTGTCTACTGCTCTCTGTATCTGCTTAATTGGTTTTAACACGACAACGATGACAGCAAATAGTAAAATAATATAAATCGCTACAATAATAGCTATACTCCAAATTGCAGTTTGTGTATTAGAAGTTATTGCTCTGCTAAAAGCCATGACATTTTTTTTAGAGCTATCATCTATTATCAAAAAATACATAGCACTAACAAACAACAAAGTAAGCGGCAGTATAGTAAAGAATAATTTTGCAGTGGCTGTTTTGTTTTTTAATATAAACACAAAAAGCAAAATATTAAATGCAACTGCAAAAATCAGCAAAAAGCAACTAACAAAAAACATATCGCTTGTTATAACCTTTAACCCTTTATCATAAACAAAACCTTCAAAAAAATATTTTGACATGACCAAAAAAGAGATGCTAAAGCATACTGCCAATATTAAAACAATTAACTTCGAAATTTTTGTTTTCATAATCCCCTCAAGATATGTTGTGCAATTTTGATTTTATCTTGCATAAAAAAATTGTTTTTACAAAACATAACAACAAGGAGAATTTGTCTATGAAAAAACCAACTCAAGCAGATAGCGAAATGCTAATCTCGTTATACTACAATATCAAAACAGCAATGCAAAACATAACCAATGTTTTAGAAAAGGTAGAAGATACCAAATTAAAACGCCTTATGAAAAGTCAACTCGAAGACTACACTAGATATCAAAATACTTGCCAAGATCTTGCACAAGTGTATGGCATAGATATTATGGATAACAACATCTTAAAAAAAATGCAAATGTGGGTATCTGTAAATATGTCAATTATGTTTGACCGTAGCAATCGAAAAATTGCCAGCATCAATATCTTTGGCACAACCATGGGCATCATCGATCTTATAGGTCTTATCTCTGATGGCAAAAAAGCTTTGCCAGAAATCGTCGCTTTGTCAAAACAAGTATTAGAATTAGAAGAGTCAAATGTAGAAAAACTAAAACCATTTTTGCTAAAAGAAAACCAAAAGAAAATTATAAAAAATAAACAACCTCAAAAACAAGCGCGCGCAAAAAATAATACCCAAAAAGACCTTAAACCCCAAGACACTATTAATCAACCTAAAGAAAATATAAATGCCGATTTGTAAAATAATTATACATTATTGTGCATATTTATACATTTTATAATTAATTATACAATAACAAAAATAAGACATATCTTGCTATGATATGTCTTTTTTTTCTATCAACAACCCAAATGGGTACAATATATAAACAATGCTATTTAACCCAACACCACTTGCTGTCATTTATATATCAAATATCTTTTAATATCTGCTACCAACAAACAACAAAAATACCATATAAAAAATGTTGCAAATTATGGCCATTGATAAGCAAAATCATATAATAGAGATAAGACAGGCAAATATTGGCAATTTTGCTCATAATTTGGACTTTTTTGTAAAAAACGCCTATAATAGGCAAAACCGACCAAGCGTTCTTATATAATATTAACTCAAAATAGCAAAAATGGACTTTGTGGTCGGGTAAAAATATTGTAGTATTACGCCCCTTACCCCAACCTACAACCAGACAAATCAATAGCTTAATATTTTGCCGACTATATGGTCGGTTTTTGATACATTTTGGATATAAATTTTTAACTTGTCGTGATAGTTTTTATATATATTTTTTTGTAATAGTTATAGTGTAAATAAAAAAAAACAAACACATATTATTGTATAAAAATCTAACTTTTCTTTTATACATTATGTGTTTGTTTTGTATAACATTATAATACTTGTTATTAAGCATGTTTATGCATAACTTATTAACAAATATTTATGAGCTGTGTAAATGCTTTTTTGCTATTAATTGTTAGCACATGCCATATAAACCAAAGCAAGTTCGTTGCTAAATACTCTATGATTTATGCTAGAAAGTGGCAATGGCTCTGCTTTGTTTAGTATATAATTTTTACCATCTTTTACAACTTGGTTTAAGCTATAAAAACGAATATGAGAAATAGTTGTTGTATAGTTTTGTTCTTCGTTTAGTTTTATGTTTTCAAACTCAACAACGGTAAGTAAATTAAGATCTCTATTTGCTTTTACAAGAGTGTTGTATGTAAAGTCTTTTGCTAGATAATTTATCTTGTATGTCAATTTTTGCAAACGACTTACAAAGATACGAGCATTAGTAAATATACCATTAAAGCTATCTACGCTAACTGCATTATAACCGTACTCATTAATATCAAATGTTGGTATTGATAGTTGATCAATATTAAGATCACCAACTTGCGCTTTGATATTTTCTAAATTATCATAGATGTCTAGTGGATGTACAAGTGCGATATAATAATCATCATTTTCTAACAGATATGTACCACTAACATGTTGCATCTTATCTTTGATTATCATAAAACTTTCGTATAATCTATTGTTGCGATATTTACCCCACAACATGTTAGAAGCAACTACCTTTAACAAATTATGATTTAGTATCAATCTTGCAAAAGTTTCTTTTGTATAAGTTCTGTGCTCTAAAAAGTTTGTATATAATCTCTTAACAGCAAGCTTAACATGTTTTTCTAAAGACTTTAGATAGTCTTTCATGTTGATGCCGTTAGAGCAAACTTTATCACTCAAACGAGCAACTTTGCCTGTTTGGTTATTGTATATTTCTATTGTAGCATTTGGAGTTAACACAACCTTAATCTCACGCTTATTGTCAAGCTCAAATACTCTCTCACCATTTTGGTCTAGGCCAAAATCTTTTGTTAATTGATCATACACTTCTTGCAAGCTGCATTGTCTAATGCTTACATACATATCAAGCGCTTTGTAAAGAGTTTTTTGTTGTTTTGCATTTGTAGCATCCATAAGCTCTTTTACAAAATCTACAACTTCTTCTCTGCCTGACAATGCTAACATATCAACAAAATAATCTGCAGGTTTGTTTTTGCTAGCCATATACCAGTCTTTTACAACTTTGCTCATTGTGTACAAAAGGTCTTCATCAGCAAAGCAAGCAACAAGTCTCAAAGCCCATTTGCTACAAGCAAGTTTGTTTTTGTATGTTGCAGTTTCAAAAACGATATGTGCTAGTTTTTGTTTGATATCTTCTTCTACATAGCAAAAGTAATCTTTTACAAACTTTAATAAGTTGTCATTTTTTAGTACCTTAAAGGTCTCCATACAAAAAGTTAGTATTTTGCCTTCTTGTTCTGTTTTGTTTAGGTCATACTTTTGATAGTATTTTTTTAGACGAGCACCATATACTCTTTCTTGTATTGTTGGTGTTTTTGAATTTACATATTCGATAAACTCGCTAAAACCAGCAAATTTGTTAAATTGTTCTATCTCTAGTTCTCTAGCGATTAAATTTTTGATGCGAGCGTTTGATGTGGTTTTATAAATGTTTGACAAATAACCATCTATATTCCACTCTCCCTTAAATGCAAGCAACAAGCTAATAGCTCTAAAAGAAACTTCTTGATTTATACTATTAACATAACCTTCTAGCATGTTAAGTGCTTCTTGCTTGTATTTTACGATAAGTTTTTTGATCTCGCCCAAAAAGTTGTTTTTGCCATCAACATAGCTTTCGACCAAAAATTTGATTGTCTTGTTAGTATCTGCCTCCAAAAAGTACTCGATACCGTCAAGGCTATTATTAAAGTTGCCATACTTAAACAAATCTTCTTGTGTTGAGCGAAGATAAATTTTTAGATACTCTTTTAGCGGTTCTTTATAATTAATGCACAAAGAGCTACCGTCTGAAGTAAGTATTTGCATAAAGAATGGGAAAAACAAATCTTGTGGTATGTCACAATATTTTATAATTTCTACAAATCTATCAAAGTATCTTTCTTCTAAAGTATATTCTTTGGTCACACTGCGATATTTATAATCGCCCACATATGGTACAAAAAACTTGTTAATAAAAGCACATAGTTGTTCGTAGCTTTTTGTTGCAAGCAATATCTCCACATAATTTTTTAGTGTTAGCTTATAATCTTTTAACAAAAACACTGCTTCGGCAAAAGTTTCTACCTTTTGTCTTTTTAGTGTTTGTGCAGAACATTCTTTTATAAGATTTTCAAAAATCTCTTTTTTGTTGCCTTTGTTATAAACAACAAGTTGAGTAAGATCAAAGCTCATACCATCGCTTAACTCTGGCTTAAAAATATCATATAGTACATTTTCTAGGTCGGTAATTGTTCTTAAAATTATCATTGTTATTTTATTTTCCTTTAGTATTGTTATTTTTTCGTTTTTAGTATAACACCATTATTTTTGTTAGTAAAACATTTTAACAATGATTTTTTAGTTTGGTATTAAAAAAAATATGTTTTTATACCTAAAACATGCCCCTATTTGCATTTTTGACAAAAAATGTGCCTGTTTGTTTTTTGTAAGGTTAATTATTAACCTTTTTACCAAAGACATGATTTTTTGTGGCGAAATATTAAGATTAAAAAACTCTTTACAAACAAAACTTTGTGCCTCTAGTGGATAATAAAACCCACTACTATTAATTGCCTGGCCGTAGTATTGATAACCACTAAATTCTAAATTATAATAATCACCCTTTTTGTCCAAGACAAACAACAACATGTTTACTTCGTATGGCAATGGGTCGTCTTCGAACACACCTAGCACCCACTCGTCAAAGAGCTGCTGCATAGTCATATCACACCACCAAATACAAATCCAACAAGTCCAACTATAACCCCAACAACAAGCAATGCAAGGCTTATATTAAAAATTTGATATTTGCTATTTACCCTTTTTGATACAGCTAGTATTTGCCTTATAAGGTCAGTTTCAAAAGTATCAATTTTGTACTCTGGTGGTATATCATAGTTTTGTTTAATAATAATACAAAACTCATCGATATCAAGATGAGCAAGGTGCTTAAAATATGTCATGTTAATATCTTTTTTGTTCCAATGCTTTTTGCTTTTTATAACAATACTTTTACTACTAAGCGCTACAAAGCTAAACAATATAGACAAAAAGCAATTTAGTATCGCTACATACCACATTGTTGTTAAAAACAAATTTGCATTGTTTTTCCACCCAACTAACACCACTATAATACCACTAGCAAGCGCGACTGTTATACTGTGCTTTGTTTCAGACATTTTTTGATGTTCTATATTGAGAGCTAATATATATTTTAGTATTTGTTTCATACAATTAAGTTTGCTCAAAAACTGCAAGTTTTAATCTATTAAAGCTTAATATCCACCACTTTGTCTGTAGGCAAGCAAGTTTGAAAGATATATTCTAGCTTACTTTCGAAAAAAGAAAAAAGTTGTTTGCCATCTTTTATCACGACAAATTGCACAAAGTCGTTTTTGCTAACAAAAGTTGCTAGTTTGTATATTGGCATATCCGAATCTACAGCAAACTGCCTTATAACATAATGCGACTTTGGCAGATTTTTTTTAATATAGTGCAAAAAGTCATAGTTTGGCTGTTTACTCTCAAAAGCATTAAGAAATATGAATATCGACATCAAAAGATAGTTGATATTAAAAACATAAAAACAAGACCAAACAAACAATATAAGCATCAACAATGCAACAACAAAATTAAAAGTTTTGCATATACAAAAAGCTGCCTTTTTACTATGCCTTTTGCTCAATATACCAAATAATATTCTACCACCATCCATTGGATAACATGGCAGAAAGTTAAACACAGCTGTCACAATATGTGCAAAGCAAAACAAATACGAATAGCTATATAATGCAGGACAAATCCACCAGCAGCACATTATCACAACAACACAAATTATATTGCACAATGGGCCTGCTATAGCTATCTTTATCTGGTCGGCAGGGTTAATTTTGTTATCTTTGATATTAAGGCTTATGCCAAAGGGTATTATTTTAATATTTTTTATTGTATACCCTAGTTTGTATGCAACATAAGCATGGGCATATTCGTGCAAAAATAACACAAGCATATAGTTGATAAGCAAAAAGCTTTTGCCAAAAAATATACAAAAAAAAGCAAATATGACAAAGCTAAACGACACTTTTATTTTTATCATATATCGCTACCATACCCAATTTTTAATAAAAAAAATCTCATAATTTATCTTATGAGATTATCACAAATTTTAATACTGGCTTTTGTCATATATGCCAATATTTTTGGGACATGTAGCACTACCAGTAATGCAAAAATTATACTCACCGCTGCTACCTATATTAAAGTTTATGTTAACAGTATCTTTGTTGATTGTCATATAGTTTTGTAGCAGCTGTATAACATCGCCTTTTATTATATTAGTCACCACTGGCGACAACTCGTCCTTATCACAAACAAGAACTTTTTTTAGTCTATTGATACTAGCTTTTGCTGGCGAATTAAAAAACATTATACCCTCCTTTTTATATTGCGTTTTATATAACCAAAAACACCGCGATATTTTTTTTGATAATCATACAATTTGTTTTCGCCAAACATAATGTTATTTGCAATTATAGAAAAGGCCGTTGCGCTTTCGCTGCCGTCTTTTGCCGCAATGCCATACATAGAGTTGACGCATATTTGGTCATCTTCTGGTACAACCCCTACAAGGTCACAGTCTAACAAATTAGAAATCTGACTACAAGAGATCATTTTGTTATCTACTACCATATCACCCCTTATACGATTGGCAATAATATTAATAGAATTGATGCCGCTTGCCTTTATTAGAGATATAACTTTGTCAGCATCTCTTAAGCTAGATATATGCGGAGTGACCACAACAATCGCTTCTTTTGCACAACAAACAGCTCTCTTAAACGGTAGGTCTATGCCGGCAGGACAATCGATAAGTATATAGTCAAAGTATGTCTCTAATTCTTGCACAACTTTTTTTATATTACTTGTTGTTATACAACTTGTGTTGTACGAATGTGCCGATGGCATTATATACAATGTGGGATAACTAAAGTCTTGTATAAGTGCTTGTTTTGTACGACATTTATTTTCGATCACATCTACTATATCAAAAACAACTTTGTTTTCTACCCCCATAACAACATCCAGGTTGTTTAGTCCTATATCAACATCAATCAAAACAACTCTACAACCACGACTTGCTAGTTGCACGCCAAGATGTGCTACAACAGTAGTTTTACCAACACCACCCTTGCCACTGGTTATTACTATCGTCCTTGCCATAACTCTCCTTTACTACAACAAAATTGTAATAAAGCATATAAAAAAAGTAAAGGAACATAACTTTTAATTATGCTCCTTCTTCATATTTCGATAAAAATAGTGTTAATTTTCTTCTAAAATTTTGTTTAACAAAAATTCATCAGACAAAAGTTTGCCAGCACCCAAAATAACAGAATTTTCTGCTTGGTCAGACACAATAACTGGCATCGCAAGCTCTTTGCGGAAGTAGTTTTCTAGACCTGTGATGTTAGCTCCACCACCCGAAACTACAACTCCAGATTCTGTTATGTCTGATATGATGTCTGGGTTGCAAGTGTTAATAACGGCTTGTATTGTATATATAATGTCATCATAAAAGGTGACTATTGCTTTTCTTACATCTTTTGCCCCGATAACATCGCTAACTGGCCTGTTGCTACTAACATCAGCACCACTAAACTCCATATTGCTCTTGTCTGTCTCGTACAAACTAGCAATCTCGTGTTTGATACGCTCTGCGCTAATTTCGCTTATTCTTATGTTAAAGTAGTCTTGTGTATACTCTATAAGCGCTGTGTCCATAAGTCTACCACCAACGGCTACACTACAACCACTAACTATGCTATTTAGACTAATAACAGCAATTTCTGTTGTACCACCACCGATGTTGACTACAATAGAACCCCTTGCTTGGCTTGTTTTTAGTTCGTCACCTATTGCTGCAGCTAGTATAGATGGTATAATGTGCAATCTACCAATACCTGCACCATACATAACTCTCTCATAATCGGCAAGTTCTTCTTGAGACAAACCACATGGCACGCACACTACAGCTCTAATTTTTGGCTTTAGTAGTGTGTTTTGTGGCAAAATTTTGCTGATAAAATGCTTTAACATTTCTATACTCAAGTCAACATTTTTTATAACGCCTTCACACACAGGATATACTACAACGGTATTTTCACCAGTTCTACCCTGCATTTTTTTTGCCTTTAGGCCTATTTCTTTTACTTTTGCATGTTTGCCACCTGTAGCTAAACAAACTACACTAGGCTCTCTCAAAACAATACCACTACCTCTTTTATAAATAACGGTATTGCTACTACCCATATCAATTGCAATATCTATAGTCGCCATTGGTCTACCTCTAAATTATGATAATTTAGTATAACATCAATTTTGTAATTTTCGCAAATAAATATATAATTTACAACAAAAAAAGAGCACATATATGCTCTTTTTATATT
>JAZRSV010000016.1:0-9744 GCA_045651685.1 Clostridia bacterium | reverse complement strand
ATATTGTTTATAATTGGTTTTGTATACACCAACGATATGCAAAGTAATAGGTTGACCTTGTTGAGTTATACAATAGATGGCATTGTTAGTGTTAAACAAGTCTTGATAACTCTTTGGCTTGTATATGTCACTGCTCTCGCTCTTTTTATAACCATTTTCTAGCAATTTGTCAGCATAATAATCGCTTATCAAAATTTGCTCAAACATCTGCGAAGCAGTTTTTGCTTTTGGATACATACTACCATTATACAAGTCTAATTGATAGTTGGTTGTATAAGTGTTTTCTATAAAATTGTTAAAGATTATAGTGTTTGCTGTACCACCTAGTTTGGCAGTAATTTGTGTTTGATACAACTTTTGAGGGACTACCCCCATTTCTTTTGAAATCTTTGTTATTTGTTCTTGCGAAAAATATGAGTCGGTAGTTCTGCCCTTTTCGTCTTGTTGTTTTAATAATATATAGTGCTCGTTCATTGCTTTTGCAGAATTAATAACTGCCACGCTAGACGAATAAGTTGCAAAAATAACAACAAACGCTGACATCATTATAAACAATGCAAGCAAAATTGAGTTAACTACAACATGCTTTGTTTTATTAAATTGTTTTGTAATATTTTTTTCCATAATTATTTTTTCTTTTTACTTTTTTGTGGTTCTTCAGAATAAAAATCAAATGCTTTCATTATCTCTGACAAGTCATCTTTTGGATTAACCGCAGCTTTTAGGTCAAAGCCGCTCTCGTTAGGTGTAGGATAGCTCAACTCTGCAGTTATAACCGAATTTGATTTTTTCTTATTATTCTTAAACATAATGTTTTCGAATGTTGCTGACTTGTTATTATCATCGTTTAAGAAATTCTTAAATGTGTTGTTTTCTTTTTTTGGACCAATAGTTGGTACAACTTCGGTCTTATACATAACCCCTTGTGGTTTTGGTGCGATGTGTATTTCTTGTTTTGGCTGTTTTTTGACGGCAGCTTCTTGAGGTTGCATTTGTTGTATAAAGTTATCAATATTGCCGATATTTACAACTCTGTTTTTGTTAGTAATCTTTTGCAAAAGTCTTCTTACTGGATCTTCGCCATCAATAAGACTGATAGATTTTGACATCATCTCAACATTTTTGTCTAGGCCTGCGTTGCACTCTTGTATATGCTTTAATAACTTTGCCTTTAGGTTGTTAAGGGTTGTCATATCTTTTACTTCGTTAATGTCACTCTCCATACGAGAATACAACAACTTTAGTCTTTTTGTCTCTAACTCAAATATGTTGTGTGAGCTGTTTTCTATTTGCTTTGCTCTTTCGACAGCTCTAGCAAGAGAAGTTATTAGTTCGTTTTCACTAGCTGATGTAAAGGTATCTAGCTGATCTTTTAGATAAAATATACGATCTTTTTGCTCTGACAATTTAGCTTCGTAGTTGGCTTTAAGTCTAATGATATAATTTTGAACTTCGTTTGGATCATAACCATGCTTAACTAATGTAAAATCGTTCATAACTTACTCCTCTATTATTTTTTTGTTGTGGTATTATTTGTATCATCTTTTGTAGATGTTTCTTGTTTACTTTCTTGTGTTGTATGCGGCACATCTTCTGTAGTAGTATTGACGCTTACTGTTTGAGCTTGTGTGTTTGTCAAAACTTTTTTGCGTCTATTAAGGACAAAAACAGTGACAAAAATGGCAAAGCCAATAACAATTAACAATATGCTCAAAGCTTGTGACACGCGTATGTTTGAGCCCCACAAATACAAGCTATCTGTTCTAAAACCTTCGATAATTGCCCTACCCAAACCATAGTATACAAAATAACTAGCAGTGCATATACCTCTTGATTTTACCTTGTGGCAAACTATCATTAAAATAACAAAACCAATCAAATTCCAAAAACTTTCGTAAAAGAATGTCGCATTAAACCAAGCACCTTCTACCCCTATCAAAGAGCCAAAAGAATTAGAAATTTGTTCTTGCGCTGCTAGTGTAAAGTTGTCACTTGATATATATACACCAAATGGGAACCATTGCATAGCAGGGTTGGTTATAAGAGAACCATATGCTTCTTGGTTGACAAAGTTGCCCCAACGACCTATAACTTGTCCAATAATAAGACAAGGCACAATGATATCACACAAGTCAAGCAATGGTATTTTTTTTACTAAAGATACTATAACAAGGCCTATAAAGCCACCTATTACTCCGCCATAGATAGCCATACCGCCTTCCCATACTTTGAAAATATCTACAAAACTATCTACACCATAAAATATGCAAAAATACAGTCTAGCACCAATTAATGCAAGAGGCAAAACTGCAAGTGCAAGGTCCAAAACTAAAGCTTTTTCTTTGCCTTTTGCTTTGCAAGTAAACATGGCAACAACAAGGCCAACTATCATAGCACATGCCATGATAACGCCATACCATTTTATCTCCCATATTCCAAAAAAACTAAATCCCGGATTTAGCAGCATAGATGTTTTCATAATATAATTATACTTTTTATTTGGCTTTTAAGTCAATAAAAAGCAATACAATTTAGCTATATTTTTTCGACCACAAACAACAAAAAACTAACATCAAAAACAACAACCATATGACAAACATTTGCAGATGATAAGCAAAAATGTTATTATTTAACTGGAGATAACAATATGAAAACTATAAAAGCAGGTTGTTTTTTAATAAACCAACAAACCCAGTGCATCGCTCTTGTGCACAGAACCAAACAAAACGACTATTCTTTTCCTAAAGGCCATGCAGAAGACGGCGAAGATATAAAAACTTGCGCCATAAGAGAAACTGCCGAAGAAACAAAAAGAGAGTCGATAATACTAGACGAGTACGAACCTTATATCGAACAATACACAACCCCACGAGGCGAAGACTGCATATGTTATATGTACATAGCTATAGATAACGGACCTAGCGACAATGCTAGCGAAGACACACACGACCTTATCTGGACACCATTTGATAAGGTAGAAGATGTACTAACTTATCCAAGCTTAAAAAACACTTGGGCAGCAGTAAAAGATAATATATCAAAAGTTTTAGGTAGATAGTAAAAAAGAAGGGATATTTTTAACCCTTCTTTTTTTTATATAACTCCCAAGCTAATCATCATAGCTTTGCTTACTTGTTGCATTTTTTCATCTGACAAAGTCGCTATTTTTTGTTTTAAGCGCATTTTGTCGATGGTTCGTATTTGTTCTAAAAGCACTACAGAATCTTTTTCTAGGCCATATTCTAATGCAGAAAGTTCTATGTGTGTAGGCAATTTTGCTTTGTCTAGTTTGCTTGTTATGGCAGCGGCTATAATGGTCGGACTATACTTGTTGCCAATATCATTTTGCACTATCAATATAGGTCTTATACCACCTTGCTCACTACCTACAACGGGACTTAAGTCTGCATAAAAAATATCTCCCCTTTTTATCATAAAACTCCTTTATTTTGTTAGCCATTTTTCGTAGTTAAAAAAAGCTTGATTTTCAAGAGATAAAAATTCGCCATCTAGACAACGCGTTAATTCTTTGTACATTTTGCTATTATATACATTTGTGCTCTTACTCATATTATGCGAATGCTCACAATAATTGTTCAATGGTGTTAAAGTGTTTTTATCTTTCATAAATTTTACCCCACAAATAATTTTATAAACAAAAAAAAGAGCATGTTAATGCTCTTTATTACTTTGCGACAAAAGTCGATATTTTATGCATAAGCTATTATTTTTTTTCTAAAATACATACAGCCATAGCTTGTGTTTTGTTGTGAGATATAGAGACATCTATATCTTTATAATATTGTTCAAAAAACGCCTTTGCTCCACCCTTAAACGAAACAAAAGGTGCGCCAGTAGGATAATGCAAAATTTCTATTTCTCTAGGCAAAATCTCTGCATTAAAACCTGTCTTAAACGCTTTTGCCACGGCCTCTTTGCAAGCAAAAAAGCCAGCGATATGCTCTAGATTGTTGTTATATTTGGCAAAATAATCTACTTCTTTTTGAGTAAACAAAGTTAGTAGTTTGTTTTCATCTTTTGCCATGTTTTCAAAGCGTTGTACTTCTATTATATCTACACCAATTTCCATCATTATTCTTCTATATCCTTAATAAGAGTTTTTATTGCAAACATTATATCTTCATTGCCAAAACCTCTAGAGTACAAAAATCTATATAACTTTTGTGCTGTTTGATCGTTTTTTTCTTTGTTTTTCAAATATTTTTCGGCGAGAGTCATAACAACTTCTCTTTCGTCACCGATCTCGGCGATAGAGTCTTGCACTATGTTATCTGCCACGCCTTTTTGCTTAAGGTTAAGTGCTAATAGTTTTTTGCCCTTGCCGTGCAAATTTGACTTAATATAAGTTTTGCTATAATATTCGTCGTCGACATATCCGTATTGTGACAACATGTCCAAAACATAATCTATAATTGTATCGACATATCCTTTGCCTTTTAGATATGTTATTAGTTCTTTTTTTGTTTTTAGCTTTTTGCCAAGATAACTAACAGTTTTTGTAAGAGCTGTTTGCTTTTCTGACTCAAATTGCAGATTATCTATATATTCTCTTTCTACATCTAGGCCTTCTTTTAAGCCAGCTTTGACTATACACTCTGCAGTTAATGCACAATAGTAGCTATTGTCTAGATATATATTAAAGCGCTCATTTGACCTAACTTGTTTTTGCATTTTTGTTATTATCATACAAATTTTTCTCCCAAATACTTGGTACAGTCTTGACCTATATTGCTAATAATATAGTCATAATGTTTTTTATCCTCTACGGCAATTTTAACACAAACATTATTATCAAAACTTTTGTCATATACTATAACATTATTATTTGTAAAAAAGTTGTTTAACATATTGTATTGAGAATATGTTATGTCTAGTTGATAACAAGACCTTAATGACAGCGTTTTTTGGCCTTGTGTGACAAGTTCGGCAGAACTTTTGTACGCCTTAATAAGGCCAGCAGCGCCCAACTTTACCCCACCAAAATATCTAACAACTACGATAAGAGTGTTGACCAAATTGCTATCAACAATAGCTTTTAATATAGGTGCACCTGCAGTGCCACTTGGTTCGCCATCATCAAAATATCCTTGCGCTATATCAAGTTCGCCATTGATATAATTATTAAGATCAGTATTGCAAAAGCGATACGCATAGCAAATATGAGTACTAGACAAGTGATCTCTTTTTATTTGTTTTAGTATATCTTGATAAGTAGTTTTGTCTGCATCAAAAATCATCGCTATAAACTTTGATTTGTTTATAACTTGCATTTTGCTATCGGTATTGCCAACTACTTGTAAGGTTTTGTCCATATTTTTATTATAACAAAAGCCATTTTTTTTAACAATCATTTTGCAAAAAAATAAGTGACATATATTGCTATATGTCACTTACTATGTTATAAGAATCTATTTTTGTTTATTCTCTCTTTGCGTTGCATTTCTGCATCTACTTGAGCTTTTAGTCTTCTCTCGTTGATTTCTGTTAGACGCTTATCTTGATCTCTAATATCTTTTATTAATTGCTCCATCTTCTTGGTATCTTGATGGCTATGTTTTAGAGCAGATATGCCTATCGCCATAAACAATACAACAAGGCCAAGTGCACCAGCTGCGCCGGCGCCTGTTAGATATGGCATAAGATCAATAACTGTTATATAAACAGTTGCATCTTGTGTGACATATCTTGCAGCATCTCTATTATATATTACTATTTCACCAAAGCGTGTCGCAGGTAGTGGAATATTAGGTATTGTACCACCATGAGTGATTGTACGAGTATATTGCTCTTTACCACCCGGGAAGACAAATTTTATTGTATACTTATTAATTTGATATACAGCATCTACAGCAAGATCAGTTGTCACATAATTATAATCGGTTCGACCACCTCTGATAACCCATTGTGGCGCTACTTGATCATAACCAACTTTTCTTGGTACTGCAGGGACATTAATTAAGTCACCTTTATAGTCTACAGATTTTTCTGTATAGAACTTGCCATCAACATAGAATGTGACAAGCATCTTTGTTAACTTTAAGTTGCCATAGATATGAACATCTTTTGTGACAGGCTCGTCAAAGTTATATCTCAAAGACAAGTGCTCGTCTGCATACCAACCTTCTAGAACATATCCATCTTCTAGAGTTTTGTCAATGTCGTATATGATAGAGCTGTCTTCTAAGTCTGTGTATCTAAATTTATACTTGCTACGCTCTGTTGCGTGTTGTTGTGGCTCAATAATTGGTTGTCCGTAGTTTACTTGATAATTTAGCATCAATGTATTGCTATTGCTTGCATTGTAGAAGTAAACAGTATAAGGTATAACATCAAATATTGCTTCGATGGTTGTATCTTGAGTTATGTTGTCAAAATTACGATTCCATCTAACAAATGTATGACCTCTCCTACTTGGATTTTCTGGAGCTGTTGCACCATTGCCATGTAAAATAAGTTGTCTGCTATGTATTGTGTCGCCATTCTTAAATAAAACTACATAAGTATTTTGAATATAAATAGCAGTAACTGTAAAGTCATCTTTAACTGAGTTTAGGTTGTAGCCATCTTCTACTTCCCAGTAAGAAACATCCCAACCTGTCTTTTCTCTTATTTCAAGAGCTTCGCAGCGCTTGCCATAATAAACAGGCACTGTTCTAGAACCTTGATAGTCAATAAATGTTACTGTAAATCTTTGAGTAGAGAATATAGCATAACATACGAAATCTTCGTAGATAGCATTGCTAAAGTTAACTTGCAATGTTCCTGCCAAGTCATATGCCCAATAGTTAAATGTGCTACCTTCTTTTTGAATATCAGGTATAGTAAGCAATGTTTTACCATCTTGAACCCTTTGAGAACTCTTTAGCTCTACTGGGTCAGAGTCATAAAATTCTACAGTATAGATATTTGGTGTCAAGGTAGAAACGCTAAATGTATATTCGTTAGTAATGTTTGGTACAGTATATGTCAAAACTGCACCTGCGATAGTAGGTTGAACTTCTACTGCAGAAGCACCAATTTTTCTTGTGACAGACATTGTTTCTGCGTTTTTGGTATATGCTCTTTCTAAAGTAATTGTAAATACAAAATCTTGTCCGTATGTGATAGTATCGTTAGAACAAAGTACAGAATATTGTCCAGAAACTGATGCTGGCAAACGCATTTTGTAAGTATTAAGATTTAGGTCTTTTATGCTTACTGTTAAACTTTCTGTAATGTTAGAAATAACAACTGTAGATGTACTAATTGTCACATCGTTGCCTACAGATAAACCACTTGCATTAGAAGTGATATTAAAAATATCTCTTGTAATGATAGTTTTTGAATAAGGTTCTTTTAAGCTAACCAAGAATGTAAAACTACCATCATATTCGATTAATGCATTAGTAGATGTTAATGTACCATAAACATCACTACTGTTTAGGGTAACAGAATATTTGTTTTTTACAAGATTTTCTATATAGACAGTAATTGCGCCAGTAACACCACTAATTGTCATTGTAGAATAATCATTAGCTATAGCATAACCGGTATATGGTCCCAAAATAGTAACATTGTCTGGAGTTATAGCCGCATTGCTATATGCTGGTAATTTTTGAATATTAATAACCAAACTTTCGCCATGGGTGACTCTACCTGCGCCTGCAGCATCAGAAAGTTGTACCATAGCATTGTTAGTTAATGTTGCTGTGTATCTATTTTTTGTAGGCTCTGTTATTGTTAGTGTTGTCACATCTCTTATGTCTTTAATAACAACTTGTGGGAAGCCATCAACATCAACAACATTGCCCATGTCGCTTAAAATTTCTAATACAGCTTGTGTATACTCTGCCTTCATTATGAAATTTAATGTAAGGTCTGTACCAACTTGCATAACAAAGATATTCATTCTGCTATCTATATCATAGCTGTTTGATATCATATTGCTACCAGAATATGTAGTTACACCAACAATAGATGCTGGTACTTTAATACTTGTGATTGGTACAACAGTAAAGGTAACTTCTTTTTCTTCGTTTGCGTTAACTCTATAACCAACAGCTGTTTTGTCTGCGTTAACAACTGTCTTAATAGAATAACCCTCTTTTTCTATAGCTTCGAAAACAATTGATTTGCCTTTTTCTACACGGTAGAAGAAGTTATCTTCATCATATGAGATAATATCATCATATGTGCTCATGATAATAGTAAGATCTTCTACACCTACTAGAGTTATAGAAACAACCTCTCTTACATCACCACCGATAATGATTGTTTTGTCTGCATTGTCAGTGTCAAGAGTATAGGTTTGAGTAATTTCATCATATGTACAGTTAGAAACTGTTATTGTTGAACCTTCTACCTTTTCATAATTAGCATTGATTGCCAACTTAAAAGTAAATGCTGATAAAAAGTCTAGTGTATAAACATTGCCGGTATTGGTATAATCGCTAGAAAGCACTGTCATATCTAAACCAGCAATAGAAGTAATTGTGACATCGTATTTGTTAATTGTTACACCACTGATGTTTACTGTAATATCACCAGAAACAGTTCTGATTAATATTTCGTATAAACCAACTGGTGAGCCATCTGGATGTTTTACTTGGAATGAGACATATGCATTTTCTGTTAATGTGACATTTGATCTTGAAAAAGCGTACTCATTATAGTTGTTGTTAAGCATTATGTAGAATGTATAATTGCTACCACTAACAGCAGGTGGCAACTCTGCAAGAGCATTGCCGGCTGAGTCTGATATATTGCCATATACAAACGAATTGACCGTTACGGTTAATTCTGCACTGGTAAATTCGGCAACTAAAACATATGCTTGTTCGATTGATCTTTCTACTATGTCAAAAGCTGTTTTGTTAATGTCACCAGTCACATACCAATGAGAGAAAATTTGACCAGATAGTGTTGGCACACCTGGGTCAACTGCTTTTGAGCCATGGTTTACCATTTGTTCATTAAATAATATACCATTTGTTAAGAATTGTACTTTGTAGCTATTTCTTGTGAAGTTTGCATACAAAGAAATATTTGATTCTACACTTAATGCATAGTTATATTCTGAACCATTTGCTGTAGAACCCCAATGTGAGAAAGTATAACCAACTTTGCTAGGTTCTTTTGTAGTGTCTGGTTTTGCAATTTGTCCACCACTTGTCACCAAAGTTATAAATGAAACACGATACTCATCTTTTTTCATTAGATAATCTTTGTTAGCAATTGTAACTGAAGGGTCATAGTCTTCGTTTTCTACCATAAAGAAAACAACTTTGTTAGAACCGGTATCAAGTTTTAATGTAATATCAGCAGTGCCAACTGTTTGTGTATCAAAGTTCCACTCTACACCATCTTTGAACCACTTAAATGTGTTTGCAGATGCATTTAGTCCAATTGTATCAGCAGCGTTGCGCTTAACTGGTTTAGTCACCTTTTGGCCTTGGTTAAGAGTATATTGGGTATAGAAAACATCGCCAATATAAAACATAACTCTAAACAATGGTCTGCCAGTATCTTCTGGCTCTGTTGCTGCATAAGCAGTATCTTTTGGCGCAACAAAATAAGTCGTGGTACCAATACCAAAACCTAATGCCATAATAAGCACCAAACATAAAATTGTTAGAAGTCTAAATCTTTTCATCTATTCTTCCTACTCATAATCTATAATATATATAGTATGTATAATTATATATTACATTATAAAAAAAACTACAAAATATATCAAGCAAATTA
>JAZRSV010000015.1:0-42427 GCA_045651685.1 Clostridia bacterium | reverse complement strand
CAAAAGCCTAATTAAGTTTATACCTTATCATTTACAATACTTAAAATAACATTCGTATTAAATATAGCTTTATAAATCATACAGATATTTTCAAATATTATAAATACTACATATATTTTAATTAACATTAATACTATTTATGCAACACAATTTTTCCTAATTTTTATGCAGTTTTGCAATATTTACTGTGATGCGCACGCTGTTTTTTTTCTAAAAATAGCGTTTTTAATCTTTCTAAAAAACATGTTAATTAAAATTGTTTCATGTGAAACATTTATTTTATCAAAGATTTATTTATTATTAATAGCACCAGTTAAAACAAATACAAATCTTATATAAGATGGGGTAGTTTTTGTTTCACGTAAAACATTAAATAATATAAACTATCCTGATTGTTTCATGTGAAACATTTTTTAACTTTCTTACAAGAATTGGCGTAGTTTTATTGTTATTTTCTACCATTTTTGTGTGTGCGCAACAAAAAAATAGGCATATTTTGCCTATTTTTTCAATTTTTTATTCTTCTTCTGGTTGGCCTTTTTCTCTTAAAATCTCCATCAACTCGCAGATTCTATCAAGATCATCTCTGCTATAATAGTCAATATAGATACGGCCTCTTCTATCATTGCCCAATGCAGATACTTTTGTTGCAAAGGTGCGTTGCATTGTGTTGATAAGTTCTTTTAATTCAATACTTTGCTCTGCAGCTTTCTTTTGTTTATTTGCTTTTGGATTTAGAATTTCTTTTACAGCTTTTTCTAAATCTCTAACTGTCATTTTGTTGTCACATGCTTGAGTTGCTAGTTTATATTGAGTTTCTTTATCAGAAATAACAACTAAACAACGAGCGTGACCAGCGCTTAACTTATTTTTTGCTATAAGATCAATAACTTCTGGATACAAACTTAACAAACGCAATGTATTAGCTACTGCAGGTCTACTTTTACCGATACGATCAGCAACTGTCTCTTGAGTAAAGTTATATTCGTCCATAAGTTCTTTTATAGCTCTTGCAGCTTCGATAGGGTTAAGATCTTCTCTTTGCAAATTTTCTATAATAGAAACTTCTTTGATCTGTCTATCATTATAATGTTTAATAACAGCAGGTACAGTTTTTAATCCAGCTATCAAAGAAGCTCTAAATCTTCTTTCGCCGGCGATAATCATATATCTGCCACCTTGATCATTAACAACAATAGGTTGAATAATACCATGCTGTTTGATAGACTCTGCCAACTCTTTTAGAGATGTTGGGTCAAAAGTCTTACGAGGCTGATTTCTGTTAGGATCAATTAATTTTATATCAATCTCTGTCACTCCATCTTGTGATTGTGGGGCAACTGGGGCAGCTCCTACTGTAGAAACTGGTTTTGAAACTGGGGTTTCATTTTTTACTTCTTGTTTTTCTTCTTCGTCATAAACTTTGAATAAAGCTTCTAGACCTCTTCCTAAACCTTTTTTAATCATTTTATTAATCCTTTATATATGTGCGATTGTTATATTTTTGTATATTTAGTTATTTTTTTATAACTGTCTTTGTTTCTATGTAAAAATTCTTCTGTCAAAGCAAGGTATGCCAAAGCACCTTTGCTACGAGCATCATAAATCATTATAGGCTCGCCATGACTTGGAGCTTCTGCCAAGCGAATATTTCTTGGGATAGCTGTTTCGTAAACTTTTTGACCAAAGAAGCGTCTAATTTCTTGAGAAACTTGTGCAACTAGGTTAGAACGGCTATCTTTCATAGTTAAAATAACACCTTCTACATCAATTGTAGGGTTAAGATGCTTTCTAACAAGTTTAATAGTATTCATAAGTTGACTTAAACCTTCTAGCGCAAAAAATTCGCATTGAATAGGTATTGCAACAGTATCAGAAGCTGTAAGAGCGTTTACAGTAAGCAAACCTAGTGAAGGTGGACAGTCTATCATAATATAATCATAACTGTTGCGCAAGTTGTTTAGTATGTTTCTAACAACTTTTTCTCTAGAATCCATTTGTACAAGCTCAATTTCTGAACCAGCAAGGTCAACTGTAGCAGGTATAATGTCAAGGCCTTTTACAACTGTTGTTTTTACAACGCTTGCGACATCATTTTCGCCAGATATTGCATCATACAATGTTTTTAGATCTTCTACTTTATCTATACCCAAACCACTTGTTGCATTACCTTGTGGGTCCATATCTACAACAAGTACTTTTTTGCCCATAGCTGCAAGGTAAGCTGCAATATTAATACATGTGGTGGTCTTTCCTACGCCACCTTTTTGGTTAGCAAATGCTACGATTTTTCCCATAGTATATTTCCTTTTATATATTTTTATTATAGCATAAAATTTTATTTTGTAACTATTTTTTTTTAAGTTTTTGCTCAATATGTAAATTTTTAGTGTTATTTTTAGTTATTTTTTAGTTTTTTTATATCAAAAAATGCATTTTGTATATTTTGTTAATTTTTACATCAACTTATGCGGAGATATATTGTTTGACCAAAAGGTCGATATTTGGTAAAATAATAGTGTTAAAAATAAAAAACAAAAAGGATTTTGTTATGGGCGAAGAATTTTTTAGTGACAAAATAAAAACTATTTTTGACACAGAGTCTTTAATAAAAGAATGCGATGACGAAAGATTTTGTATAGATGTCACTAACACATATAACTATGCTATACAAGAACAATAATTGATGTTTTTATAAAAAATAAAAGACCAGAATTTTCTGGTCTTTTTTTATACGATAGGTTGTGTTCTTGCTTTATTGTTTTTTCTTGGATATTGTTTTGGAGTGGTAGTAATTTTATCTATATTTACCAAAGCTCTTTTTTGTGAGTTTAATTCAAACTTTTGAATTTCATTAACTTTGCCACCTAGTATTTTAATAGCTTTTTTTGCTTCGTCTACTTCTTCGTCTACAAGTTTTGATTTATAACAAATAACTTTGCCACCAATTTTTACCAATGGCAGTGCATACTCTGCCAAAGTATTAAGTCTTGCCACAGCACGAGATACACATACATCAAACTTTTCTCTATAAGCATCACTCATTGCTATATCTTCTATTCTTGCGTGCATTGCAACTACATTAGTTAGTTTAAGTGTTTTTATAACTTCTTTCAAAAATGTAATTTTTTTGTTTACGCTATCTATTAAGATAAAATTAAGATTTTTGTTCATTATAGCAAGAGGTATGCTTGGAAAGCCTGCACCTGCGCCTATATCGACAATTTTATAATCTTCGGACAAATCATTAAAACATGCAAGACTGTCTATAAAATGCTTTTCTACAACTTCGTTTAGGTCTAAAATTGTTGTTAAATTAAACTTTTCGTTCCACTCGACTATTAAGTTATAATATGTCTCAAAGTCAGAAATTTGCTCATCAGAAAGCTCTATATTACTTGATAAAAACATATCTTTTATAGTGTGTTGAGTTGTCATAACTTCTCCTTAATAACATAAATATTATACCATAAAACGACTTAATTATAAAGTATTTTGCGAGCGAAAAGCTAAAACAAACATAATAAAAAAGATAGCAAAATTTGCTATCTTATTTTTTTAGATATATTGTCAAAACTGCAATATCTGCAGGACTAACACCACTAATACGACTTGCTTGACCAAGTGATAAAGGTTTGATTTTGTTTAATTTTTGGACAGCTTCGATACGAAGACCTTTTAGCATACTATAATCAAAATCTGGTGATAGGGCAATACTTTCGTTTTTCTTTGCTTGCTCTATTTGCAATGTTTGTCTAGACAAATAACCTTCGTATTTTACTTGAGTATTAATAAGGTCTAAAATATTACTTTTGATCTTATCAAAACAACCAAGTTCTTTTTGAAGATCATGCGCTGTTATATTGCTACGCTTAATAAGATTTCTTACTGTCATGCCAACACCAGAAAAACTTTCGTTATGATTAGCCAAAACGCCATCTGCTATTTTGCCAGGTACTTTTTTGTCTAATTCTTTTTGAGCTTTTGCGATGTCTTTTAATTTTTTGTTAAATATTTTCTTTCTATTTTCGTCAACAAGACCTATCTCTATACCTATAGGGGTTAGTCTTAAGTCGGCATTATCTTGTCTTAACTCTAGTCTATACTCGGCACGACTTGTCATCATGCGGTATGGTTCGTTGGTACCTTTTGTGACCAAATCATCTATAAGCACACCAATATAAGCTTGGTCTCTACCAAGTATAACTGGTTTTTTATCATGCATATATTGACTAGCATTGATACCAGCTATTATACCTTGAGCCGCCGCCTCTTCATAACCGCTTGTACCATTTATTTGACCAGCAAAATATAAACCCTTAATATGTTTTGCACCAAGTGTTGGATCTAGTTGCAAGCTATTGATACAGTCATATTCTATCGCATATGCATTGCGCAAAATTTGTACACTTTCGAAACCTTCTACACTACGATACATTTGCTCTTGAACATCATATGGCATTGATGTACTAAAACCTTGAACATATATTTCGTTAGTATCATATGCTTCTGGCTCTAAAAATATTTGATGTCTTTCTTTATCAGCAAAGCGTACAACTTTGTCTTCGATAGAAGGACAATATCTTGGACCTACACCTTTTATTTCTCCACTAAACATTGGAGCACGGTGCAAGTTATCTCTAATAATTTGATGTGTATTAAGATTGGTATAACCAAGATAACATTTGCAAAGGTTTTTTGGTTGTTTTTTTGTAGTAAAAGAAAATGTTTGTATACCTTCATCACCACATTGTTCTTCAAATTTAGAATAGTCTATACTGTTTTTGTGAACTCTTGCAGGAGTACCAGTCTTAAATCTTCTTATCTCAAAACCAAGGTCACTCAAACTTTGTGTCAAAGCAGTTGCCGCCATAAAACCATTTGGGCCTTGCTCTTTTGTAAAGTCACCAATTATAATTCTACTCTTAAGATAAACACCTGTACATACTACAATAGTTTTGCAAGCAAAGGTTTCGCCCATAGTTGTCTTTACGCCAACTACAACGCCATCTTCTACCATTATCTCTGACGCCTCTGCTTGGCGTATGGTTAGGTTAGGGGTTTGCTCTAGAGTATATTTCATTTGTTGATGATATTTGTTTTTGTCTACTTGTGCTCTCAAGCTATGTACAGCAGGACCTTTACCCATATTAAGCATGCGCAATTGCAAAAGGGTTTTGTCTGCGTTGATGCCCATTTGGCCACCAAGAGCATCTACTTCGCTAGCAAGCTGACCTTTTGCTGTACCACCTATAGATGGGTTGCACGCAAGAAAGGCTATACTATCTAAATTAAGTGTTAATAATAAAGTTTTGTTATTTAGACGCGCAAGAGCAAGACATGCTTCACATCCTGCATGTCCACTACCTATAACTATTGCATCATATTGTTCGACTTTTTGCATAAATTATTTTCCTAAACAAAATTTGCTAAATATAGCATCAATTATATCTTCATCTGTTGTTTCGCCGGTTATCTCGCCAAGCTTAAACCATACTGACTTAACATCAAGTGCAGTACAATCAAGACTAACATTATAGATATTTTCTATCGCGCTTTGTATAATTTGCAAAGCTTGTTTTACTGCTTGCAAATGTCTCTTATTAGTTAATACAATATCATTTTTTACAAAGTCTTTATCTATAACACAGTCTAATATTTTTTGTTTTAATTCTTCTATACCTTTTTGATTTAGTGCACTTACTTGAATATAAGGCATATCTAAATTTATCTTTTGTGGCAAGTCTGTTTTGTTAACTACCACGATAACTTTTTTATCTTTTACTAGAGATAAATTTTCTTTGTCTTGTTGTGACAATTCTTGTGAACCATCAAGCAACAACAAAATAATGTCTGCTTGATTAATTTGATCAAGTGCTTTTTGTATACCTATTTTTTCGACAACATCGTCACTTTCGTGTACACCTGCTGTGTCAGTTATGTTTATCTTTGTATCTTTATAAACAAAGCTCTCTTGCAAGGTATCACGAGTTGTACCAGCTATATCGGTAACAATAGCTCTTTCATAATTAAGTAGGGCATTTAACAAACTGCTTTTGCCCACATTTGGTTTACCAAGTATTGCAACATTAATACCATCTTTTATTATTCTACCTTGATTTTCGGTATTAGCCAAATTTTGCAAAACTTGTTGTATATTTTTTAGTTTTGTTTCTATTTGTTGTTCTGTTTGATATTCGATATCATGTTCTGGATAGTCAAGGTTAACTTCTATCTCGGCTAGTATATTAGTAAGTTCTTTTTGTAGTTTTGTTACAGTCTTAAACAACTCACCATTAACAAGATCATAACTTGCTTTTACTTCGCTTGCAGTTTGAGAATTGATAAGATCTACTACACCTTCGGCTTCGTCAAGACTAACTTTGCCATTAACAAAAGCTCTTTTTGTAAACTCACCTGGGGTAGCAAGTCTAGCACCATTAGCTAAACACAAATCGATAATTTTATTACAAATGTATGTGCCACCATGACATTGAAATTCTACAACATCTTCGCCAGTATAAGAATTAGGATTTTGAAAATAAACTAATAAACATTTTTCTTTTAAGTCATCTGTATTAATATCGCCTAAATACATATATCTTGGCATAACTTGTTTTTCTAATTTTTTAGATGAAAAAAACTTGGTGGCAATTTGTAAACTTTTGTCACCACTCAATCTAACAACACTAATACCTGCATTACCCAAAGGGGTTGCCAATGCAACAATTGTATCTTCTTTCATCAAAATATCCTTTTCTTATAAAAACTAACATATTATAACATATATTATAAAAAATGTAATAGTAAATTTGTAAATATATACTGACATAAAAAAAGATAACTAAATAAATTAGTTATCTTATTTCGTTTTATTGTTTTAAGTCTTCTGTTTCTACTTGAACTGGGCTTAAGATGTTGTTGCAGATTTCTCTTGCTTTTGCTTTGCTATAATGAACTTTCTTTTCTTCACCCAAGAACAAAACTGCTTCTACATTTTCATCAAACAAACCAGTTGTATCTTGTGTCATTGTAGCGTTTGCTTCATAACCACCATCTGCAAGCATTTCGCCTGTTTGTGGGTTAGTAGCTGCTGCATAACGAGTTTCTGTATAGTCTGCTGGCAATTGTAGGTTTACAACTGTACCAAAACCTTCAAACAACTCATCAGTTGCTTCTGGGGTTAGGTTTTCTCTTATAAAGCCACCATCATTAAAACTCCACATAACCAAACGACCATTATTAAGGCCTGTAGCAATAGCATCATGAGAATCTTGCAAACAAACTGGTGCAGTAGCAGGATAATCAATAATATATGCTCCATGAGTGTTAGCATAAATATTTTTGATAAGTTCTACTTCAAATTGTTTGTTATAAAATTCTTTACCTGCAATGCCGTAGTTTTGCTCCATATAAGTAGCTAACTCTCTGTTATAACCAAGCTCTACATAATTTTTTACATCAGGGAATTGATTTCTTAATGCGATAGTTGGTTGCAAAGATTGTAGATTGTCTTGATATCTTTTGATACTAGCATCGCACTCTGCAATTTTTTGTCTTAATGTAATAATTGCATCGCCACTCAAATAAATACTATCTAATCTTTTTTTGTAAGCATCTCTTTCATCTTGCAAGTTAGTGATTGATAATTGAGAATATCTTACTGCTTTGTCTAAATCTTTTTTGTTTGGCAAAAATGCTAATTGACGAACGGGGATAACTGGCAATCCTGTTCTTTCTGATAGTTCTTTAGCGATATATTTTGATCCACAACCAGGAGCACCATATAAAGCAATTGATTTTTGTTTGTTAATCATAATTTTATCCTCCGTTTTTTATAAATTTTTTCTAACAAATTTAATATAACATATAAATATTTAATTTTCAATAGTCAATTTTTTATTTTTTTTATATTTTTTTGTCATATTTTTTATTTTTGCGCAAAAAAAAGATAGTAAATATTTTTTTACTATCTTTTGATGTTTATTATTTTTGTTTTGGTTCGATTATTAAATAACGGTTTGGTTCTTCACCTTCGCTATGAGTTGTCACTTCATCATTGTCTGCTAGGGCAGTATGTATGATGCGGCGTTCGTAAGCTGTCATTTTTTCTAACTCTACTGGTTGATTTAATTTTACAGCTTTTCTTGCAAGTCTTTCTGCAAGAGATATTAAAGTTTCTTGACGGCGTTGTTTATAATTTTCTACATCGACAAAAGCTTTAACTTTATATCCTGCATTTTTTATAACCATTGTTAATAGGTATTGAATAGAATTTAAAGTTTCGCCTCTATAACCTATTAGATCATTTACCTTGTCACCTTTAACATTGTAGTTGATACCATCTTTTGTTTTGATAGAAGTCACTACTGTTTCGATGTTAAGTCTGCTAAACAAACCTTTTAAGAATTCGTCACCAAGTGTTATTGCATCGTCAATGTTGTCTTGTTTTTTCTCTGTTTTTTGTTCTGGTTGTTTTTCTTCTTTCTTTTCAACCTTTTCTTGTTTTTTGGTTTCTTTCTTTTCTTCTTTTTTAGCTTCTTTAGCTTGTTTTTTTTCTTCTTTAGCTGGTTCTTCTTTTACTTCTTCTTCTAAAGTAATTTCTACTTTAGCCTTTTTGAAAAAACCACCTTGTTCGATAATCTTTATATCAACTTGGTCTTGTGTAACATTTAGTTGTTCTAGACCTTCTTGTATTGCTTTTTCTACAGTTTTTGCTGTTACTTGAATAGTTTTCATATACCTTATTTTCCCTACCTTCTATAATCTACTCTAATTTCTTCTTGATGTTTCTTTTCTCTTTTTGCTTCTACAGCATTAATGATAGCAGTACTTATTGGTGTAAGTATAGTTGCCATCAAAGAGTTAACGATAATGTACGCAGAGAACATCGCAGATGTTGTCATAGTAAATACAAACATCATTGCTGGCATTAAAACCAACATTAACCAACCACCCGGTTGTTTTTGACCTTGTTGTTCTAGAGCAAGTCTTTTTTCTTTTGGTGGGCGTTGAGAAAGTCTCATTAAATATTGTGATGCAAAAGTCACTAATACGGCAAGTATTGGTAAAATATAATAACCATTGCCACCTTTATACTCTACAGTTAATTGAGCCATAACTTTGTCATATTCTGCTTTGTCTGCATCATATTTAGCTTGGTAGTCAGCTGCTTTTTTATCATATTTGATACCTGCAGCGCTAACATAATCTTTGTAGCTTGGTATAACAGATGTTGTTGTGTCTGCTCTCCAAACATTTTTTACCCATAGCCAGTCATCTTTTATTTTGTCATAAGTTGCTATAACTGCATTGTTTGCTAGGCTTGTTGCTTCTGCTATTTGAGTTTCTGATATAAGTGCTTTTAATTCAGTTTCTGTTTTTCCTGCATTTTCTGGCAATAATGATAATTCTGTTATATAACTATCAATTTTTGCTTCGTATACAGCATAATATTCTTGTTTTAATGTTAAGTATTGATCTTGAACCTTAAATTTTGATATTTTACCTAAACCACTATATAGGGTAAAGAATATAACTAAAGTCAAAACCAAGTTTATAACCATAACCAAGCAAGAACCTGTTATGTTATAATTGTTCTTTTTGTATAATTCTGCTTGTTTTTGTTGAAGTATTCTTGGGTTGCTACCATATCTTTTTTGTAGTTTATCCATTTCTGGTTTTAGATATGTTTGCATACGAGAAGTTTTTGTCGCAGATGCTCTTTGAAAATAATCAAGAGGTGACAAAACAATCTTTAATACAATGGTAAATACTATAATTGCCCATACATAATTAGGTATACCTTTGTAAAATACTTTGATAAGAGATTCCCACATACCCTTTGGCCAAGCAGCACTAAGTAAATTGCTTATAATAGCCATTTAATATCTCCTTTGATATTAGGTTTTACTGGGTCATACCCACAATTTTTGTTCCAAGGATTGCAACGCAAAATGCGCCATAATGTTAAAAAACTACCCTTGAAAATACCGTACTCTCTGATAGCGTCTAACCCATAGCTAGAACATGTAGGAGTAAATCGGCAACTCTTAGGTAGTAGAGGTGATATACAAAATTTATAAAAATAAATTAAACCTATAAATAGAAGTCTAATAGGGTAGGTTATAATAAAACCCACCTTTTCAAAAAAGTTTTTATTTTTCATATTTAATTTAACAACTCTGCCTTTTGCAAAACGCGTTGCATCTGAATACGCATATCGTTATATTCGATAAGTTCTATGCCTTGTCTTGCAACAAATATGTAGTTGTAGTTTTTGTTAACTTGATTTATAAATTCCTTAAATAAGTGTGTTAATTGTCTCTTAATCTTATGCCTTACTACACTATTACCCACTTTATTGCTGATAGAAAAACCTACCTTAATATTGTCGAGTTTGGTCTTAACATATACAACACTTAACACCTTGTTTGAGACAGTCTTACCTTTTTTGTATATATAATTAAACTCTTTATTTTTTTTTAATCTATATTGTTTTTCTAACATACAATCCTTAAAGATAAATTATCTTATGCTGATAATTTTGCTCTGCCTCTGTTTCTACGATTTTTCAAAACTTTTCTGCCACCTTTAGTAGCCATTCTTTTTCTAAAACCGTGAACTTTAACTCTCTTTCTTTTGTTTGGTTGATAAGTTCTTTTCATTTTTTCGCTCCTTAAAAAGTTTTTTATATAGAAAGTCAAATAAAAGTCTTAAGTATTAAAAAACTTTTTGACATACTATAATCTCATAATAGACAATTTATTATATATTAAGCAAACTTTATTGTCAACCATAAATTAATTTATAGAGGCAAATAAAAAATTAATTTTGATAGTTATTTTTTATTTTTTGCAATAAAAAAACAAGGGTAAAAACCCTTGTTAATTTTATTTTATTAAGCTTCTGTTGTTGTGTCTGCTTCGTCAGTAGTTGTTTCTACATCTGCAATTTCTACTGGTTCTACAGGTTTTACTTCAAGTGGAGTATCGCTCTCTAGGTCTACTTCTGCATATGCATTTTCGTCAGCAACAATGTCGCAAATTTCTACAAAGTTAATTTTTAGATCTTTTTGTAGAGTTTTCTTTAGAGGGATATATTGTTTTTCTTGAGCTTTTTGATAAACTTTTATATCTTTATCTTTTACGCCGATAAGCAACATATCTTTTACATATGTTTCAAAGAATACAACTTGTTCGCCAATGCTTTGCATTGCTTCGATAGCTTTTTCTACTTTTGCAAGTTTGCCAGCTTTATTGCCATAAAGTTCTGTAGCTCTCATTTTGCACATTGTAACATTTTCTTGAACATTAACATAGTTAGCAGTAAGTTCTTTTGCTTGAACTTCTTCAAAGTGACCTTCTACTGTTAATTCTTGATTAAATGTTTCGATCATTGTTTGGATAATGTCAGCATTGTGTGCGCCAAGAATAATAACTTCGTGACCTTCTGGACATTTTTTATAATCACCATCAAACAAGTCATAGCTTGATACAACTGCTTCTTTTTGGCTTTCTTTAAGAAGAGTAGAAAGGTTATTTAGAAGGGTAGTTTTTACTGCTGTATATTTAGCAATCATTTTACCTTCTTCTTTTGAAACTTCGTCATAAGCTAATTTGATTGATTGTGAATTTGGATAATAGTTTAGTAGGCTCTTTGCCATAACTATTTTGTGGTTAACTTCACCATTTAGTTGAGATTGTGCATAGTCTGCAAATTCTGTAATAGCAGCTGACATATCTTCAAAACTTTTGTTAACTGCATCAACAAGTGTAGATGTTTTTTTGCCTTCTACTTCGTCTTTAACAAAAACTTTTTCTCCACTTTTTAAGATTTCTAAAATATTCATATTTTCCTCCAATATTTGTTATTTTAATTTTATTATTTTTTTTATTTATTTGTCAAATAAATTAAACAAAGTTATTTTTTGTTAAAAATAAAAAAATCTAACCCAAAAGTATAATTTTTTGAGTTAGATTTGTGTTTATTAATTTATTATTCTTACTGGCAAAATTAGATAAATATATTCGTCACCTTCGGTAGGAGTTATAATACATGGACTTGATGGCATGTTAAAACTAATTTTTACAAACTCATCAGGTATTACTCTTAAGCTTTCGGTAAAGTATCTTGAGTTAAAAGCGATAATGATGTCGTTGCCTTTTAGAGATATACTAATATTTTCTTTGATATTACCAATGTCAGAATTTGATGTAAGAGTAAGTAGTTTGTCTTTGATATCAAATTTTACTAGATTATTACGATCTATACGAGATAGTATAGAAGTTCTATCAAGAGCATCTTCTAATTGAAGTTTGTTTACTGTCACATTAGTAGTAAAGTCTTTTGGTAAAATTTGTTGATAGTTGATAAAATCACCATCAAATAATCTTGTAATAATTTTTGTATCATTTAGATCAACCATCATAAAGTTCTTTTGAACATATACATCGATAGTATCATCAACATCTTCGATTAGGTTTGCAATTTCTTTTAAGCTTCTTGCAGGTATAATAATGCTAGTTTTTGCAGTTGTTTTTTCGATAGGTTTTTTAACCAACGCAAGTCTATAACCATCGATAGCTACTGCTGTCACATTATTATCTTCGATCTCAAACAAACAACCTTTTAGTATTGGTCTGCTATCATCCAAAGCTACTGCAAAAATTGTTTTGTTAATAAGTGCTCTTAAGTTCTTTTGAGAAATTGTAAAATATTCGCCATCTTCAATAATCTTTAGGTTAGGGAACTCTAAAGTATTAAGACATTGCAAATAACTTTCGCTATCAGTATAACAAATCTTTAGTTGATTGCGTTGTTCGTCTAATATAAGTTCGATTTGTTCGTTAGATAATTTTTTTACAAACTCACTAAAGAATTTACCAGGTACTACAATTTCGCCTTCATCTTTTACTTGAGCTTTAATTGTTTTTTCTATACCTAACTCTAGGTCAGTAGCAGAAAGTATAAGCTTATCATCTTCTGCTGTGATTTTTATACCTTCTAGTATTGGGTTAGTTGTTTTTGTAGAAATTGCTTTTATTACTTTTAATGTTGCAGCACCCAAAGCTGCGCCGTCACAAACTACTTGCATCTGATTACCTCTTTTTTTTATTTAATATTTACAGTTATTATATGCCGTGTGAAAATGTGAATAAGTTGACTTTTTACTATATATAGTGTTTTTGTCGCTTAAAAACTTACCAAATATAGTATTTTTTTGATGTGGATAATTGTGTACAAGTTGTTTACAAACTGTTTATGGTTATCCACATACTAACAAAGTTATCAACTTTTGTCGTTTTTTATCATTGCTGTAAGGTCATTTATTGTTATCTTTAAGTTGTTATTATTTTTTAAGTTGCTAGCTATTTTGTCTCTAGCATGAATGATTGTTGTATGATCTCTACCACCAAACATATCACCAATAGACTTTAATGGTATATCGTTGATAAGCTCTGTTATCAAATAAATACATATTTGTCTTGGATCAACGATTTCTTTATTTTTCTTTTTACCAATAAGATCTGTTTTTTGAACATTATAATATTTACAAACTGTATCCATTATGCGTTCGGCAGTTATTTTTTCTTTATTTATATCGATAGATTCTTTTAGAGTTTCTTGTGCATCTTCTAAAGTTGCACTAGATTTTTCTAAAAGTTTTGCATGGAAGAATGTACCTCTCAATGCACCTTCTAACTCTCTTATGTTTGAGTCAACCCTATCTGCGATAAATTCTAAAACATCTTTTTCTACAAGATAACCTTCTTGTTGAGACTTCTTTTGAAGTATAGCTAAACGAGTCTCAAAGTCTGGTTGTTGTATATCTTGTATAAGACCACTTGTAAAACGACTACGCAATCTTTCTTCTAATGTTTCGATATCTTTTGGATGTCTATCAGAACATATAACAATTTGTTTATCTTTTTGATAAAGATCGTTAAATGTATGGAAAAATTCTTCTTGAGTACTTGTCTTTTTGGCAATAAATTGTATATCGTCTACCATAAGAACATCGGCATTACGATATTTTTCTCTAAACAACTTGTTGCTATTTTCTTTATTTGATCTTAATGATTCGATATAGTCATTAGTAAACTTATCACAAGTGACATATACAACATTTAGTTTAGGATTGTTTTGTTTAATATAATTACCAATAGAGTGTAGTAAGTGAGTTTTACCAAGACCAACACCACCATAGATAAACAATGGGTTGTATTTTATACCAGGTTCTTCTGCTACACTTTTTGCAGCTGCATAAACAAAATGATTACTTTTACCTACGACAAAATTGTTAAAAGTATATTTTTCGTTAAAGATAGATGGTAGTGGTGCAACCTTAACAGGTTCTGACTTAACAGGTTCTTTGTTGGTAAAAAAGTTTTCTTTTTCTACCGGGTCTAATATTACAAAACCATCTACTGTATCAAAAACTTTGCATATAGCATCATTAAGTTTATCTTTATGAAGTTTTAATGTTTGATTTTTTGCATTAGTGGTCGAAGCTAACAATATAAGTTTGTCATCTTCAATTTTTAATGGTTCTAAAGTCTTTATCCATAAGTCAAAACTTACAGCTGTGACTTCGCTTTCCATATCTTTTAGGACTTCGTTCCACTTGTCGATATATTCTTGCATAATTTATCCTTTTACTAATTTTATTTTACAATTTTATACTAATTTAGTCAACTCTATATTAATTTATATTTTACCAATTTATAAAAATATGTTATTATATATGCGTATGAAAATCAAGAGTATAAAAATAGAAAATTTTAGAAATTATAATAGCTTTAGTATAGACCTAACACCTGGTCTTAATATTTTTGTGGGCAATAATGCTCAAGGCAAAACCAATCTGCTTGAAAGTATTTATTATTGTTCTATTGGCAAGTCTACCCGTACAGCTAAAGATAAAGAATTGATACTTTGGGGTAAAGAAAAAGGTAAAGTTGCAGTAGAAATTATAAAAGAATACAACAAGTCAAAAATAGAAATATTTTTAAGTCAAAAAGAAAAAAAGACTATAAAAATAAACGGTTTGCCAATTAAGCGTATGGGCGAACTTATGGGAGAGCTTACTGTTATTTATTTTTCACCAGATGAGATACGCCTTATAAAAGATGCTCCACAAGATAGGCGTAGATTTATGGATATTGATATATCACAAATGAGCAAAAATTATTTTTACTTACTTTGTAGATATGACAAAATATTAAATCAACGCAACAAATTGTTAAAGCAAACTCGAGATATTAATGTATTAAAAGATACAATTTCTATCTGGGACGAACAGTTAAGCGATGTCGCTAGTAAGATTATACTAAATCGTATTTATTTCGTAAACAAATTACAGCGCCCTGCAAAAGAAATTCATAGTTATATAACACAAAACAAAGAAGATCTTGCTATTAGTTATCAAGGTATAACTGGTAAAGATGTAGAAGAAATTAAGAAAAAACTTCTAAAAGGTTATGACGATAACTTAAACAAAGATTTTGAACTAGGATATACAACTATTGGTCCACATAGAGACGACCTAAAAGTTGTTATTAACAATATTGATATAAGAAATTTTGGTTCGCAAGGACAACAAAGACTTGCAACATTGTCATTAAAATTGGCCGAGTTAGAAATATTCAAAAAAGAACATAACGAAACACCAGTGTTATTATTAGACGATGTTTTGAGCGAACTTGACGAAGATAGACAATTGCGTTTCTTAAACAAAATACAAGGATTGCAAACTATTATTACTTGTACAAAATATAACTATCCGCTAAAAGAAAATGATAGTATATTTTATATTAAAGACGGCGGGTTAAAAAAATAAAAAATTTTTACATAGGAGAAAAAAACAACAATGGACAATGCAAAAAAGAGAAATGTTTGGCTTGATTTATTTAAGTTGTTTTTAGCATTTTTGGTTGTTTGTATACATACAGTAAGAGATACTTATAACAGCATGCCTTTGTATAGACTTGCTGTGCCAGTATTTTTTATGATATGTGGTTATTTTGTGTTTAGTAAAGATAAAGAAACACAAATTAAAAAATCAAAAAAATTTTTGATAAGATCAATAAAATATTTAATAATTGCAGAATTATTTTATATTTTATTTGGTTTTGTTAGATGCATTTTTTATAGACAAAATTTTGCTCACTTTTTTAATGGTTTATTCAAAGAAAATATATTATTTAACTTTTTTATAACAAACAAACCAATATCAGGTTGGGAGCATCTTTGGTTTTTGATAGCTTTGGTTGTTATTGGTTTGATACATTATTTGTTAGTAAAATTTGATAAGACAAAATGGTATTGGGTATTAATACCAACATTATTGCTTATAAAAATGTTTTTTATCGGTTGGGTACAACTAGCTAGACCTGGTCATGGTACTGCTTATTATATGTATGTACGCAATGCTTTATTTTTTGGTTTGCCTTGTTTTGGTTTAGGTTATACTATGGCCAAATTTAATCTTAACAAAAAATCTTGGTACAAATATATTTATCTTGCACTAGGTATAGGTTTTTGGTTTATGCAACTACTAGAGAGTAAACTAGTAGTTATGGAAGTATATTTGTCTACAATGGTATCTGCATTTTTCTTACTAGAATTTTTCTTGGGATTAAAATCTATTAAGTGTGATTGGTACTACAAATATATTGGAAAAAATGCATCTTTTTATATATACATTTTGCATTGTGCAGTGGCTACTATGATATGGGAGTATATGACTCCAGCTATTGATTATTGGTATGCTTTGGTAGTATTTATATTGTCTTTTGTAGTTTATGAAATAGGTTTTTGGACAACAAAATTAATCAAACATTTTATAATAAAACACAAACAAAAAACTACTAATTTAACAAAAAATATGATAGAAGAAAAACAAGAATTGTTATAAAATTTTAATAAAAAAACACTTATTTTTGTCAAAAAAAGTAAGTGTTATTTTTTTTGCCTTTTATATATTTATATATAAAAAATATGCCCAGTATTGACTTTTTGGTCAAATTAATCTAAAATAAAAGGTAGGAGAGATATATGGAAAATATTTATATAGACAACATTGCAGACAAAAAAGCACTTTTGCTTTGTTCTAAACTTGGTATGTTTACTACCTACTATGGCAAAAACACTACATATGATAGTTTGTTGCCACAAGACAAAGTTGCTTTTGCAAAGATGCGCCATCATATAGAAAACAACCTAAAGCTTTTGGCTGTAAGTGGCGAAACTATCGATAGACATATCGAGCAAGCTATGCAATTTTTTGATATTGATAAAGAGCAAGCACAAACATTAATAAGTGGTCAAACAAGCTTTTTGATAACAAGTGCTGACAACTGGCAATATTATATAAACGGTATTCAAAATGTTTTTGGCACTAAACCAAAAAGTTTTGAAGAGCTTTTGCAGTTTAGCGAAATAATGTTTCAACGCAACGAAAATTTACAACAAACTGCAGACGCTTATCAAAGAATAGGTATAACAAAAGAATATTGCCTATCACACAAAAGTATATTAACAGCTACACCTTTTTCTATCGAAGCAAAATATATGTTTGGTGTTGTTAATGGGTTAGAAGATTATAACTTGCCACATAGACAAGACCTTATTAGACAAAACTTTAATAAGACTGTAGCAAGACATACATATTTGCAACAAATTAACCAAACATTAGTATCTAATGGTTTGCAACCTTTGCCAGCTAATATTATTTTTGACCGTGACGAAGAGTTTATGTCAAAAGTTGGCGTGATAGTTAAAGATAACAAAAGTCTTTTTGCATCTCAAAAGGTTTTTGATAAACACGAAGATATGTTAAAAGCTTTGAGACCTACACTTGCATATTTAAGAAAATTGCAAGACGACTATCAACAAATAAGCTCAACTACCTTCGAAGGTGATGACTTAAAATATCCTATGATAGTTTTGTCAAACGACTACGAACAACAAGTGTTAGATGGTTTGACATTTAAGGTGACTCAACAAGAAAGAGACCAAAGAGCTCAAGAGTTGCAAGAATTGTTTGATATACCTATCGAGCAAGCAAGAAGAATGGTAAAACAAAACAGCAACTTAATGATTTATTCTGACAAAGTATTAAAACAAAAGATATCAGAGTGGAGCAAATTTTTTGGTTGCGAAAAACAAGAGATAATAGGTAAGTTTGTAAAAAGACCAACACTTATTAACTATGATATTCAAACTATACAAAACAAATCTAGTAGATTTAGTTTAATATTGGGTATGACCGAAAGTGACTTTAGACAAGTATTTTTGGATAACCTAGAAATAGCAACCGAAGATTGTTCAAAATTTGGCAAAAAAATTAGCGATCTAAAACAACTTGGTTTTAGCAACGAACATATCACAGAACATCTAAAAGAAGTTGTTAGATTGAGTTATGGTATCAAAGAAAAGTTTATGATAACTCAAATAGTTAGCAGTCATGCATATCAAAATCCTAGAGTTGCTGGTCATTATCAAGACTTTAACAAATATTTCTTTAATGACGAAAATGTAGACAAAATTGGTCGTACATCACTTGCTTTGTTATATGCAAAATTTAGATTTTTCTACGATGGTATACAAAGCGAAGATGATGACAAATTGTCTGTACCACAAGCATTTAACACATACTTTATTAACACAAAAGATCTTATCAAACAATATGCTCAAACAATAGGCCAAGACATACCTGGTTTTGAAGTAGACAAAGAAAGAACTTTGCTTGCAGATATCCCAGAGTTGGGTCTAAAAAAAGGCGATACATTCGAAACTTTATACCCAGTACTTCAAGCAGAACTTATCAAAAAATATCCATTTGACGAACAAGCTTATGAGCTATTGGAGCAAGAGTATAACAAACTAGAAAATGTACCACCAATACAAATAGTTGAAGCAGGCCAAGATGTTCAAGAAGATGTTATAACAATAACCCCTCAAGAAAGAGTTTCGACTATAACCGCCGCCGCAAAGAGTGCTCAAAATATTATCGAAGGAGGACAATGTCAAGATGAATAGACTAAACAGTTTTTTACAAGTTTTGGCAGAGCTTAATATTCCAGAAGAAAGCTTTGAAGATATCTTGCAAACCAACCCAGAAATAATAGATGGCAATTATGATGAGTTTATTATCAATATCAACCTTTTGCACAAGGCAAGGGTACCAAAAGATGAGATAGGCAATTTGATTTGTACTAATGCCAACTTCTTATTTTTAGATAGTATTGTTTTGAAAGAAAAAATAAAAGATATACAAGCCGAAGGTGACCTTGCTACTATACTACAAAACGAGCCTGATATTTTTGATAAATAACCTATAACGGCAGTATATAAATATAGTATGTTTTTATGATTGACCCTTGTTTTGAGCCATACAGCCAAAATTAAGGCGAAATTTGTAAAAAATAAGACAAAAATAGATAAAATTTTGACATAAATACTTCCAAAAAAATGATAAATATGTTATAATAAAAGCGTAAAAGAATTTTACGCTTTTTTTGTTATTATATATATTATACAGCGCGCAAATAGTGCTGTAAAAAATGTAATAACAAATACCCAATCAAAAACACTCTTTTAGGAGAAAATAATGAGAAAAGACGACACAAAAATAGCTGAACAAGAAAACGAACTTACACACTCTGTCAAGTATGACGAGAGTGATATTCAAGTACTAGAAGGTTTAGAGCCAGTTCGTAAAAGACCTGGTATGTATATCGGTTCTACAGATGAGAGAGGTTTGCATCACCTTATCACCGAGATTGTAGATAACAGTATTGACGAGTCACTTGCTGGCTACTGCGACAAGATCGATGTTATACTTAACAAAGATGGATCTGTTAGCGTGACCGACAATGGCCGTGGTATACCTACTGGTATGCACAAGACCGAAAAGAAATCTGCAGTCGAAGTTGTTTTGACCAAGCTACACGCTGGTGGTAAGTTTGGTGGCGAAGGCTATAAGATATCTGGTGGTTTGCACGGTGTTGGTTTGTCTGTAGTTAACGCACTATCTTCTCGCCTTATGGTAGAAGTATGGCAAAATAACATTTACTACAAACAAGAGTACGAAAGAGGTATACCTCAATACCCACTAAAAAATCTTGGCGAAACAAGAAACCGTGGTACAAGAGTCACTTTCTTGCCAGACCCAACTATTTTTGAAACTGTAGAATTTAACTATGACAATCTAAAATCAAGATTTAGAGAAATAGCTTTTCTAAACAAAGGTCTTACTATTGCAATTAGAGACGATAGAGAAGGTAGAGAAAAAGAAGATATCTTCTTGTTTAGAGGAGGTATCATAGAATTTGTTAATTATCTAAACCGCGGTAAAGAAACTTTATTCCCAGAGCCAATTTATATCAACAAAGTGACAAAAACCAGCGAGGTAGAAATTAGCTTTCAATACAATGACACTTATAGCGAAGTTATTAATGCTTATGCTAACAATATCAATACCGAAGAAGGTGGTACACACCTTGTAGGTTTCAAAAATGCTTTGACAAAAGTTATTAATGACTACGCACAAAAAAATAAAATCGTTAAAGAAAGTGAAAAGTTAAGTGGTGAAGATTGTAGAGAAGGTCTTACAGCAGTTATCTCTGTAAAACTTCAAAATCCACAATTCGAAGGCCAAACAAAAACAAAACTTGGCAATAGCGAAATGAGAGCTTTGGTAGAAAAAACCATGGTAGACTCATTTAGTGATGTGTTAGAAGAAAACCCACAATTTGCAAAAGAACTTGTTCTTAAGAGTATAACCGCTCAAAGAGCTAGAGATGCTGCAAGAAATGCAAGAGAACTTACTCGTCGTAAGAGTGTATTAGAAAATACAACTTTGCCAGGCAAACTTGCAGACTGTTCTGAAAAAGATCCAAGCCGTTGTGAGATATTTATAGTCGAAGGTGACTCTGCGGGTGGTACTGCAAAACAAGGCCGTGACCGTAGATTCCAAGCGATACTTCCACTTCGTGGTAAAATTCTTAATGTCGAAAAAGCAAGACTTAATAGAGTTTTAGAAAATGCCGAAATAAAAGCTATGATAACAGCTTTTGGTTGTGGTATACACAACGAGTACAAAGAAGAAAAATTAAGATATGACAAAATTATCTGCATGACCGATGCCGATGTCGATGGTAGCCATATCAGAATATTACTTCTTACATTCTTCTTCCGTTTTATGAGACCACTTATCGAAAACGGACATGTATATATCGCTCAACCACCTCTATACAAAGTTAGTCGTGGTAAAGATGAAAGATATTTGTACAGTGATGAAGAGTTAGAAAAAACCCTTGATGCTATGGGCAGAAAAGGTACCGAAATACAAAGATACAAAGGTCTTGGTGAGATGTCTAACGAACAACTTTGGATGACAACCATGAACCCAGAATATCGTACATTGCTACAAGTAAAAATGGAAGACGCTGTAGAAGCTGATAACATTTTTAGTACTCTAATGGGTGAAAATCCAGAGTTAAGAAGAGAGTTTATCGAAAATAATGCAACTTTAGTCACAGAGCTAGATGTATAGTACTTGTAAGATAGTTTTTTAGGAGCATAATAATGAAAAAAAATAATAAATCAGATGAAAACATGACCTGGGAAGACAAAACCAAGTATATAAAGGTACAAGTAAACGAAGAAATGAAAAAGTCGTTTATAGCATATGCTATGGCAGTTAATGTATCTCGTGCCATACCAGATGTTAGAGACGGTCTAAAACCAGTTCATCGTCGTATTTTGTATGCTATGGGCGAGTTAAACCTTTCTCATGACAAACCATATCGTAAATGTGCCCGTATCGTTGGTGATGTTTTGGGTAAATTCCACCCACACGGCGACAGTGCAGTTTACGAAGCGTTAGTTAGACTTGCTCAAGACTTTTCTATTAGATGTCCTCTAGTAGATGGCCAAGGCAACTTTGGTAGTATAGACGGTGACCCACCAGCTGCTCAGCGTTATACCGAAGCAAGACTTAGCAAAATCGCAGGCGAGATGTTGAGAGATATCGAAAAAGAAACTGTTGATTTTTATCCTAACTTTGACGGTACTTTGCAACAACCTTGTGTTTTGCCAAGTAGATTCCCTAACTTATTAGTTAACGGTAGTGATGGTATTGCCGTAGGTATGGCAACTAACATACCGCCTCACAACCTTGGCGAAGTTATCGATGGTGTTGTCGCCATGATAGATAATCCTGCTATCGATGTTGACGAATTGATGAAATATATTCCAGCACCAGACTATCCAACAAAAGGTCTTTTGATGGGTAGAGCAGCGATTCGCAATGCGTATCGTACTGGTCGTGGTAGTATCGTTTTGAGAGCTCGTACAGAGATAGAAGAAAACGAAAAAACAGGCCGCAGCCGTATTATCGTCACAGAACTTCCATATCAAGTTAACAAAGCAAAATTGATCGAGCAAATGGCAAACCTTGTAAAAGACAAAAAGATCGAAGGTATCTCTGATATCAAAGAAGAGTCTGACCGTCAAGGTATGCGTATAGTTATTGAGATCAAAAAAGATGCCAACCCACAAGTTGTACTTAACTTGCTTTACAAACATACACCAATGCAAACAGGCGAAGGTATTATCTTCTTGGCACTTGTAAATAACGAACCAAAAATTCTTAACCTAAAAGAAATGTTGTTCTACTATTTGCAACACCAAAAAGAAATTGTCACTCGCCGTACAAAATATGATCTTGAGCGTGCACAAGAGAGAGCACATATATTAGAAGGTCTTGTTATAGCACTTGCTAATATTGACAAAGTAATTAAAATTATCAAAAACTCTCAAGACAAAGTAGAAGCTCAAGAAAAATTATGTTCTTCATTTACTCTAACCGAAAAACAAGCCAATGCAATATTAGAAATGAGATTGCAAAGACTTACAAGTTTAGAAGTTTATAAGATCAAAGAAGAACTAAAAGAACTAGAAGAAGTTATTGCAGAATACAAGAGCATACTTCGTAGTGAAGCAAAAGTTTTGGAAATTGTAAAAACAGAACTTACCGAAATAAAAGAAAAATATGCTACACCTCGTATGACAGAAATTAGCATTGATGAAGGCGAACTAGATGTAGAAGACTTTATTGATAAAGAAGATGTAGTTATCTCTATGACACACTTTGGTTATATCAAGCGTCAACCAGTCACAGAATATCGCAACCAACGCCGTGGTGGTGTAGGTGTGACTGCACACAAGACCAAAGAAGAAGACTTTGTAGAGACAATGTTTGTAGCAAATACTCACGATGAGTTAATGTTCTTTACTAACCTAGGCAAAGTATACTGCAAAAAAGCATATACAATACCAGAAGCTCAACGCCATGCAAAAGGCCGTGCTATAATAAACCTACTTCAACTAGAAGAAGGCGAAAGTGTGACAGCTGTTATTAAGTTAGAAGAAAATGCGCGTGGATATCTAATGATGGCTACAAGAGAAGGTCTAATCAAAAAGACACCTCTAGAAGAATTTGCCAAAGTTAGAAAAGTCGGTAAAATCGCTATTAAATTGAGCGAGACTGATAGCTTAATAAGCGTAAGTATTACATCAGGCAGAGACGAAATTTTGGTAGCTAGCCACGAAGGTAAATGTATTAGATTTAGCGAAGAAGATGTTAGACCTATGGGTAGAGATACACAAGGTGTTCGTAGTATCAAGCTAAATGCTAGCGACTATATCGTTGATATGGCAGTATTAAAGAACGGTTGCCAAATCTTAACAGTTTCTGAAAACGGTTTTGGTAAGCGTAGCGATCCTGCAGATTATAGATTGCAAACTCGTGGTGGTAAGGGTATAAAAGCCGGCGTGTTTAACTCAAAAACTGGTATGCTTGTCAACCTAAAACAAGTTAAACAAGATCAAGATATTATTTTGATAGCAGACAACGGCACAATTATTCGTATGCCAGCACAAGAAGTTAGCAAGATTGGTCGTGATACACAAGGTGTTCGTATCATGCGTATCAAAGATGATAATTACAAAGTTGTTTGTGCAGCTGTAGCAGATCATCAAGAAGAAGACGAAATCTTAACTGACGAAGAATAATATTATTAAAAAAGACAGGTTAGCAACAATCTGTCTTTTTTTTGTTGGATACAAAACTAAAAATAATTGACTATTATTATCGCTTTGTTTTATTCTATAAAAAAGGATATAAGCACATGAAAATTAGACAAGCAACAAAAAAAGATATGCCAAAAATTATCGATGTTATTAACCAGACTTTTGGCAAAGTGCGCGACTATGACTTTGATATAAAAAAGAGCCAACCCAAAGTTTATGATTCTCACAAAGATTTTAGCAGTATTCATACAGTTGTAGATCAAGACAACCAAATAGTTAGTGTAGGTGGTTGTTATAAAAATAGCGTAGTGATAAAAGATAAAGAATATCCTTTTGCAATATTAGGTAGCGTAGCAACCTTGCCACAATATCAAGGTAAAGGTTATTTTAAGAAAGTAGTAAAAAATATAATCGACACTAGCAAAAAACAAGGCGATGTATTTATGATGCTAACAGGCTTGCGTCATAGATACAATTATTTTGATTTTGAAAAATGTGGCTTTAGATATTATTTTGATATTGATGCTAATTTTTGCAAATATCAAAAAAGTTTGCCCAACTTAACATTAACAGAATATCAACCACAAGACCTTGATCGTATATATGAGATATTTTTAAGAAAAAACCCTGTTATACCAAGATCAAAACAAGATTTTGAACTAACCCTGCAAACATCTAACTCTCAAATTTTTGTCTACAAACTAAATGATAAGGTTATAGGTTATACAACATTTTCTTTTGCAAAAAACAGAGTTAACGAAATTAATGTTGATGCATGGCACATACCTTATTGTGTAAAAATGCTTTTCGAAAAGTTTGATCAAAAAAACATAACAATAGTTGTTAGTCCTTTTGATAGACAAACGGTAGAAGCGTTAGATGTTTTTGCCGAAGACAAAAAAGCTACAGAACAAATACATTTTAGAGTTTTTGACATGGTAAAATTTTTGCAAATGGCGTTAGAGTTAAACAAAAATATTAAAGCTCTTGCCAATTGTCATCATGTAGTAAAAATAGACAAACAAGTTATTAGCATAGACATAACTGATAACAATATCAATGTTGCTTTGTCTAAACAAAACCCAACAAAAACTTTTACAACTAGAGAGTTTTTGCGCAAGATATTTAGCTTAACAGCGTTGTACGAATATAACGAAAATTTACCATTATTTTTAGATTTTAACTACGCAGACTTGTTTTAATAAATATTGCATATACATAACCAAAGTGGTATTATATATGCATAAGGAGCAACTATGGAGATTTATTTAGTAGGATATGACAAATACTTTAACCAAAACCAACTAATCAGACTAAAAAAACTTGGTAAAGTATATTTTTTGGACACTCAAGAAAAGTTAGACAATGCACCGTATTATACCTCAAAAGCGCCAAAAATTATTGCGATTAGCCCAAGCTTTTGCAATTATAATTTTGGTAGAAATATTATTGACAAAATAACCAACCTAAAAGCTATATGTCTATATACACATAGCTCACATTATATTGATGTTGATTATTGCAAGTCAAAAGGCATCGTAGTCACCAATACTCGCAACTATGCTTGTGATGCCATTGCAGAATATATGTTGTTTTTGATGTTTTGTGTTATGAGACAATTGCCTATGCAAATCAAATATGGCAAACAAGACTTTTCTGATTTCTTTATGCAAAAACAACTCGAAGGCAAAACTGTCGGCATAGTTGGTCTTGGCAATATCGGCACAAAGATAGCCGAGTTGTGTAGTAAACTTGGTATGAAGATTATTTATTGGTCTTACAATGATAGCAACCCAAAATATCAAGCAGTATCTCTTAACGAACTATTTGCAAAAAGCGATATTATATTTAGCATGCTTGCAATAAGTGACTTGTCAAAAACTTTTATCACTGACGAACTTTTGACCAGTATGAAAAAAGACGCAATATTTGTTAGCGGTACAAGTACCGTTTTGCACAATCACGAATTAGTACTAGAATTAGTACGCAAAAATCGTATTTATGGTTATGCTCTAGAAGAAGCTAACAAAACAGTTAATGACTATATGGGCAATGTTATGGTGACAAGCGAGTATGCATGGTTTACTAAAGAAGCAAAGCAAAAGCGTATCGAACTATGGTTAGAGTGTATCGAAAGCGCTGCTTATGATAAACCAATTAATTTGGTGTAGCCATGGCGATTTGTAATAACTGTCCTCGCCGTTGCAATATAGATAGAGACAATGGTGTGGGTTTTTGTGGAGTACCGCAAACAATAAAAATTGCAAAAACAATGTTGCATTTTTGGGAAGAACCAATGATAAGTGGCAACAACGGTAGTGGTACAATATTTTTTAGTGGTTGCAATCTAAAGTGCAACTTTTGTCAAAACTATCAGTTAAGTCATGAGTGCAAAGGTGAGTTTTATACCCCAGAACAACTTGCAGATATATTTAGAGAACTCGAAAGTCAAGGCGCGCACAACATCAATCTAGTGACACCAAGTCACTATGTGGACCAAATAGTGCAAGCGCTTGATATATATAAGCCAAGCATACCTATCGTGTACAATAGTAGTGGTTATGATAGTGTGCAAAATATTAACAAACTAAAAGATTATGTAGATATTTATCTAGTCGACCTAAAATATTGCGACAGCAACTTATCGCAAAGTTTGTCAAAAGCTGCAGATTATTTTGATGTAGCTACCCAAGCCATTTTGGCAATAAAAAAGCAAATACCAAACAATATCATAAAAGACGGTATCATGCAAAAAGGTGTTATCATTAGACATTTGGTTTTGCCTAATCATACAGATGACAGCTTAAAAGTTTTAGACTGGATAAAAGACAATTTACCACATGATACATTGGTTAGTATTATGGGACAATATACCCCTTACTACAAGTGTAGCGAAGATATCAATAGACCACTAAAAAAACTAGAATATACAAGAGTAGTAAGTTATTTTAATGCAATAGGCCTTACCAACGGACTAATGCAAGACTTGAGTAGTTCTACTACAAAATACATACCTAACTTTGATAATTAACAAAATAAAACACTTATAAACTTTTATAAGTGTTTTTTTGATTGTTTTTAGTTTGACAGTGCTTAAAAATATTAAGTATAATAAGTTTGATAAAATACAAGTAGGTGTCATTGTGAAGCTATTTTTAGAAAAATTAAAAGAATCGTGTTTATCAATTTTGCCAATGGTAGGCGTAGTGTCTATTCTTGGTTTTTTTGTTGTTAAACTAAACGCAATGATGATACTAAACTTATTTATTTGTGCAATATTTGTTATACTTGGTCTAACAATATTTTCTATGGGTGTAGATAGATCTATGATTCGTATTGGCGAATATATAGGTTCTACTACAGGCAAGTCAAAAAGTTTGATTGTGTTTGTACTAATATCTATGATGGTAGGTTCTTTGTTTATCGTTGCAGAGCCAGACTTAAAGGTACTTGCAACACAATTTCCAGGGCTTAGCTCACCATTGCTTCTTACAATAATAATTGCAGTTGGTGTTGGTATATTTTTGGCAATAGCATCATTGCGTATTGTGTTTAATATTAAGATGAAATATATTTTAGTATTTTCTTATAGTGCTATTATTATATTATCATTTTTTGTACCACCTGCATTTGCACCGGTAGCTTTTGATAGTAGTGGTATAGCAACTGGTTCGCTTGCGGTACCTATTCTTATGGCGTTTGGTATGGGTATATCAGCAGTTAGATCAAGCAACTCACAAGAAAATAGCTTTGGTCTTGTGACTGTTGCAACTATAGGACCTATATTGTCTATTATGATATTTAGTTTGTTTGTAGGCAATGTAAGTAGCGATGCAACAACAAGTATCGTGACACAAAATATTACCTTTGCAGAAATCTTTCCAAATTTGAATCATGAGATTATATATAACCTAAAAGAAGTCGCACTTGTACTTATACCAATATTTGTTATATTTTTTGCTTTTCAATTTTTCAAACTACACTTGCCTCTAAAAGAAATTGGCAAAATTGTAGTTGGTGTATTATATGCATATTTTGGCATGGTATTCTTTTTGGCAGGTATTAATGCAGGATTTTTACCTATCGGCGGACAATTAGGTTTGGCACTAGCTAATACTAATTATAACTGGATACTTATACCTATTGCTTTGATGTTAGGCCTTGTCAATGTATTGGCAGAGCCTGCAGTGCATGTCTTGGTAAAACAAACATACGAAGTCACTGGCGGCGGCATAAAAAAGAGTGTTATGTTTGCTTGTATGTGTATCTCAACAAGTTTGTCAGTATGTTTAGCTGTTTTGAGATGTTTTTTAAGTATTAATATTTTATGGATAATTATACCAATGATAATAATATGCGTAGCATTATCCTTCTTTGTACCACAGATGTTTTGTGGTATAGGCTATGATGCTGGTAGCGTATGTTCTGGACCGATGGCAGTTGCTTTTATATTGCCAATGATCAACGGCATATGTGCAGCGTTTGGCCTTGATAGCATGTTATATGGTTTTGGTACTGTTGCAATAATTGGCACAATGCCAACTATAATTGTAGAAATTTTAGGTTTGATAGTTAATATATCAGCCCGTCGCAAGGCAACTAAAGATGTTAGACAAGTTCAAAAGAATATCAAAATTGTTGATTTTGATTATGGAGAATAATTATGGCAAAAAAATTAACTTCGCCACTGCAAATAATTTGCGTTATTGTTAAGCGTGGCGACCACGAAAAAGTAGCTAATATTTTGTACGAAGCAGGGGTAGAATATCAAGTAAACTGCCTTGCCGAAGGTACAGCTAGGTCTGATGTTCAAAACTTGTTTGGTTTTGAGATACTAGACAGAGATATGGTTTTGGGTATTATATCAACACAAAAATCAAAGCAAGCTATGCAAAATCTAAATAAAGAATTTGATATTCAGATAGAAGAGCAAATATGTATGGCATTTACAATACCTTTTAGCAGTGCAACAAGTGATTTGTTAGAAATGTTAAACATTAAGTGTTAATAAGGGGGCAAAATATGAAAGAAGAACAAAAATATGATTTGATTGTCACTATCGTACAAAGAGGTCACGCAGACTTTGTTATAGATGCTGCGCGTGATGCTGGTGCTACTGGTAGTTCGCTATTGCACGCTTCTGGTACCAACCCAAACGAACAAGACAAAGTTTTGGGTGTTAAAATTAACCCAGAAAAAGACATCATTTTAACTCTAGTAAAAAGAGAAGACAAAAAGTCTATCATGAATGCTATTGCAATTCGTACCAACCTTAATCTAGAGGGCAAAGGTATATGTTTTGCTTTGCCTGTTAATGATGTTATGGGTATTGCTCGCATGCATAATATCAAAAAAAGCAAAAAAACTAAAAAATAGTTAGCTTTTTATTAAAATTATTGACAAAGGTTATCTTTTAATATAATATATAAGTAGATTTTAATGGAGGGTTCACCTATGAAAAAGCTTTTAGATTGGGTTAGTGGCGTAGCTGCCTTCTTAACAGTAGTTGTTTATGTACTACTTATGGTTAATGGCAACTGGTCATTCTTGCCAGAAACAGTTTATAACATTTTAGTTGTTATCCAAGTTTGGGCACCACTAGTAGTAGTTGCTTTAGCAGGTCTAGAATTTGTTAGCAACAAACCATTTATAGTAAAACTTATCTTCTATGTAATGGTAGCTGCAGTTGTAATCTTTATGTTCTTCCCAGCAACTTGGAATAACTTTGTAGGCATCGTTAACGGCGCTATCAAATAATAAAGATTAAACTAAAACAAAACACTCTCATTTATTGAGAGTGTTTTTTGTTTGTTAAAAACTTGCTAATATTGACTTTGCTGTTAATATTTAGTATAATATAAACATAGGAGATAAAAATATGTTTATTTTTTGGGGAACCGGAAGAAAGAAAAAAGTTACAAAATATTCTGTAAATGACCTATGTGGTCGTTGTGGCACAGCTACTCGCATGCCTATAGTACAAGTTTATAACTATGGTCATATCTTTTTTATACCAATTTGCAAAGTTGGTACAAAATATTTTGTAGAGTGTCCACATTGCAAAGCTGCAAGACAACTAACAAAAGAAGAGTTTAATGCAATAAAAGAACAAAACCTTGTCGAAAATGGCAAAGAAATAAAACCACACAAAACTCCAGCCGAAGTAAAACCTGTAGTTAATGCTGCTGTACAAGCACAACCACTACAAGTACAAGCAGAACCACAAGTAGCTGCTGCTCCAGCACAAGAAGATCAAGAGTCTGTTATGGAAAAGCTTATTTGGGCAGATATCGACAAAGTTATATTTTCTTTAGTTGACAAAAGTATCATACAAGACAGTGATAGGTTTGCAAAGTTTTTAGGATCTCTAAAAGCCAGCTTGTTGCGTAAGTATGGTGACGAAAAAAGAGTATCAAAAGTTGTTAACAAATATTTTGAGTTATAAAAAAATAAAACTATGGCAAAAGCCATAGTTTTTTTATTGTTGATCTTGGTTGTTTTGAGAGTTGTTTTCTTCTGTCAAATTTTGTTTGCGGTTTTTTCTTGTGATAAAGTTAATAACTCTATCGTTAAATACTACAAACTTTTGCCAAATAAATTCTAATACAAAATTAATAATCATAGTAAAAGCTGTAACTAACAATTCTGGCCAACCAGCGCTAACAACAAGTGCATTGCTCCACAATGTTGATAGTGGTGCAAAAGGTAAATAGAACAAGGCAGCTAAAGTCATTGCCACTGGTATATTGTTAGATGACTTAAAAGTAAACTTGCGATTAAAAGTAAAATTCCATATAACTGACGCTGCAAGGCTTACTACATATGTGATCCAATACAAATTGTCTTTAAGACCACATAATAGCAAAATTTCTGTAAGAACTATTTGTATAATGCCTGCAGAAATAGAAAATAAAGTAAATTTAATAACTTGCCACAAGCTTTCTTTTTTTGTGCTTGGCTCTTGAGTATTTGGTGTTTGTTGTGATTGATTATCTTTCATATAGGTATCCTTAAAAAAAATTTTATATCTTATTTTATATTTTTTTTTAATAATTGGCAAATGATTGATTAATTTTGTCAAATTATTTGACTAATATATTTTTTATTTTATAAAATATTAATAGAAACAAAAAAGAGGAGGAAAATACTATGGCAAAATCAAAAAATTGTGCATCTCTAAAAACAATTGTTTTGACATCTGTTGTAGGCGTACTATTTGTAGCTGCAGTGGTAGGATTCTTTTTACCATTTTTAACTACTAATGTATATATTACAGATGTTACTGTTACAGTGTTTAAGTTTGAGAGCGGCCTTGGCATAACAGCGCTTATCTTTTCTATTTTGGCGTTTGTTTGTCTACTTGGCACAGCAACTTTTACTGTGTTAAAATTTACAAAAGTAAAAGTTCCTGCTATTGTTAAACTTATTGTATACATTGCAACAGCTGTTTTTGGCGTGCTAGCTATGATCATGACTATGGCTTACTGTGCTGATATTAGCAAACCATTAGTTGATTTTGGTCTAAATGCTTATACACTAACATTTACAGCATTTATGTTTACATTAGGCAGTGCAGCTGCTGGTATAGTTGCTCTAGTAAACAAAGACTAATAACATAGTTTAATAAAAAGGCCAAACGATTTTGTTTGGTCTTTTTGTTTGTCAAGATTTTGATATATATTTTTTTAGGCATATTTTTGAATTTTCTTATTTGCTATAAATAACAAAGTTTGGTATAATATAGCATCATTAAATCAAATTTTAGGAGAAATAATGAAAGTAGTTATTATAGGTAGCGGTAAAGTTGGTCGTAGTATTATTAGACACTTATCTGCAGAAAAACATGATATAACTGTTATTGACAATAATAAGCAAAGCCTAGAACACACTAGCAACGCACACGATGTACAATGTGTTTTTGGCAATGGCGCACTTAAGCAAATTCAATTAGAAGCTGGTGTTAACAAAGCTGATATGTTTGTTGCCGTGACAGACAAAGACGAACTTAATATAGTATGTTGTCTTACTGCAAAATTGCTAGGGGCAAAAAGTATAGTAGCTCGTATTAGAGATACAGATTATGTAGGCGAATATGACTTTTTAAGAGAAGAGCTTGGTATAGAATTTATAGTCAATCCAGAGCAAGCTTCTGCCGAAGAGTTGCGCAATATTTTGCGTTTTCCATTTGCTATGCAAGTGTATAATTTTAACAAAGGCAAAGTATCTTCTGTAGAGATAAAATTGCCTGTTGAAAGCAAACTTTGTGGCATGACAATAAGAGACATCGCAAAAGAATATAATGCAGGCATACACTTTGCTGGTGTTATGAGAGAAGAAAAAGCATATATACCTAACGGCGATTTTGTTTTGCAGGCAGAAGATTATATAGTAATAGTTGGCAAACCAGCTCAAATTAATACATTTTTTAACGAGATTGATATTTTTAACAAACGCGTAAAGAGTGTTATGATAATAGGTGGTAGCCGTATTAGTTTTTATCTTGCTCGAATGCTAGCAGAAGACGGCATCAAAGTTAAGATTTTAGAAAAAGACAAACAACGCTGTCAAGATCTTATCGAAGGTCTTGATAGGGTAGAAGTAATCAATGCCGATGGTATACTAAAGCATGTATTAGACGAAGAAAATTTGTCTAGTTATGATGCTTGTATAGGTCTTACTGGTCTTGATGAGCAAAACATCATTATTTCGCTATATGCCAAGACCAAACAAGTAGAGACAACTATTGCAAAGGTTAACTATGATATATTTAACGAGATATTAGACGAAGTTGGACTAAACGCAACAATTTCTCCAAAAGAACTTATTGCCAACCAAATAGTTTTGTATGCTCGCTCACTAAAAGCAAAAAACGAAAACGAACTTGTCACTTTGTACAAGATACTAGACGGTGCTGCAGAAATACTAGAGTTTAATATAGGCGACAATGAGCATTTTGTAGGCAAAGCCATAAAAGATCTTAAATTAAAGCAAGATATTTATATCTCTAGCATTATAAGAAAAAATCAAGTAGTTGACCCTACTGGAGAAGAAATTTTGCAAGAAAAAGATACCGTTATTGTTAGTACAACTGACAAAGGCTTAAAAAAAGTTAATGATATATTGAGATAAAATTATGAATTATAAAATGACATTTTATTTGCTAGGCAATATATTAAAGGTTATGGGAGTTTTGACCTTATTGCCACTATTTGTGGCGTGGGGTTATGGCGAAAGTGTATTGCCTTATGTGTGGACTATATTAATATTTGTTGGGGTAGGATTTTTGTTTGGTTTTAGATCGCCAAAAGATCGTACCATGTATACAAAAGAAGGTATTGTTATAGTAGGTCTTGCATGGATATTGGTATCAGCGATAGGTTGTTTGCCATATGCCTTTAGCAAAAATATACCTTATTATATAGATGCGTTTTTTGAGTTGGTTTCTGGTATCACAACAACAGGTTCATCTGTTGTTAACAATGTAGAAATTTTAGAAAAAGGCATCAACTTTTGGCGTACATTTACACACTTTATTGGTGGTATGGGTATATTGCTATTTGTTATGGCAATTATGCCAAAGAGCGAAGCAAGCTCTATATACCTTCTAAAAGCAGAATCGGCAGGTCCTTCTGTAAGCAAACTTACTTCAAAAATAAAAAAGACCGCACTTATATTATACGGATTATATAGCGGCATGATGATATTGTGCTTTATTATGCTATTGTTTGGTGGCCTTAATTGGTATGATGCTTTGACTTTGGCTTTTAGCATATCTGGTACAGGTGGTTTTAGTAATTATTCTGCAGGTTTGCTACATTTTAATAGTTTGTATGTTGAGATAATAGCAACATTGTTTATGATATTATTTTCTATCAACTTTGCTATGTACTTTTTGCTTTTGACAGGCAAGTTTAAGCAAATATTAAAAAGTGAAGAATTAAGAACTTTTATACTAATAGTATTTGTTGCAATGCTTGCTATAGCAATTGGTATAATAAGCAAAGTAGGAGATTTTTGGACAGGCTTAAGACAATCGTCAGTGACGGTTGCGTCTATTATATCTACCACAGGTATTGCGGCGTATGACTATAGCGTTTGGCCTACCTTTATACAAGTAATAGTTATAGGCTTAATGTTTATGGGTGGCTGCGCTGGTTCTACAGCTGGTGGTTTTAAGATATCAAGAGTTGTTAGTTTGTCAAAAATTAGTTTTTATAAAACTCGCAGTACAATCAACCCACGCAGTGTTAATGTATTAAAGATAGAAGGCAAAGCACAAGATGATAACTATATCAATAGCATATTATTTTATACAGTAATGTATGTGCTTGTACTATGTATATTTACTTTGATATTGTCTTTTGATCCGGCACTTAATTTTGAAGGCGCTGCATCATCGGCAATAACCGGACTAAACAATGTTGGCCCAGGTCTTGGTGTTGTTGGCCCTACCCAAAACTATGCGATGTTAACTGGCTTTTCTAAAGTTATGATGTCGGCACTTATGTTATTTGGTAGGTTAGAAATATTCCCAATGTTATTAATGTTTTCGCCAAATACTTGGAAGAGACGCCTAACAAATGTTTAATAAACTTGATAAATAAAATATATAAAAATAAAAAGCGAAGGTATATCTATTAATACTTTCGCTTTTTTTGTTTTGTTTTATAAATATTTTTTGTTAACAAGCTTATAGTGTTTGTTTGTAAAGTTAGTTTGATTTATAAAGTTTAACACAACCATCTTCGAGTTGGTATTTGTATTCGTAAAATTTGTTGTTTGCCTTTACATAAACATCATTTCTATTGTTTATATACCATACACTGTAGTTATAGTCTGTGAAAATTTGATTTAATGCATTTTCTATCTTTACCATCAACTCGTCATATATTTCATTTTGTGGCAAGGTCGAAAATTGGTTTAGTAGTGGGTGCTTTGTAATTGTTTTTAATATATTCCAGCCTTTGTTGTCTTTTGTTTTGTATGGGACAAAGCCGTTATCTAGATATATCTTTGCTGCAAGCCAAGTGTTGGTTTGCGTATGTAATAAAATCTTTTTATACCCCAACTCTTTTGCAGTTAATAAAACTTTTGACAATAATGGTTTTGATAGTTTTAGTCCTTGAGCTTTTGGGCTAATAGCAAACCAATCAATCACACACTTATAACCATACTCGTTTGCTGGCGAAATTGTTGCAGTTGCGATTTTTTCGCCATTATTATTGCTGATAAAAATACATCGTGTTGGCAGCTCCGAATAAAACTTTCTATAAAAACTATTAAATATTGGTTCTGCTTCTTTGTCTATAGAGTTAAATTCTCCAGTTTCTATATGAATATTAATCCAATCATTTTTGCAATTGTCATTATCCCAAAACGAATAGACAAACCCTTCTGGCAAGGTAAACTCTTGTATATTATTAAGATCTCTAACCATCAAAAGATCATAATATTTTAATTTTTTCTCTATGTTTTTTAATTTTTGTTGCATTGATCGTATGCTCCTATATTTATATTATAAAACAACAAATAAAAAAAGAGAATATTTTTTTGATATTCTCTTAAATTATTTGGTATTTGTTAAGTAAATTTTATTTATACATTTTTTTGCTAAAACGAAGTAGTTTTGCAGTTTCTGGACAAAAAGTGACTAAAGTTGCTCTGCCTTTATTTTCTTTGATGATTTTTGTATAAACATCAACACCACATTCGTGACAAAGTATTGTGCCTGGCAAATAATCCCAAGGTGTGTCGCAATACAACACCATAGAACCATAATCGCCTTTTGCTATTTTGCAATAACTATAACAGCAACAACCAATCAATCTAACTTTTAGGGTAGTACGATCTAATTGTTCAATGTTTTTTAAGCCTTGTTCTCTATATTTTGGTACAAAATCAACAATAGACATAAAGTCTTTTGCAGCTTGTGGTACTTGTTTTGGCATAGGTTTGTCATTAAGATATGCGCCATAACCTATTGCAGCATAATAAAACTCGTTAAGATAAGGCAAGTACATCACGCAAAACTCTGGTTTGCCATCTACAACAAAGGCAAGTTGAGTGCCCCACATTTGTATATTATTGGCAAAGTTAATAGTGCCATCTATAGGGTCAAGCACCCAGCATCTACCAACAATTTGTTCTGATGGGTGGCCCTCTTCGCTAACTACAAAATCATGTGGATAAGCAGTTTGCAGACCATTTAAGATAAATTGTTCGGTCATGATATCTATGTTGGTCACTAGGTCGCCTATGCCTTTTGCCCTAACATCCATAGATGTTTTTAGATAAATTTTTTTATAAGATTGTTTTACAAGTTTTTTTGCAAGTTGCAATTCTTTGTAATAAGGATATTTTTTGCTAATCATAATATAGCCCCTTTTAATAGTATTAATTATATCAAAAATACTATTTTTGGCAAACAATATTAACAATTTGACATAAGTTATAAAATGGCGAAAGTTGACACTAGGCGCAAATAGTGGTATCATATATAATACAACAATGGTTATTAACAAAAAAAAGGAGATAATTAGTTGAAAGATTTTTTTAACAAAATGTTTGGCACAAATGTGACTATTGCCGAGCAAGATTGGATATTTAACATTAATCATTTAATTATCGTATTTTGCGTTATGGCATTTGTTATATTTTTTAGTATGTATTATTTTAGAAAAAGATACATCAGACAAAAAATATTTTTGATATTGGCTGCTGTGTTTTTAGCTTTGTTAGAAGCTGGACGCATGTTGTGGAACTATTTTTATCTAAAAAATAATAATGCTGTAGATGCTTGGGCAATAATAGACTTAGACTTGTTTACTATATCTACATGGTTGTCAATAGCGTTTTTGATAGCTGTTGCTATACTAGGCAACAAAAGACGCATATCTCAACTAATGCTAAACTTTATTTTTACCATAACAGCAGTAGTTGCTATTATTGATATAATTTATCCAATAGGTCTTAACAATACCATGTATATATATCATTTTTGCAACTTGCAATATCTTGTTAGTCGTTCTGTTATACTTCTTATTGCATTGTTTTTGGGTTCAACAGACTGGCTTGATAACAGCATGGACGATATATGGATGGCAATACTTAATTTGATATTTATGTTTGGTCTTGGTGCAGCTTTTTATTATGGTACCAACCAAGCGATAGATATTATTTATTTTCAAGAATGCGAATGGTTGATTTTTGCCGGCATTAATGTTGCTTCTCCATGGCATATATTTATAGTTGGTATGTTCTTTTTTGGTATACAAGTATTTATGTATTTACCATTTGATGTGTACAGAAAGATAAAATACAAACATTGGAAACCAAACAAATTTTAATCAAAACTAACACAGCTTTGTTATTTACAAAGTTGTGTTTTTTTGTTTGCAACAAAAGGGTGTTTTTTGTTGAAATAATTTGTTAAGTTTGGTATTATTTTTAATGTAAGAAAATAAAGGAAGATAGTTATGCAATTAAAGTATCTTAATTTTTATAAAATAATATCTCAATTTGCATCCAACATCACAGGCGCATTTATATCGCTTATTATTTATCAAAATACCGGCTCGATAGGTTATGCGTTTGTATATGTTTGGGCAGAACTAATGCTACGAGTTGTGTTTAATATTTGTTTTAGAAAAATTTATTACAAATATCCACAAATAATACTTTTGCTGCGCGTTGTGCCGATATTGTTGTTTAGTTTGAGCATCTTTTTGTTAGATGTCAACTTAATACTTGGCGTAGTATGTATTGGTATCTTTTTTGCTTTGCAGGTATCCTTTAAGGAGCTACCAATGGAGCTTATACTAAACTATTCTAGTGGCACCAGTGAGACAAAGGGTAGTAGCATGGGTATAACAAGACTGCTAGAGCAAGTTGGTTTGCTTGCGGCACTTATTTTGGGTGGTTTGTTTTTGGACAACTTACCAAAGTGGATTGTTATAGTTATATCAATGGTGTCTTATCTTATTGCTGTTATACCTCTTATTATTTATTATGTAAAAGAGCGCAAAAATCCTACTTTTAATAGAGATACAGTTTCTAATGCTTTTCAATCTTTTAAGGGTAACAAAATAAAAGATATGCAAGCACATGACACTCGCAAAAAACTGATGGTTTCGTATGGTATCACTTATGCTTTAGTGTCTGCGATAGATGTGTGTATAACATTATTTTTGATTTGGTTATTTAGCAAAACTAACGGTGCGGGTTATAGCGTAGCTGGTTATATACAAGCTGCTTATTATGGCTTGTATGGTATAGGTTATATTATACAAGCAAGACTTAATGAGAAAAAAGACATCACATATATATGTACTATATGTGCAATAATAGATGCTGCAATACTATGTGCAGTACCATTCTTATATCAATACACTATACTTATTATAGCTTTGTTTGGCTTGCTTGGTTTTACTTATGCAGCTTTGCCTACATTTATGTTTTCGAGAATGTTGCCTAGAGCAAGAATTTTGGGTATATCTAACCAATCACTTTTTGCTCGTACAATGGGCTATCAATTAGGCGCATCTATACCATATGTTGTATGTGTATTTTGCCCTATGCTTGCAGGTTTCTTTGTGATGGCGATATTACACGGAGCTTCTGGTATAGTTATACCAGTCAACGAAGAAAAAAATAGAGAACGACTTGTAGACTATTTGCAAAACAATCGTATGTATTAAAAAATAAAACAACTACAATTAGGTAGTTGTTTTTTTTATGCCTTTACAAAAATAAAAAAATATTTTACAATAAGGTATTGATAAAAGGTATTTTTTATGAACACTATACAAACATTTTTAGATAGTTTAGAACAAAAAAATCCATTTGTTATGAATAGTAAACAATACTCAAACTACAAAAAAACAATAGCCTTGCCACAGTCAAAGCCAAGACTTTTGTTGCATAGTTGTTGTGGTCCTTGCAGTACAAGTGTTATCGAAAGATTGGTAGATTTTTTTGACATAACGGTTATTTATTATAATCCCAACATTTATCCTGACGAAGAATATATAAAAAGACAAAACGAGCAAGAAAAGTTTTTGACACAACATTTTGCAAAAATTCCACTTATAAAGTGCGACTGGGATGCAGAAGTGTTTGAAAACGCTGTTAAAACGCTTCAAAGCGAGCCAGAAGGTGGCAAAAGATGTCAAGTGTGTTTCGCTTTGCGCCTAAACAAAACAGCACAAATAGCTGCTAGTGGTGGCTTTGATATATTTGCGACAACTTTGTCAGTTAGTCCACACAAAAATTCGCAGTTAATAAACGAACTTGGACAAAGCATTGCAAAACAAACAGGCACAAGATATCTTGTGGCAGACTTCAAAAAACAAAATGGTTATCTTAATAGTATAAAATTAAGCAAAGAGTATGACTTATATAGACAAGATTATTGTGGATGCAAATATTCTATGCAACAAAAAAACAACCTAGATATTTAGGTTGTTTTTTATTTTTATTATTGTTGTTTGTCAGTAGGTGGTGGGTTAGAAGGGATCGAATAGTCTAGATCGTCATTGTCGTCTTCTTCTGGCTTTCTACCTACATTTTTTATTTTACGCAAGAACTCGTCTCTGTTGTACCATAGTTGATTGCATAGGTATATCAAGAAAGAATACATATGGTATGTGATAAGTGCAAGTATGATGGTGTAGAATGTATTTTGAAGTTCTAGATTGGTATATCCAAAGAAACTATTTGGTATAATAATCAGAGCTAAAATAAATGTACCAAGCATTGTTGCGCACAATACTGATTTGTAAGTATCAAATGGTTTGCATATCTTAAACAAAATGATGTAGCCGCTCAATATAGATATGATAGCACACATTGTTTCTAGTTGATATGGATTGATATTTACAAACAAATCAAATGCATAACATAATAAGATATTTACAGTAATTGTTATCGCTGCTGGCAAAGCTGTAATAATCAGTTTTGACATAAATGTACCGTGTATTGGTTTGTTGTTAGGTTGCAACGCCAAGAAGAATGAAGGTACGCCAATAACTAATGCTTCTAGAGGCAATAACATGTTGGTTGTAAATGGATACAAGTTTTTTGTGATTAGACAGAACAAAGTGACAAACAAAGTAAAGAAAGTTTTCATCAAGAATAGCGCTGATGATTTTGAAATGTTGTTAACAACTCTTCGACCTTCTGCAACGACAGCTGGCATTGATGAGAAGTTGCTATCTAACATAACGATGTTGCTTACATTTCTTGCAGCTTCGCTACCACTTGCCATGGCAATAGAGCAGTCAGCTTCTTTTAGAGCAAGTATGTCGTTAACACCGTCACCAGTCATGGCTACTTTTTTACCCTTTTTCTTAAGAGCTCTTACTAACCATTTCTTTTGATCTGGGCTAACTCTACCAAATACTGTATATCTATCTACAAGATTTGGTATTTCTTCGTTGCTGATACCGTCCATGCTGATATATTTTTCGGCGCCGATAACACCAACGCGTTTGCTTATCTCACTAACGGTCACTGGGTTGTCACCAGAGATAATCTTTATTTCTACTTCGTTTTCGTTAAACCATTTTATAGTTTCTACGGCATCTTGTCTTATATTATCTTGAATAACAATAAATGCTATAGGTGTATTTTCTTTTGGAGCTTTTTCTTTTTCGATACGGCTTTTACTTTCTGCAAGTAGTAGTACACGATAACCTTTTTGTAAGTAAGTATATATAGAAGTTTGAATTTCTTTACTTAACTTTTTGTTTACCATCTCTGGTGCACCAAGGATATATGTAAAACCGTTTTTGAAAGTGACAGCACTTAATTTGTTAGTACTATTAAAGTCAAGTTTGACATCTGGTGCTAATTTTGAGTTAGTGCCAAAGTGATTAAGTAGTGCTAGTGAAGTTTGGTTATTGCCACCAAATACACTTTGGAAGCTACCCATAATGTCATAAATTTGTTCTTGGCTTTTGCCGATAGGTGTGACTTCTTTTACTACCATGCTACCGTCTGTGATAGTACCTGTTTTGTCCAAGCATAATACATTGGTACGAGCAAGCATTTCTATACCATACAAGTCTTGTACTAATGTGCGGCGCTTTGCAAGTTTTATAACGCCAACTGCAAGGGCAACACTGGTTAGCAAGAACATACCAGCAGGTATCATACCGATGATAGAACCAGAAGTATTAGTTACTGTTGTGACAATGTCGCCATTTGATTGAAAGTAGTTGTTTCTAGCAGTAAGTATACTTAATGGTATAATAATAACACCGATAGAAGTTATAATAATGTTAAGAGCTTTTAGCAAGTCGCTTTTTGGACTCTTAAACTTTTTAGCTTTTTGAGTAAGTTTTGAGCTGTAGCAGTCTTCGCCAACTTTTTCTACAACAGCTACGCAATTGCCAGCTGTTATAAACGAACCACTATAAAGTATGTCGCCAGCTTTTTTCTTAATTGTTTCGCTTTCACCAGTAAGCAAGCTTTCGTTAACTGATACTTGACCTTCTTTGATGATACAGTCTACACAAACTTGTTTGCCTAGGTTAAAGAATATCAAATCATCAAGTACAACTTGGTCAACAGGTATTTGCATCTTTTCGCCGTTTCTCATAACTTCGGCGTTAGGTGCTGTGACAAGTGTAATTTTTTCGACAGTTTGTTTTGCTTTGATTTCTTGAATAATACCAATAAGCAAGTTGATAATAATTATTATAGAAAAGGTTAGGTTCTTCCAGCTGCCTACTGCGATAAGGGCGCCAACTACTGCAAAACACAAAATGTTAAAAAAGGTAAAAATGTTGCCCAAAATAATAGCAGCATAAGATTTTGTAGTTTTTACATTGCTGTTATTAACAAGGCCTTGTTGTTGTCTTTTGTCAACCTGGTCATTAGATAGACCTTTTTTGATATCTGCATGATATCTAGTGACACTTGATCTTGCAGGACCCTTTAGAGCTTTTATCTTTTTACCGGTAAAAGTCTTGCGTTTTGAGCAGTTATAAAAAGTATTGATTCTTACTTTAGAATCTTCTTTGGCGAGGTCTTTATCTGTTTTTTGTTCAGATGCAGTTTCTGGCTCTTCTACTTTTAGAACTGTTTTTGTCTTCTTTTCTTTTATAGGTTTTATTGATGTTTTATCTACAACCTTATTGTCGTGAGTTAGCAAACTCATTTCGTCTTGTGTTGTTGTAGGTTGTGATTTGCTTTTTTTAGTTTTTGTTTGCATGATTTCACCTTAATTTTATTTTAACATTATAATTATAACAAACTTTATAATTATTTACAAATATATTATAAATAAGTATAACACTTTTTTTATATATAATATATTAATATA
>JAZRSV010000014.1:0-23849 GCA_045651685.1 Clostridia bacterium | reverse complement strand
ATCTTTTTTAGCAGCGATTCGTGCTGGGATAAGACCTGCAATAAGAGTAAGTAAAATGCTTATTGTTATTAGTATGATTGATCCAACAATTGGCAAACTTGCAAGGCCTGCAATTTTTGTAAAATGTTTTAACAAGATGTTAATTGGTATAATTAAGAATAAGGTTATTAATATACCAAAGCTTCCACTCGCAAGACCGATAATAAAGCTTTCGGCAGTAAATACTCTCTTGACATCTTTTTTAGATGCACCGACACTGCGCAATACACCAATTTCTTTGGTACGCTCAATAACAGAGATGTATGTGATAATGCCTATCATTATAGAGCTAACAATAAGTGAAACCCCAACAAAAGCAATTAATACATAAGTAATAGCATTGATGATGATAGAAACAGAACTCATTATTAAGTCGATATAATCTGTATAAGTTATTTGATGGTCTGCATCGGCTTGTGCATTATAACTGTTAATAAAGTTTTTAATAGCGTCTTTTGACTCAAATGTATTAACATAAATGTTTATGCTGGCAGGGCTATCTAATTTTATTTCTTTGCTTGGGTCTTGTTCTACATACAAGCTTTGTGCATGATAATTTATCATGGCGTTGGTCAAACTTCTTGTATAAGCAACACCAACTTTTAGTATGCCATTGTCAGATGTTTCGTTAAGTCTAGCAATACCAACAATTTTTACTTCGTTGGTGCAGCTGGCAAATTGTTGCATATAAAGTTCATAATATTTTTCTGGGTTATAATCTGGGTTAGGTGATTTGTCAATATAAGGAGTATTTAACAATCTTATGTCTGTTAGGGTGCCACCAATTTCTACAAAATAATCTGACTCTGTAAGAATTTTGTACTTGGTACCAATGATAGAGTCATAATCAATTTTGTTATCACTCACTTGGCCATGTACAAGATCTTCCATAATCTTGTTCATTTGATTATCAGATATAAGGCCTAGAGCATACAATATATAATCGTCTACTTCATTGTTTTTGTCTAGTACCAAAAGTGCCTCATCTTTGGCAGTAGGATATTTGCTGTTAGTTCCTAACAAATCATATTGCGAAGAAACTAATTCTTGGTTGTTAACCATTTCGTAAAAAATATCTGACTTGCCAAAACTCATACCTGAAGACATAGAAGACATATCCATATCAACTTCCATTATAGTAAATACTAAACTTAATACCTCTAAACTAGACAAAGTTGTTTGACCATTATTTTCTGGTTTTTCTAATGCCTCTTTTATTTTTAGAGTTTCTGGGTATTTATCCATAAATGTATAATCTGTTTTGTCTGTCTTTTTGAAGATATAATTTATGGTTGGTTGATGTGTTATAGGATCTGTGACTACTTGTGCTTCCCAAGTGATATTGGTATTGTATGCAAAGAAGTATAACGAATACTTTGTTATCATAGACATTAGAGAGTTGCTGTTTGGTTGAATAGCGCTACCGCCTTGGGTATAAAATTCTAATGGCAAATTGTATGTGTATTGTATATCGTTTACATATTCTTTGATGCTATCATAGTTGGCATCAATATATGTCTTAAATTGCTTTAGGTCATTTGTGCCAAGGCTATTGCCAATGCTATCAAGTAGTGTGCTGATATTTTCTTTTGGATAAACAGCATCTAATTCGTGTGTTGGATTTTGGCTTTCCATTCTACTTATAAACATAGATGTGACCAAAGACGAAAAGTCCATACTCTTTGCATTTATCTGCACAGGATATTGTGAAAGGGTATCTTCTTGCATCTTATTAATATAAGTAGAAAAGCCACTTGATATTGCAAGTATTAATGCAATACCTATTATACCAATAGAGCCTGCAAACGCAACTAATAATGTACGAGTCTTTTTGGTTAATAAGTTCTTAAAGCTTAAAGCAAGTGCTGTAAAAAATGACATTCTCTTTTTTACAGGTTTGTTTGATTTTTTCTTTTTAACCTGTTTTGTCTCGGTTTGTTCTACGGGTTTTGCTTTGCGCTTTCTTGATTTGTATGGGTTGCTATCGGCTATCAACTCACCATCCAAAAGTTTTACTATTCTGGTAGAATATTTTTCGGCAAGCTCTGGGTTGTGAGTGACCATGACGATAAGTTTGTCTTTTGATATTTCTTTTAACAACTCCATAATCTGTATGCTAGATACTGTATCAAGAGCGCCGGTTGGTTCGTCAGCAAGTATAATATCTGGATCGTTAACTAACGCTCTAGCTATTGCAACTCTTTGCATTTGACCACCTGATAGTTGGCTAGGTTTGCTTTTTAGTTTGTCTCGCAAACCAACCTTGGTCAAAACTTCTGTTGCGCGTCTTTTGCGTTCTTCTTTTGATACACCAGATAATGTCAGTGCAAGCTCTACATTTTCTAATACTGTTTGGTGTGGGATAAGATTATAGCTTTGAAAAACAAAACCAACAGAGTGATTGCGATATGTGTCCCAATCTTTATCTTTATATTCTTTTGTAGAAGTACCATTAATAACAATGTCACCACTGGTATATCTGTCAAGACCACCAACAATATTAAGTAGGGTTGTTTTGCCACAACCACTAGGGCCTAATATCGAAACAAATTCACTTTTTCTAAACTCTAGCGAAAAGTTTTTTAACGCTTCGACTTTTAGCTCTCCAGTTATATATGTCTTATTGATATTGTCTAATTTTAACATGATGTGTTATCCTTTTAAGTCGACTTTTATATCTCATGAGCAATTTTATACAATAATTTTATCTTTAATATTGCCATGTGTCAATAAAAAGTACCACACAAAAAAGGTGTATATCAAATGTTATTTGTGAAAAATATTATTGTATTGACAAAAAGATTTTTTTGCACTACACTATAAGTAGTTAATAAAAAACAAGGAGAAAATATTTATATGATCAATCTACTAGTATGGTGGCGCAAATAGTGTAGGCATTTACAAAGTATGTTTTGTAAGTGTCCTTTTTGGCGTTACAAAACATATTGGTGGATTTTTATTATATAATTATCTTTTATAACCCGTTGGTATGTTTTGAGTAGAACTATCAACGGGTTTTTTTATATTTATTTTTAGGAGAATTATTATTATGAAAACAATGTTAACAGGCGTAAGACCAAGCGGCAATCTAACTCTTGGCAATTATTTGGGAGCTATAAAAAATTTTGTAGACAGACAAAATACCCACAACAGTTATATCTTTATTGCAGATTTGCATGCGATAACTAGTCCCAAAGATCCTGAGCAACTAAAAGACTCTGTATACAACTGCGTTGCTATGTATCTTGCTTGCGGTATCGATCCAAAGACAACAGTTATATTTAAGCAAAGTGATGTGTTAGAGCATGGCACCTTGGGTTTTATTATGACATTTCAAACAAAAATGGGTGAGCTTAACCGTATGACACAATTTAAGTACAAATCACAAGGTGTGGGCAAAGAAGGTGTAGATACAGGATTGTTTGTCTATCCAACTCTAATGGTAGCAGATATATTACTGTACAATACAGCTATCGTGCCAGTAGGCAAAGATCAACAACAACATGTTGAGTTAACTAGAGACCTTGCCGAAAGATTTAACAAAAGATATGGTAGTGTATTTGAAATGCCAGATGTATATATTGCACCAATAGGCAACAAAATATTAAACCTCCAAAACCCTCTAGAAAAAATGAACAAATCAGACAACGGAGATAACAAAGGCACAATATTTTTGATGGATGACATTAATGTCGCAAAAAAGAAAATTATGTCTGCCAAGACAGACAGCTTTAACAAAGTTCATTTTGATGAAGAAAACCAACCAGGCATATCTAACCTTATGAGTATATTGTCAAAAATAACTGGCGAAACTTTTGAAAGTATCGAGAGTAGATATATAGGTAAAGGTTATGGCGATTTCAAAAAAGAAGTTGCCCAAGTTGTAGCAGAGTTGTTGCAAGATATTCAACAAAAGTTTGCTTATTATAATAACAAACATGTTCTTGATACAATACTATCAGAAGGTGCAAAACAAGCTAGGCCCGTAGCTAGTGCGACTCTAACTAGAGTGACAACAGCACTCGGTCTAAAATAAGATCTTCTCTAAAATTATTTATTTGTATTACTTTAACGCAAATCCTAATAACTTTGTTAGTGATGGTTATAACTTTGTTTTAAGTGATGATAGATATGGTTTATTGCTAGCTGCAAAATAATAAAAAAAAAGAGCTAAAGTTTTTAGCTCTTTTATTTTTGGAATTTATCTGCAACGCTATCAATGTTTTGTAGTTCAAAACGATACTTTTGTTTTACATTAGGGTATTTGTCATGGTCCACTTCGCTAGCAAACATGTCATAAGGTCTAATATAACTTTTTATATCGCCATACAAAGCTTTGTACATAACATACTTTTCTCTAGTTTCTGAGTGTATAACTATGTCTTGTACAAAATAATAATCTCCCTTAAAATGTCTATATATACTGTTAGGTATAATTTCTTGCATAATGTTCTCCTTGCAATAATGTGGTAGAAACGATAGGACTTGAACCTACGACCTCTTGCATGTCAAGCAAGCGCTCTAACCAGCTGAGCTACGCTTCTTTATGTTTATATAATATTATATTTGATGTTTTTTAGCAACAAAAAAGCAGGATTAATATCCTGCTTTATATTTTTATTAATGTTTCATATACATTTTTTAAGTCTTGCTTTAACATATAATAAAAGCATCTACCTTGGTACTGATTGTTTGTTTTTCGTATTAAGTTAAGGCCACAGTCATCGGCATTTATTTGTACAAGCAAAGTCTCAAAAGGCATCTCGTTGTGAGTTAATTGTTTATCATAAACAAACTCTAAAAATACACCACTTGTCATATTGCTTTTTGTTTCTTGGTCCAAAGCTACGCCTAGGGCAGGCATCTCGTGACCATCTTTGCAAGCGTCCAAAAAGCTTTGCATAATTATATTGTATTGACTGTCTTGTTTGCTATATGATTTTTTGTTGCCATCAATATACAGCAAAATATTTTTGCACTGTGGCAAAAAATCTATAATATTGGTATTGATAATACAACCTCCTATTATATTAAAAAACATACAACAACATAACATTGTACAAAGCATACTCAAACCTCTTATTAGGTAGTATGCTTAATTATTTTTTTTGTATGCCTTTTTGCAATAAGTATAGTAGATAAAAATATACGCCACCTATTGTTGCACTAGCAGTGTTAAGTAATAAGTCGCTTAATTGTACAGATCTCAATACAGGCAAGGCAAACTGCAAAAACTCAATAAGACCACCCACAGCAAGGCCAAACGCTGCTGACAAAAGTATTGTATAATGTTTGTTTTTTAATACAGCAAAAGCAAGCGCGCCTAGTGGGAAGAGCATTGCAATGTTGATAACAAAATCGATATCGGTAGGGTTCAGACTTGTTGATATTTGTTTGGCAAACCAACCAGAATCAAACTTAAATTGTAGTGATACAAAGTTTTTTGTCACGGCAACATTAAGCATAGTTCCTGCAAATAGCGCGATGCAATAAGCTATAGTAAGTGACATGCAAATAATCTTTTGTTTTCGCTTATCTTTTACTAATAATATTGTCAAAGTAGGTGCTATGACAAAAAATATTGCAGCAAGTATTATAACAAGTATAGTTGGCAATTTTATCACTACATTTTCTCCTAATATTAATTATAAACATTTTACATCGTTTTATATTTTTTTCAAACAAAAAAACACTGGTTGACCAGTGTCTTTTTTATTTGTTAGCTAGGTAGACCCATAAAAGTTATTTTAACTTGAGCACCGTTTTGATATGTATTTATTATACCACTTCAAAACTATTTTGAAAAAATATATTTAGCAAAAAAAGACCGCCCAATAAAGGCAGTCTTTTGTAAGTTTATTAGAATGTTTTGATAAGTTGATTTGGGGTCATCTTTGAGTATTTTACAATAGGTACTGATGTTCCCATAATAACAACTGACAAGCACAATATTGCAAGATATGCAAACATTATAAATTGACCACTAAATACACTTATTGTCACTGGCAAGTTTGCAACAACGACAATGTTAGCAATTGCAGAAGCAACAAAAGTAAGTATAACTGTCAATGTAAAGATGCTAAGTGCCAAGAATGCTGCGCAAAGTATAAATACTTTAGCTACATCCATCTTGCCTGCGCCGATAGCTCTTAAAATACCAATATCTGCTTTTCTGTCTTTTATCATTTGACTGATAAAGTAGTACATCAATACTAAAGAATATGCTGCAGTAAAGATGCTTGTCACTAAAAAGGCAGTTTTGATAATTTCGATTGTGTTATTAAAGTTATTGATTTTTGGTGAAGTAGGGCTAGTAAATGTCATACCAAGATTTGCCAAAGCTTTTATAGAACCTGTCAAAGCTTCGTCGCCAACTTGAGAGTTGATTGTTAGGTTGTACGCGCCAAAGATTGTTTGAGCAAGTACATTGTTGCGATAATCTTGTGTAGACATTATGATCTCGGTAGTGTTTGCATCTGGTGCAACTGCATCGATATAAACACCAACAACATCATATGCAACACCGTTAGCATCATCTATGCAAATAGTGATGTTTGAGTTGTTGCTTGTTGCTTGACTATATTCAAGATAAGCATAACCTTTTTCTTGTATTAAGGTTTTGTTTAGTTCGCTATAACCTTTTACACCTTTTATTAATTCGTTATAAGTATCTACCGAAATAATAACTTGGTTTGTTTGTAAATTAGTTGGAGTAATTGGCAAGCTGTCTGTTGTAGTTGTATAATAAATTTTTGATTTTGAGTGATGTGCAAAGCTTGTCAAAGTTGCATTTTTGTAAGATAGTTTTTTGCCTGCTTTTAATACAGAAGCGACAACATTGTGTACGCTTGGGTTTTGTTCTGCATAACCTTCTGTATATGTAGGTAAAACATGAATAATGCTATAGATATTATTTAGTTTGTATTCGTATTCGTCTTCGTTATAACCACGATAGGTTAGTGTGTTATAGTCAACATAATTTAAATAATCAGTTTCGTAAACGCCGCTAATAGTTAATTGGCCGTTGTTGCCAATTAGTATAGTTTTGTTAATAAGTTGAGTATAATCTTTTTCTTTTTCAGTAAAGTCAACAAAGCCACCAGTTGTATTAACACCATACTTAAGCAATAGTTTTGCAAAGTAATCACTAATTACAACCTTGTATCTTTCGTCTGGGTTGCTACTTGTTTGATCTGGATATGCACCAGCGATAAGTTTTTGACCAAGTTTGTTTAGGCTACCTACTTCTACAGTTGAGTTGTTTGGAGTTTCGATAAAACCATTAATAACAAAGTCTCTATTGTTAGAACTATAAAAGCCTGCGCCAAAGTCTACAGAGTAGTTTACTCTAGTCATATAATGCAAGTTTTCGCCAACAAGGTTTTTGTCTTGTTTTAATAATGACATTTCGATTTGGTTTTTGTCAGATATAGTTATGCGCTTTGGATTGTTAAGTGTACCATTATAATAAGTGACATATGGTACATCTTTTGCATTGACAGCTCCTGCTAATACTCTTGAGTTGTTATAACTATTTAGTATAAAGAATACACTAAAGAATAACAGCGAGAATGATGATAGCAAGACAACAAAGAACATGCTTAACTTTTTAGACTTTAGATATGCCTTTGCAAAGTTCCATGTATAATCACTACGCAAGTGGCCTTTCTTTAATTTTTGTTCAAAAGGTACAAACTCATCATTAGGGTTTGATTTTTTCTTGCGAGGTTTTGGAGAAACTCTTTCGTCTTTTTCGATTTGACCTTGCTTTAGAGTGATAACTCTATTTGCATACTCTTTGATAACTGATTGTCTATGAGTGATAGCAATAACCAAATGGTCTTTTGCAAAATCTTTTATTATATCCCAAACAATTTTTGTATTAGCTTGGTCAAGCGAACTTGTAGGTTCGTCAACTAGCAATATTTCAGGTTCGGAGATAAGAGTTCTTGCTATAGAAACACGACGGCGCTCACCACCAGACAATTCTGTAGGCATACGATCCTTAAAACCTTCTAGCTTAACAGTTTTTAGAAGTTCTTCAATCTTTTCATCAGAAATTTTGTCACCATCAAAAGCTCTACCCATACGGATATTTTCTGCAACGCTTAAGTTGTTAATCAAGTTAGGATCTTGAAAGATAAAACCTACATATTTACTACGGTAAGCTTCTAATTGTTTTTCGCTCAAGCTGTGCAAGTCAATACCATTGACAAAGATGTTGCCTGTATCAAAAGTATCAAGGCCGCCTATAAGACTAAGCAAGGTACTTTTACCATTACCACTATTACCAGCAATAACAGTTATGCCTCTGTCATCAAATGACAAACTCAAGTCTTTTATGGCGCGTACTTGGTTGCCGCCATAGTTTTTATATATTTTGTTTAACTTTTTAATTTCTATCATAATAAATCATCCCATATAATAGATAAAATAACTATCTTAACTGTATAGATAGTTTTGCTAATATAATTATACATAAATTATATAAAAAGACAAAACAAAACAATTCTATTTTTACATATTTACGGCAAAAAAATTTTACAAAAAGCCATTTTACAAAAAAAATAAGCAGGTTGTATTAACCAACCTGCGTTTGAGTTAAGCTTATAATAAAATAACCTATGTTGTTTTCATACTTAAAGTGACATGATTTTGCGCCTGCTGGTCTAAAAGCATAAGCAAAACCTTCAGTAGAATTAATATCTCCAATAAGAATATCAGTCACATATTCACCAATATTTTTGCCAAGGTCTTGAACAGTGCCTATGTTAAAAAATTTGTTAATTAAGTTAACAAGATATGCGCTGTTTTCGGCAGAAAGATTGTTTAGTGTAAAACTTTCATATTCTACTGTATGTAAAAAGTCAGATGTCATTGTTATAGTGCTTGTAGAATTGATATACAATGTCTCTGGCAAATACTTGGTTATAAGGTTAACAGGGAAGACATTAAGAGAATCTTTTAACTCTTTTAATCCCACTTGCACAACTACATTAACTTTAGCGCTAGTATAGCCACCAGCTAATGTTTGTACATCATATATTTTTAATTGTGAAACCGCAAGATCTTCTAGTGACAAATCTTCGTCAATAGCTACAGATCCAATTGCAGACTTAAGATAGCAATTTGCAACAGCAGCAAGTTGTTTGTCGGTTAACTGTAAGTCTCCAGTCATAGTGACGATGTCGGTCACATGTTTTGGGTCGATAGTAATATTGTTACCGTTTTTTGTATATGCAACGCTTAATCCTGCATTGTCAAACTGTATAAGTCCAGCATCCAAATCTTGACTTGTATAGCCATAGTCTATTATCTTTTCTATTTGAGGGGTTTTGCCAAGAAGTTTTAGTTTGCCAATAGCTTGAAAAACATCTATACCAAGACTGATTCTTATAAATGCATATATGCCTACAAACAAAAATACAACAATAGCTATTATGATAATAAATATCTTTAATACGAGCCACCAAGGACTCTTTTTTGCTTTCTCCATATTATAACACTATCAAAAGTACGCCACCAACAATAGCTGCCAAAACTATTAATTTTATAATACAGCCAGCAGGTGCAAATATTAATTTTATTATTCTCCAGGCAAGCTTAAGACAAAACTTAACCACGCCTCCAATAAATCTAAAAATACTTCTGAACATTTTTGCTCCTTTATATTTTTTATTATATAAAACTTTTTAGTTTGTGTCAATGATACACATATCAAACAAATACACAATTTGATTGTAATTTTATCAAAAAGCATTTGCTAATAAATAACAAAAAGTGTATGATAGGTTGCAGACTAAATAAAAAGGATAAATATTTTATTATGAATCGCTCAAAAGTTGTAAAAAAATATATTATAAACATTGTTGCTATTTTGATAGGCACATTTTTGATGGGTATATCTTTTAGTGTATTTTTGTCACCTAACAAAATAAGCCCAACAGGTTTTTCTGGTATAGCATCACTTGTATCAAATGTTATCAAGCAACAAACAGGCTTTGTGTTGTCTCCATCTATTATATATTTGTTTATGAATGCTGTTTTGTTTGTTATAGCGTTTAAGACTATGGGTCTTGAGTTTATTATATTATCTATAACTGGCGTACTTGGTTTTTCACTTTCTATGTGGATATGCACTTATATAACTATCAATGTAGGTTCAGAACTTTTGTTATGCTCTATATACGGTGGTTTGTTTATGGGTGTTGGTGCCGGCATAGTCATTAGGGCAGGTGGTTCTACAGGCGGCGGAGATACTATCGCCTGTATGTTAAAAAATGCCAATGCAAAAATTAGTACCGGTCAAATAATCATGTTAATAGATGCAATTTTAATTATTGCAAGCTGTTTTATATACGGCATTAACTATGGTATGTATGCAATCATTACTTGCATATTGATGGGATATGTTTGCGATACAGTTATCAACGGTGTCAAGGGCACTAGAGCATACTACATAGTGACAAGCAAGCCAGAACAAGTTTATCAAGAAATTGGCAAGACTGTACATCGTGGCATGACCGAAATAAAAGCAACAGGCATGTATACTCACCAAGACAAGACAATTTTGATGTGCTTGCTTAGTCGTTCAGAAATAGCCGGACTAAAAAGAGCTGTAAGAAAAGCCGATCAACAAGCTTTTATGTTTTCGGTAGATGTAAAAGAAGCTATTGGTATGGGTTTTGAACCAATGCAAAAAGATAGTAAAGAAAAGCCTGCTTTAGAACAAGAAGCCCAGCAACCAGAAGTTGACCAATCAGTAAAGAAACAAGAAGAAAAGGTTGTAAAAACAACAAAAAAAACAACTGTAAAAAAAGATAAGTAAGTAAAAAAAAGACTCTCAAAAATATTTGAGGGTCTTTATTTTTTATTCTTCTGATTGCGAATGTTTTTCTTTCTTTTGTTTGTTATATAGTTCGTTGTATTTTTTGTTGCGGCGAAGTAATTGCCTATGAGTACCATAATCAATAATTTTGCCTTTATCAAGGAAGAAAATTGTATCGCAACTACGAATAGTTGTCAGTCTATGTGCAATAGTAATAATTGTTTTGTTTTTCTTCATACTTTCGATAGAGTCCATAACATATTCTTGCGAGATATTGTCAAGGGCGCTTGTTGCTTCGTCAAAGATAAGTACTCTAGAATTTTTTAACAATGCTCTAGCAATACAAATTCTTTGTTTTTGACCGCCGCTCAAGCGAGTACCACCTTCGCCTAAAAAGCTATCCAAACCTTGTGGCAATTGTGATACAAAGTCATAAGCATTAGCAACACGCAACGCATCAAAAATTTCTTTATCAGTGACATCTGGTTTTACTAGTTGCATATTTTCTCTAATGGTTAGATTAAATAGATATGGACTTTGGTTAACCATTGACACATGCTTACCAAATTCTTGTGACAATTCGTTAATATTAACCCCGTCAAAAAGTATCTCGCCGCTGGTTGGATCAAACAATTTGCATATTAGCGCTACGATTGTACTTTTACCACAGCCACTTTCGCCAACAAAAGCAACATGTGTTTTAGGAGCAATCTTAAAGCTAACATTGTTTAGTACATCTTCTTCTTCGGTATACTTAAAGCATACATTCTTAAATTCGATATTGCCATAAAATCTAGGCATAGGTTTTGTGCCAAACTCATCCATCTTAAATACATTGCCGTCTGCTAGTTGAAATACTCTAAAAGCAGAAACTTCCATATCCTTAAAGTAAGCTTGCAAATTGCCTAAATGAACTGTAAAGTCAAGTACATTGTTTTTATAAATATATGCAGAATAGAATACCGCAAGGTCCAAATGATTATTTTTGATAAGACCAATACACAATACAACAAAGAGCAAGTTGCATACAATATCTACAAAACTAGCAAAGGTGCATAGAGATATGCCAACATACCATTCTTTGTTGTCTGCCTTCATATAATCTTGTTGCATGTCATTAACACGCTTGCTTACTGTGTTAGATAGGCCTAGAGTTTTGATATCCTTAATACCTCTTACACATTCGCCAACAAGAGAGTTAATTTTTTCGTTTTTGCGAAGAACAGGTGGTTTTAATCTGACAAAATAATGTATTCTTATTTGATATACAAAATATTTTATTAAAATAAACGCTACCAAAAACAAACCAATTTGCCAACTTAATATAAACACATATACAATAAAACCAATTTTAGAAACAAAACTGATAATAGTTTCGCTAATATTCTTAAACGAAGTTGCAAGTGCATCAAGATCGCTTGTTAGTCTTGTGATAAAAGTACCATTGCCAAGTTTTTCATATTCGCCGATATTGATATTAAAGCTTCTTTTTAATATATCTAGTTTTACATCGCGTTTTACATAGTTTTCGGTCTTTTTGAAAAAAGGCACTCTCGCCATGTATATCAATATGCCAAACAAGTCAACGCCAGCAAGCAATAGTGCATAACGAAGGGCTAGGTTAAAATTTTCGCCACTGGTCACATGTGATATAACTTCACCCAGTAGCAATGGTGACAAAAAGCCAACCACACCCGAAAAGGCAAGACATATAAAATAGCCTGCACATAGTGCCTTGTATCTAGAAAAATACTTAAAATAAAGTCCTAAATTTTTGAAACCTTTTAGTTTCTTTTCGTCAGTAGTATTACTCATAATAATAACATCCTTATTTCGTCCCTTAATATATCACAAAACAAAAAAATAATAAATTAAAATAACCTACTTTGTACCAAAAAACATTTTAATTTTTTATTGCAAATAACCTATAGTTTGACAAATAAAATAGCAGGTGTTATATTATAGGTACAAAAGAAATTTAGGAGAGTATTTATGACAAAAGGTAAAACTGTTGTAAAAATAGTGGTTAGTGCTATTTTAACACTAGTTATGATTGCTGGTGTTGGCTTTGGCGTGTATGGTATATGCACTTGGTTGTTTGAGTCACCAAAAGGTTTGTCAGATAAAGAAATAAAACAAGCAATAACAAAAACAGTAGATACGGTAGAACAATTAGGAGAAAATGTTAACACATTGCGTCTAGCTACCGAAGTTTCTTCGGATGATATCGATGCCGAAGCACTTATGGTAAAAGTACCTATTGCATATATTGGTTTTGTAGATTATTTGATCGAAAAAAATGTGTTAAAAATAAACACACTTCAATATGACGAATTAGAAGGTCCAGGTAGTAGCTGCCTATATGTGTATGTGACACAAAATAATGGCCTTGTATATGTTAATGTTCTTTACGAAGGTCCAACAGGTGGCAATATTACATATACATCCTATGAGATTAACTACGACTTCAAAAACGACAGAGTAGTTGACTTCAACTTTGTACAATTTACTAATTATACTGACGACAACAATTATTATGTTTCATACCGTTATGATTTTAACAATGGCATAGTTTATATGGCTAATCCAGAATTAGTAAAGCCACTTTCATCAAAACAATATCAATTAGATGTTGTTGCTGGCAAGGTTAATGCTGATTATATTAACTCTAACTTTACCTTTGTAAGATTTTTTAAGGGCAATCTAAATGATCTTACAGATTATGAGGGTTATGATGTAAATGTGGAGCCATACAATCCAGAAGAAACAATTAGTTTCGCAACTCTTTCTGCTGGTCAACAATCTTTGTTATTAGAAATTTATGGCCTTATCAAAAACAACATTATAGAGTATCAACCAGTTGTTGATTCTATCAACAAAGCCGAGGCGGTACATTGCGACACAATTTCTGAAGCAAATGATTATATTAACGAAAAATATTTATAAAAAAATAAATCGCAGCTATTTGCTGCGATTTTTTATTAATTTTTTATTGCTGTAAAAAATACTACAAAGACACCGGCCACAAGTCCCAAAGTTAAAAATATACCAACTATGCCTATAGTTAGATCTAGTTTGCTGCGATTTTTTGTCTCTGACACAACGCTGGCTGGTTGTTGTGGTTGAGTTTGATTAAGCACTTGTTTTTCTTCTGGTTCGGCAATAGGTTCTATTGCTGTGGCAGGGTGGGCGTTAATATTATTTTTTCCAACTGACGAGTGTGCTTTTAATGCAGCTCGAGATATGCAAGAATTAAACCTAAAAGTAATAAGCCCAAGAGCAGAACAAACAATAATCAAAATAATTGCGATTATAATATCTTTGCCAGAACCGCCAACGATCATATTAAGCGCGACATATTCTAGTATTAGTGTTGATGCAGTCAAAACTATCATCAAGGCAAAAACTACCGATTTGCCAACCTTTTTTAGTTTAGAATAAAACGACTCGTACAAAGCATAAGTCAAACATGATTTTATGTATCTAAAAACAGCTTTTATCATAATAATACTCCTCTTTTTTTTATAATAGCATGCCTTGGTTTTTTATTGCAAGTGTATGTAAAAATTTTTTTTACAGCACAACTATAAAAGATGTATTTACTTGACTTTTTTGGTTAATAAAAGCTACAATTTTTATATAAAAACTTATTGATACTTGTGTAAACAAAAATTTATATTATGAGGTGTTAGTATGTCTAAAAAAGCAGTCGTATTTTTGATGCTAATTATTAGCATAATATCTATCGCTGCAGGTGGAGCTGCCTGTTATTTTTTTGGGGATAAAATATTTGGTAAGAGTGGTTCGGCCCCTACGCCAACACCAACCCCTACACCGACACCAACTCCAACCCCTACGCCAACTCCAGAGCCAACACCTATTGTTCGCACAATCACTGGTGGCTTGACATTTGTGACTGATGGTGAGGCAGAAGTTGATGTTAGGGTTAACTATCAAGGTACATCACATGACAGTACAGGTCTTTTAATTTGCTTAAGTGAACAAAACAGAATGTCAATAGCAGATGATATAGATATTTCTATGGTAGATCTAGAGACTCCTGTTGTAATAACTATTACATTAGAACACGAGTATTTGAGTAGATCTGTTGAGGTTAGATTTCAAATATTTGACCATCTAGAAAACGCAACAAGGTCTTTAACTCTAAACGGGGAAGCAACAATGTCCGACAAGCACATCATGGGCAGCAAAACTTCTGGCGGCAATGTAGCAACATATATCTTTACAATTGCTTCGCAAGATATGGTTAACCTTGTTTCTGGTTTTGCAAGTCTTGCATTTGAGATAAGTATGGTGCCAGAAGTAATGACAGGTCACTTGATGTTCGAAATGCAAGACGATTCTGAAGTAGAGATAGATATTAATGTTGATGGCGTTAAGGCCGATGTTGATCTTCCATCAGTTGCATTAGACAGTTCAAACAATAATGTAATATTGCAAAATATCGATATCTCTATGATAGATGCACTTACTCCTGTTATTGTTGATGTTACCGTTAGTCACAAATACTTGTACGAAAGTATGCATGTAGATTTTTATCCAATAGACGATCTAGACAACGACTATATAGATGTATATATTGATGGCAATCTTGCGCAAAGTTTTGATTTTGACATGCCAGAGGGCACAATGTCTGCTACTATAAGATTTACAATTTCTTCTGCAGACGAACTTTCTCTTGTCACTGGCGAAACAGCAGCAAAATTTTGTTTTTCTCTAAATAAGCCTGAAACAGTATATAGTTTAGGTTCAAATGGTATAGGTGTTTACGAAAAAGCTCAAGACATGCCTGTTGCTATGGCATATACAACAGACTTTGATTTTACAATGCCGTCTTCAATGAGCATAGTTGGCCCAACTATATACAACAAAGACGAACTTTACACTCAAAAAGAATTAGAAACTTTTTTTGCTGCATATGAAGAAATTGGTGCTAACGAAGTTATTCTTATGCAGGCAGAAATGGTTGGTATGGCCAATATACCATACTTATTGTTGTTGCAGCTGTACAAGGGCAGTACAGAGACTGTGTACAAAAATCAACTCAATGTAACAGTAGATGACCCTGCAGAAGTTGTAGAAAACATAGAGACACTTACAGCTTTTGCTGGGTTGCTTATGGGTGATGAAGCAAATTCTGTCCGTGTGGTATCAAATACAGCTTTAAAAATGTTAGCAGGACATACTCTTGGTATAATACAAGAACTTATGAAAGCAGGTCTTTCTTATAGTTTGATACAACAAGCGTCTCCTGAACTTGCAGCATATCTTGACAAAATTGGAGGCATGCCAGAAGAAAACACTGCAAAAGAAGAATTATTCTTTGCTTTGATGTGTATGGATATTAATTTTGTACAACTTGTTGTAGGTGGTCTAAACAATTTATTGGATGCTGGATTATTCGAAGTTCCTACATCTTATGTTTTGAAAGAATTTAGATGTGTTGTTGGCGATGAATATCAATTTAGTTTTCTTAATACATTAATACCAAGTGTTAACTTAATGAGTATGATGTATGTAAACAACTTTAAGATTGGTAGTGACATTGATTTTGCTATTGCACAAATGCCAAATGTTGTGACAAAAAAATATATTGTAGAAGACAATGCAAATTATAAAACAATTTCTGGCGAACTTTTGTCAGCAGACGGAGCGGTTCTTATCGCATACAATCATGGCTCTGGCGACACAGAATATGTTTTACCTTCTACCGTTAGAGAAATGGGCAGTTATCTATTTGCTACTAATCTTTATACACAAGGATATATAAACAGTCTAACAAAAATAACAATCAATGCAGATCAGCTAGATTTGTTGCCAGAAATACAACTAGGCAATTTTAATACAACAATTCAAACTGATAAATATATTTCTAGATATCAACTTGCCGAGTTAGAGTCAAAACAACTAACAAATCTTCAGGTTGTATATGTAGATGATAGATCAGGTTTTTCATATGTATATGACGAAGGCCTAAATGGTTATATGGTACAAAGCTTTGTATCTAGTCAAACTTTTGTAAGTATACCAGAAACATTTACTCCAGATGGTGGTGCAACAGCTAATGTAGTAGGTGTTAAGAGTGAAGCTTTTGTTAATAGTCCTAACTTGCAAAATATCGGTATACCAAAAACTTTGCATTATTTAGAAGATAGAGCTTTTGCTGGGCTAGAACATTTAACCGAACTAGACTTTGGTTATGCTGTCATTGCAGAATGCGGTTCAAATCTTTTTGGAGATAGAACAGATGTGTTAGTTTATGCTCAAACCGCATCAACAGCAAGAGTGATTAAAAACGCAGCAAACGCTGCAACATCTATTAAGATGAATTTTCTTGTTGAAACAGCTTTGAGTAGTGCTGATTCTAGCAAAATGTCAGATCAAATTGGTACATTAAAAGTTGTATTCACACTTGGTACCCAAACATTCACTTTAGAAACAGAATATTTTAATGGAATTTCAGAAAAATTTAGTGGATATGTTGTTATGTTCGCTCCTAGTGTAGGCGAAGTTGATGTATCTGTACAAGTAGATCTTGATGCAGAAGCTTTGGGTGATGGTTCTAACGAAGGTTCTATAGATCATATACAAGAACAAATTGCTATTGGTAAGATAGCAAGTGATGGCACTGTTACATTTATAACAGGTACTGCAAAAGATGTAGCATATTTTAATCATAGCACACCAGAAGTTAGTGTTAGCTATGCAGGCAAAGCAAACATTGGAGACGAATTACAACTTACAGTTAACTTTGTTGTTATGACTTCTGTACAATGCTTTACAGAAGGTACTTTAGTTACACTTGCAGATGGTTCTACAAAAGCGATCGAAAATGTCACATACGATGACTTATTGTTGGTATATGACTTTGATAGAGGTGAGTTTAGTTATTCTTACCCAATTTGGATTGCCGAATCTGGCACATATGACAACTACTATCTAATGAAGTTTGATGATGGTAGCGAAGTAGAAATTGTATTATCACACAGATTATTTAATACACAAGGTTTATCTTTTGAAAAGTCAATTGATGCTTTGTATACTCAAATTGGTCAACCATTCTTTAGACAAACTTTAGACCAAGATGGCAACCCAATTATTACAACTCCAACATGTATCAGTATTGAAAAGATCGACACCCCTTGCAAATATTACAATATGGTGACATCTCAAGCACTTAACTTCTTTGCTAACGGTTTCTTGGGATCAACTGGTATTTCTAATATTTATACTTTCGAAAAAACTGATGATGGACAATATATACACAATCAAGAGCAATTAGCTGATACAAGAGGTGTAGGTGATATTGCTGGTGATTTGTTCGCTTACGAACAATTTGATACTAACAAAATCACATACGAAATGTATGTTGCATATAGACTTGGCGAAGCAAAAAATATGGCCGATATATTAGCAAGTACAGCACCATATAATCAATATCCAATAGAGATGGTTTATCAAATAGCAATAAAGACTATTAATGATTACTTTGCCGAAGATTATGCCGAGACTATGCTTGTTTTGCCAGACACATTTAAGGTGACAACAAGCGATGGATTATCTACAAGAGTTGGTCAACGCACAACATTTACTTTGACAGCTCCAAGCGATGCTCAAGGTTTTGTTGGTTGGTACAATTCGTTTGATGGCAAAATTTATCAAGCTGGCGATAGTGTGACAATTTATAGAAATACACACTTTATAGCAAGATACAATTAATAAAAAAAAGAACCCTAAAAAATAGGGTTCTTTTTGTTTATTGTTTTAATACCAAATCTGCATATATTTGTGTCGCTTGTTTTTTATCAAAGCCAAGGTCATAAAATATATTAAAGCATATTTCTGGACCAAGTTTTTTTAATGCATCTTCATATTCTAGCATTTGTTGTATTAGAGTAAAAGTTTTTATCTTTTGCTCATTTTTTTCTTTGGTATATTGTTCTAGCTTTTTGCTACATATACTTTTTAGTTCTTGCAATGTAAACATACTGTTATACCTCCACTGGGGTAGAGTCTGGGGTTTTTAGTTTTGATAGTTCTCTACCAAACTCGTCACACACATATGTTCTACCGGTTAATTTTTCTGTGCGCTCATAATGGTCTACATTAAGAGGTCTTTGTTGTTCGTCATACTCTAGAGTTTCGCCTTCTGGCGCTACAGGTGTTATTTGAGGAGTGCCAGGTTTTATCATTCTTATTTGTCTTGCATGCATGTCTTTTGGTTCTAAATATTGTTCTGACGCAATTTTCATTGCTAGGTCTACAGGATCAATACCTGTAGTTATAGTTCTGTCTTGTGCGGAGAACTCGTATATTTGTAAAGAATCATAATTTTCAAAGCCGGCATCATCAACATAGCCTTCTGGGTTGTACAAAATAACAGCCTTGTATTCTTTAGTATCGGCATCTTTTACAAAAGACATCTCAAAGTTTCTAACAAGACCTTGTTGGCCAACTTCTTCTCTAGTAAACAAAGCATGTTTTAACTTTAGCATAAAAGTAAAAGATTCTAATGAATAAGGTGGGGTGTGTTTTAGATAGCCCATAAACAAGTCAAATCTTTCTTGCAATGGCATTTTTGCAAACTCTGATCCTTTAGATGTGATATAGTCGTAAGACAATTGTCTTAACATATCTTCTGGTCCAAAAACTTCTCTGCGCGCTTGTTTTAGCGCAGCTTTTGCTTGTTGTTGTTCTACATCTGTAGGGGCAAGTGGTTGCCAGCCCATAAAACTGCATTCGCCAAATTTGGTCAAAGTCAAGTCACATCTATTAAGTACTCCGTCGGTAGAGTCAACTTCAAACAAATGATCATCAACAAGTACCATCAAGGTAGAGTGAACACGAGCAAATTTACCGTCAGAAGTCAAAAAGTTTTCTCTTTCAAAAAGATCTGGGTAGCATGCGCCAGAATCAATCAAAAGTTGAGCAAAAATTGCGTTAAAAGTAAAACAAACAACTTGGTTGTTGTCTCTACCATCAATATATTTTAGATTGTCCGGATTGGTGTACCAGTCTGCCACTCTATCTTCATCCAAAAAGAAGTCCATAGAGTATTCTAGTCTGCTACATAGTTGTTTGTAGATATGAGCTGCTTTTGTTATATTAGAAGCATTTTCTGGCATATCTTCAAAAACATCTTTTCTTAAAGTTTTGCTTATAGTAAACACTTTAATATCTCCTATATTTATATTGTACAAAACTGTGCAGTCAAAGTCAATATATTAATTTTTTATCAAAACAAAAAAGAGTGCCAATTTTTTGACACTCTTTTTGTTATGGTGTATCGCAAGGGATTCGAACCCCTGACCTTTGGTTCCGTAGACCAACGCTCTATCCAGCTGAGCTAGCGATACTTATAAAAGCACTCTAAAGCAAAAACTTTTCAAATGCTTTGTTAGTATATATCACTCTTATCAATTTGTCAACATTTTTTGAAAATTAGTATAGGTTTTAATGCAAAAGTTTGGTATTTTTAGTTAAATTGTACTATTATTTAGACATTTTAATATAGCTTTGGTATATATCTGTTTTGCTTTGTTATAATTGTCAGGGCCAAATGTAGAAAATTTTTCCATCATTATACCACTATTTACTTCAAGTACTTGATACATATTATCGACAAGTACAATATCTACAGATACAAATTTTGCCTTTAATACCTTTGTGGTTTTTAGAGCTATTTTTTTTAGAGTGTTTTTTAATTTGGTAGGTATTTGTGTATTAGCGCCAGCTCCAAAAAATAAATTATGTTTCCAGTTAAGTATAACTTGTTCGCCTTGAGCTGGTACATAGTTTTGCTTTACGATTTTGCTTATTTTTGGTGAATAGTCTAGTTTGTTGATAAGTTCTTTTACCTTACTCTTGCCATCACCAACAACACTAGGACGAACTTTTTCATATATTAATTCAACTTGTCCATCGCATACTATACAACGATATTCTTTTTTGATATCACAAAAAGGGCTAACAGCAAGCGATTTTGTTTTGGTCAAAAGGCGCTTTATTGAGTACTTTAATTTTGCTTTGGTCTCTACTTTGTATACAAGTTTGCCACCAGAACCTGTGTTGTTCTTTATAACCAAACATTTGTACTTTTGTAGTAGTGGCAAAATTTGTTGGTATAGGTCTTTTTTGGTGGTATAACTATATCTCATAAAAAAGTTGTGTTCTATACTTTGTATACCATGTTCGGTCAAAAGTAAATATGTTGCAACTTTATCATTGCATATACTTAGTGTAGTAGCAGAATTGTTTTCAAACTTATATCCAAAGATAAAGGTAGTTTGCTTGTTTTTTGACAATTCCATAATCCAACTTTCAGAATATTCTTTTAGTTTGATTTTTTGCTCGTCACATATTTCTCGTATAATTTTTACTAACTGTCTATTTTCTGAATAACTCATAATATCTTTTGTCCTTACATTTTTACTTGCAAAAATGTTTTATAATGTCAAAATGATTTAAACATAATTTCTGTCTATATCAATGCTAAATCTGTATATGTTGTTGTTTTTGTTTAGGTTGCTTTTTAGGTAAGAAATAATTTCTTTTTTGATAAGCTTTACTTCGTACGGAACAATTAGATCAAACATAACATCGGTGTAGTTTTGACCTTTTGCTATTCTAAAGTCGCAAACAACCAAGCTAGCGTTTAGCTTACGCAATAATTTTTGAATTTTTAATTTTAGAGCGTTTGTGTTTTTATCTTTATTTTGTATTGGATCTGCGTGTATAACTATATGCAAACCAAGCTCATTAATAAAATCTTCTTCGATATCATCTAACAAGTCATGTATAACCAATGGATCATCATCTGCAGATACCTCTATATGCACAGTAACAAAATTTTTGTTTTTGCCGTAGCTATGTACGATCAATTCATGAAAACCTAAAACTTGATTGTAAGAACACAATTTTTTCTTAATTTTTATAACAAGTTCTTTTTCTGGTTTTTCGCCTATTAAAGGGTGCATTGTGTCTAACAAAACCCTAAAGCCAGAGATAATTATAACAAGTGCGACTGCAAGTCCAACATAAGCATCGATATTAATGCCAGTTGTCCAAATAATAATCATTGCAATAAGTGTAGCACAAGTTACTAAAGTATCATTTCTTGCGTCAATAGAGTTGGCTTTTATTGAGTCAGAGTCGATAGTTTTTGCAAAGTTTTTATAAACAAAGTATTGACTCAACTTAACAACAATGCTAACACTCAAAACTGCCACAACCAGCCATGATACAACTGTAGATGCTGGTTTTATTATTTTATCAATAGATGTTTTGCCCAAAAACACCCCGACGATACATATAATAAAAGCAACTATCAATGCCGAAATGTGCTCAAATCTTGCATGACCAAAAGGATGGTCGTCGTCGGCAGGTTTGCTAGACAGCTTAAATCCTATAAGAGTTATTGCTGCAGATATGCCGTCAGAAAGATTGTTAATAGCGTCAGATATTATAGCTATTGATCCACTCAAAAAGCCAACTATCAGTTTGCCTGCAAACAATAGTATGTTAGTAATAATTCCATACAACCCACTAACAAAGCCGTATTTTATCCTAACTTGTGGGTTGTTAGTATCTTTATAATTTTTAATAAATAATTTTGCCAACATAAGTATTATGTTAACCTCCTAAATTCAATTTTAACATATATTTTGGCAAAAGCAAAATATTAAAGAGTTTTTGTAACCTTATTTGACATCTGATCAAAATAACTGTTATATTATTTTTATAGGAGATTTCGCAATGAACAATGCAAAAGCGCTATATCATAGCAGTATATTGATAGATAATAATATTTATGTAGATCCTTATAATATACAAGGACAACCAAATGCCGCTAGGTTAGTTTTTATCACACATAGTCATTATGATCACTTTTCTTTACCCGACATTGCCAAAGTAGCTACCAAAGACACTATTTTTGTATCAGTGCAAAATGTTGTGCAACAACTTAACGACAATGGCTATACCAACACAATTGCAGTGCAACCTAATGGTAAATACCAAGTGTTAGATGTTGATATAGAAACTTTTGCATCATACAATATATCCAAACCATTTCACCCAAAAGCAAATGGTTGGGTAGGATACAAAATAACTATAAATAATGTTAGTTATATCGTAGTAGGAGACAGCGATGCCACTGACGAGCTGCAACAACAAAAGTGTGATGTTTTGTTTGTGCCAATAGGGAGTACATATACTATGGATGCAAAACAAGCAGCACAGTTAACTAACATAATCAAACCAAAACTTGTTGTGCCTACTCATTATAACTCTATAGTAGGTAGCAAACAAGACGAGCAAGTTTTTGTAGCAAACCTTAACAAAGACATTGATTATCGTATAGATTTATAAAAAAAAGACACCTTATTAATTAAGGTGTTTTTTGTTGTTGTATGGGTCAATATCTTGATACAAATAAATTTTGCCCTGGACAAAGTTTTGTTTTATAAGATAGTTATTTATATTGCAGTTAAGCGAACAAATAAATCTAGTGCCATGTATTTTTGCTTGATCAATAGTAGTTTGCAATAACAATTTGCCTATATTATGGCGGCGGTGTTGTGGCAATACAAATAAGTTGTATAGGTGTAGTTTGTCATATTGCTTGCTAAAGCGTGCAACAATACAGCCTATAGGTTCTGGGTCGCAATATACATATACTAGACAGTCTTTGTCTGCCACAAAGTATTCAAACAACTCTTTAGTCCAAGTCAACTTGTGTGGTGTGGTTGAGCAGTTGCATAGTTTGGCAATATTAGCTAATTTTTGACAAGAGTTGATATCTGCTAACATGATGTTTTTGTTCATGCATATATTTTTGACAAATAAAAGATAGATATAACAACTTTTTTTTGATATTTTTCAAATTTGAATAGTATAAAATTGACTTAACTTTATAAAAATTATACTATTTTATTGTAAAATTGTATTATTGTTAGTTGTT
>JAZRSV010000013.1:0-17208 GCA_045651685.1 Clostridia bacterium | reverse complement strand
TATATATTTTTTGGCCTGATTTTTTGTACGATTTTTATATATATAATATATTATAATACAATAGTAATTTATTTGACACTTTGTGACAAAATAAATATAATTAAAATGTTAAATTGGCATATTGTCAAAGTACACTTTTTGTTGATAGAAAAGGAAAAAATTATGAAAAAGTTACTAACATTTATGATGATAGTTTTTGTGGGGCTTTCGGGCCTTATGTTTGGCTGCTCTGATAAGTACGCCAACCTGACCGTTTCGATAACTACACAACAAGCTAGAGCAAACGATGGTAGTATAACTTTGTATGTAGATGGCGCTGCCGAAGAGTTAACAATAACTATGGCAGGTGCACCAAAAGACTTTAACTATGTCCCTACATTTAGTTTTTCTAACCCAGAGTATATTTCTATCAATCCTATCAACACAGTTACAGAAAATGGTGTAAAAAAGACAATATCAGCAATTGCCCCTGGCACAACAACAATGACAGTTCTTACCAGCGAGGGTGGCAAGACTGCAAACCTAACAATCAATGTTATCAAAAAGGCAACAAGCATAGAGTTTAAGAATGATTACTCTTTGGCTGTGTTAAGAAAGAATGGTGCTACTGCAACTATCAATCCTGATACAGGCATCAAAATTATGCCAGAAGATAGCAACCAAAAATTTATCAAATATAGTTTAACAACCGAAACCGAAGCAGTTATGGTTGATGCTAATACCGGTGTGGTGACTGTTATGGACGGATCTACAGCACTAGACCAAGTACAAGTTTGTGCAAGACTTGTAGACCATATGGGCAACATAGAAGAGCATGTAGCTCCTACATACCTAACAGTTAGCTTGGTAGATGAGATCTTGCCAGAAGACATCGTTTTGTGGAAAGGTTCTACAGTAGCTGATGTGTTGGATGCAAATATTATTTTAACTCCAATAACATTAGTAAAAAATGTGGATTCTCTAAACTATGTTAATGTTATCTTGGGTGTAAAGACCGAACAAGATATACACATAACATTGCCAAAGTTTACTAACACATCTCCAGTCACTGCATATGCAACAGTAAGCACCATGATGCCTTCTCCAGATAGACAATATCAATGCTTCTTGTTTAGAATCAATGCTATAAGATACAACCTAGATTACAAGTTGCGTTTTGGCATAGAGTTAACAGGTTTTGAAGGTCAGTTTAATTATTTCAAAAATCTAGACCTAATATGCGACATATACGCAAGAGACTTTGAAATAAACAATGTGACTCGAACAGGCGAACACGAATTGTCATTGTATACCAATGATCAAACAAACGGTTCTGCTATGAAAGTAGCTATCAGCAATCCAAGAGAAATATCTGCAATAAACGGTAAGTTTACAATATCTGTTTATGACGGCAATGTTTTGATGGACAATCAAACAATGATTGATAGATACTTTGAGTTTAGAGCAAACGGTTCTATCAAAACTTACGAAAATGTTTTTGATAATGATACAACCTTCTACATCAAGATGGTATCTGGAGCACTTACTACAGCAGATAGCGGTAGATTTAAGTTGGTTATAGAATCTACAGTGCCAGACGATGATACAATAAGAGCAAGTACAACAGTAGTTCTTCTTATCAAACAAGGTATACAAAGTATTGATCAAATCACCTATACTCAAAATGGCAAAGATATAACAACTGGCTTTGGTCAAGCTTCTGTAGTAAAACTAAACATCGATGCAATAACTTATCAAGATTTTAACTTGATAGTGACACCTGCAGATGCAGACCTAGATACAGTTTTTGCAACAAGCGAAGATGACGGTATTGTAAAGGTAGAAAAGATCGGTAGCATCTTTAGACTTACTCCTATATCTGTTGGTATAGCAAACATCACAATTTACAGCACAACGCTTGATACAACCAAGTTCTTTAGAGTTAATGTTTATCAACCAATAGAAGACTTTAATGTAGACTTCGAACTTGCATCAAAAGCTTATGCTGGTTTGTTAGAATATCAAGATGATTCTGTTTCTAATGCAGTTATTAATATAAACAAAGAAATAACCTTATCTCTAACAACCGAACCTATGATTGCAGAGTTTAAGGATATAACTTATTCTGTTATAAAAACAACAACCGAAGATGACGGCGTAAATCCTCCTACAACTACAGAAGAAGAGCTAGAACTTGTAGATGGTGTTATAACAGATACAAAATTTGCTCTAAATCCTACAACAAACAAATTTAGCATCACAACAATAGATGACACAGTTGTTTATACAGTTATTATCACTTTGACTAACTATGACGGTGACACAATAGAAAAGAGCTTTACAGTGACAACTTATAAGCCAATAGAGTCAATGTCTATTGATGTATCTAAAAACTCTAGTATTCGTACAGAACTTTACAATCCAAATAGCCTTGGCTACTTTGATTTGATAAGTCCAGAGTCATATACTTCTACAGATGTTCCAGTTAACATCTTCCCAGCAGATGCAACATTTGCTGGCGACCTACAATACATCGTTCGTGTAGATGGTAAGGTAGAAGCTTCTGATATATTGATCAAAGAAGGCGCTTCTGTATTTAGAGTAAATCCTGACTATGAGATTAGTAGTTATCCAAAGAGAGTTAACATTGTTGCTCAAGTTAGCGAATTTGGAAAAATCATATCAACATCTCAAGAGTTCATTATCAAAGATCCAATTGGTGTAGAATCTCTTATTGTAGATGGCGTTTCTAACGACTTGCTATACTTTAAGCAAGGCGTAGATACCGAAAAAGTATTAAAAGTTAGTACACTTCCAAACAAGGGTGTATTTAATAGCAAAGTAAAATGGGTACAACTAGCAGAAGATAGCAATACCATATTAGACTTTGCAGATTCTGGCGATGACAGACACTTTGACAATTCTAATGCAATATTCTCTGTAGTTTATTCTGCAACAGAAAATACATTAAAAATCATGCCAAAGAATGTAGGCAACGCAAGATTATTAATCATACCAGAAGATAAGATTTCTGATTATAAAAATAATCAATACACTTATGACTGGCCTGGTGTTGTAGAAATATTTGTTAGCGTAGCAGATGGTAGCGAAGCTAACCCATATCACATCAGTTCTTACCAAGACTTGAGAGATGTAGAACTTGCTTTAGACAAATTCTATGTATTAACAAGCGATATCAATGTCACAGACAACTGGATACCACTTGCTCAATCAGAAGGCGACCCTCTAACCGGTGGTATTAATGGTAAGTACGAGAGATTAAACAAACAATACAAAATTACTGGTCTAAATTATGCTACAGCAGCTAATAGCCCATATACCAATTATGGTCTTATCGGTGCTAACGCTGGTAAATTAAAGAACTTGATTGTTTCTTACAACTATGTTCAAACAAAATTTGCAAGTGCAAGATTTGGTGGTATAACTGGTCTTAACTTGCCAAATGGTACTATAGAAAACTGTAAAGCAGAATTAGATAATGTCACTATCAGCTTCGAATATGATATATATTTTGGTGGCTTGGTAGGTTATAACCAAGGTCATATCAGCAACGAAGCAATAGGTATCACAACTATTTGCAAAGTTAACATTAACTGTGCAGAAAGTATTTCTTCTATGTTTGTTGGTGGCTTGGTAGGTTATACAACATACAATACAAGCTTTACTGGCAGCTTGGACAGCATGGTTGGTGCAGGCGGCGGAGTAGTAGTTAATTATGGTACTACCGGCTATGATGTACTATCAAATATTACTGTGACAAAACCAGACGGTTTTAACATAGTAGAAACTATACCAACAGGCATTGGTGGTGCATTTGGTATAATTGCTGGTCAAGTAGATGTTCCTACTATTACCATAATCAACTCTGTAAGCGCTCAAGGCAACATTGTTGCTAATGGCTTTAGAAATGTTGGTGGTTTTGCAGGACATATCGAAAATGCAAGCGTAAGCAACAGCTTCTCAATTACAAAAGTAAAAGCAAGAGAATATGTTGGTGGTTTTGCAGGTAAAATTATTAACAGTACTATCAAGTATTGTAGTGCAGAAAATTATAACAGTGACAGCTTGGCAACACGCGCATTTATAACTGCAGAAAACTACATCGGTGGTTTTGTAGGTGTAGGTCAAGGCGCTGATATATCATTCTCATATGTTATTTCTTACTATGAGAGCTCAACAACATACGACATTGTATGTACAGGTGATGCAGCCGTTAATGCTTATGTTGGTGGTTTTGCAGCACATTTACTAGACTCAACTATTGGTTATTGCGCAAGCTACATCAATATCATAGCAAACAATAGCTACTGTGTAGCAGCATTTGTAGGCAACCTAGAGTCTGGCAACACACTTGACAACTTCTACAGTCGTGGTTTTGGTTCTGCAGGTGGCAACCCATTGGGTGCTCGTCCAGCAGGTCTAAATAGCAATGATGTGATAGATATGGATGCAACATTCTACTCTACATATGGCATTGCTACTATTGATGAAGCAGACCCTCTAGCAACCCCTGGTATCGTAAAGGGCAATGGAGAATATGTTTCGGCAGATCCTCTTGTTGACAAGTTCTGGGGATTTGATACTTCAAACAATGGTTTACCTCATATCTTAAGAGAAGACGGCACAATCTTGTTTGCAAACTTGCCAATAATAATAGAAATCAAATTTAACAATAATCTAGAAGATTATGACCCTGATGATCTTGATAGTATAAAAGACATCCAACAAGATGGTTATTATTATGTAAATGATTCTACAATCATCTTGTTCTACAACTATATCGATGATGGATCTTTAGCTGCAGATCAACTAATTCAAGTTAATACATATAACTTAAACGAATTTGCACAAGTGACTATTGATCCTCTTACTCACAAAACTGCTAGATTAAACATTTTATCTTCTAACAAAGGTGTTATTAGAGTAAATGCTGATGGTACAATACAAGTAGTTGGCGAAGGTAATGCAACACTAACTGTATATTCTCAACTTAACTATTTGTGCCTAGCAAGAGTTGACATTGTTGTTAAACTTGGTATTAACAACTTTAACTTGTACGAAGCAATCAACAAGTCAGATTCAAGCAAGGTTGTTGATGATATCAATGCACCTGTACAAGTATTAGTTAACGGCAGACAATCTTTGTTTAGTGAGATAGAATATCAGAGAGAACTGTTATCTCAAACACTAGATCTAGAAGCTTACAACGATGTAAGCATCAGATACATCTTATCAAATGCAGCTGATACACAATACTTTATCATTAACTCTGCATGGGTATACGACAGTTTTAATGCTTATTATTATGTAGACATCGCTTATAACGAAAACCCAGTTATTGTGGGCAAAGAAAAAACTCCTGCTAATGTAAAAGTGACTGCAGTGCCATATATCTCTATTACCACTGGAGCAACAAGCACAAGAGTCTTGATGAATTATCTAGCTAAAGACTTCTATGTGACTGTAAAAAATGGTGCAACTAATATTTACTTCGAATCAAACTCTGTAAATATTGAGATGACACAATTGCAAACATTGGTATTTACTGTAGTTATCGACACTGACACAAATGACGACTCTATCAAAGTTAGCGAAAAATCATTGATAGATGGTGTATTTGCAGAAACTGACTTGTTAACAATAAGCAGTACATCTGATGAAGCAGTATACGATCCTGTCACTCACGAATTAGTAGCAATCAAAACAAAATTTACTATTGCTTATCCTTACAATACAGGTTTGTCAGAAGAAGAAAACTTGCTTAAAGAAGATAAAAAGTTTAAGATTAATTTCTACAGCTCTTTATCTGCAGCTTTGCCTGGTAGACCAAGTATTAATAAAGATCTAAACTTAACTATCAAACCACAATCTATCGTAAGTGTTGATATTGGTTTGTATAGTGACTATGGCGACTATCTAACAAAAGACGGTACAGATGCTAACATCTTTAACGGTGTAGAAGCTCTTATGTCTATAGAAGTTTACCCATACTTTAGTAGATTTGATAGATTAGAAGTGACATATTCTACAGCTTCAGACTACGACCTAACACTTGTTCAACTTGCCTTTGACCGCAACAAAGTTGTTTCTGGCGAAGGTGGCGAGTTGGTTGGTGTAGACAAAGCTTTCTCAACTTATATCAATAGCGAGTCAGAATATATCCCTGGTTATGGTATTAAGTTAAGCAAAGCAACAGGTTCTGATTCATTAATCAGTACAACAGACAATATTTATTCTTATAGCAAACTTTATTATTTGAGTTTGTTAATAGGTAGCGAAGTCCCAGATTTGACACAATTTACATTGAATGTAAAATTCTACTCTGGAGACGAACAAGTTAGACCTTTTGATGCTACATATACTATAACAACATTATCTCAACCTACTGTTAAGATTGCTTTGGCCGAAGCAGGCTTAAAAAACAACTTGCCAATAGGTACAACACAAGAACTTAATGTAGACATCAACAACTTTGATGGCGAAGTTGAGTGGCAAGTAATGATTGGTACAATAGAAGGTACTAACTTTGTAGAGGACGAAGTATTAAGGGGCGACGAATATTATGCTTTGAGAAAATCACTTCTTCCTACTTTGATTGATGGCAAGTTCTATTTGACAGTACCTGCAGAAGCAACTATTCTTCTTGGTAAACACATTAAGTTAATCGCAACAGTAACCAAAACTGGTGGTCAAGAAGGTAAGACAAGCTTTACTTCTTCTGATAACGCGATGTTCTTGGTGACACTATACACTGTAAAATCTGCTAGGGTAGAAAGTGTAAACAATAGCATATTAAAATTGCCTATTTATACACCATACAACCTAAAGATTAAGATAGATGTATATTCAGCTGGATTAGATTTCCAATACAATCATCCAACATTGGGTTTACTAACAATCTCTAACTTAGTAAGCAGATTAGAAAACTCAATCAGTAGAGAACAAATTTGGCAATATCTAAACAGCGTAGATAACAACTACTATACATTGCAAGCTGGCGATATAAAATATAATGCAATATTTAACTTTATATCTTATGACAGTTATTTTGCAGTATATGGTAGCGAAGTTGACAAAGTCACAGCTATCAAAGCTGACTTTGGTATTGGTTATGAAAATGGCTTGCCAACTATGTACAAAGTTGCCGAAGATGGCACCGAAACAGGCAAGACAAATAAAGCAAATTATGTAATAGACTTTAACCTAGTATTTGACTACGAAGCAGATATCAAAAATCCTACTCCTATCAAAACAGCAGAAGAATTTTATGCTATGGAAGAGGGTGGCGACTATAGACTTATCGCCGATATTGAGCTTGACGAACATACCCCAATCGAAACTCAAATTTCTAGCCTTGACGGTAACGGTTATACAATTTATATAACTGGCTTTAAGTCATACGCAAGTGTAGAAAACGAGTCTGGCGAGTCTTCAACTCAAGCTGCAGATATAGGTTTGTTTGCAAGCACTGCTACTAACGCATTGTTAAGCAATATCAATGTTTATTATGTAGAGTCTGTTGACAAAGAAGTTGTTTTGGACGATGTGACTGGTGAGATTATTAGCGAAACAATTTCATTACCAGCAATTATTAATCCTCTATTTGTAAATGCATCTAGCGTGACATCAATTAACTTTGGTGGTATTACTGCAATTAATAATGGTATCATTACTAACTGCAACACTTCTGGTAATTTGGTTATTAACTTGGATAGCACTATCTTAACTGCTGGTTATAATGGTGGTTTAGTTGGTGTTAACAATGGCTTTATTACTAACTCAAAAGTTTCTAACTTTGAGTTTACCACTTCTGGTAATTTGGGTGGTTTTGTTGGACAAAATACTAACTTAATTAGTTCTTGCTATGTGACAAGTTCTAAGATCATTAACAAATCTGCAGATGTTGATTTGTTCTACACTGGTGGTTTTGTATGTGAAAATACCGAAACAGGTCGCATCTATAAGAGTTATTCACAAGGTATCAAAAAGAGTGACGATACAACTATAGTTTATAGTGGTGGTGGTGTACAATCTAGTGGTACCGTTGGTGGATTTATTTATAAAAATATTGGACAAATACATGATTGCTACTCTAACATAGCTCTATCAGCTTCTGTTATGAGCGCAGGTTTTGTATTTGTAAACGATACAACTGGTGTAGTAAACAACTGCTATTCTATATCAAAAATAGCCGAAAATAGCCGTACAGACTCACCATTTACTGGTATTGGTCGTTCTGGTGGTGTTGTTGTAGTATACGCAGGTACTATTACTAATTGTTATTATCTAACTGGTGATTACTATACTTTCCAAAACGAACCAGCATCAAGAATTAGTCTAAATGACTTCTCTACTACAGCTACATTTGCAACATATGATATTGCGATTGATGCTGATAGTGTTGATCAAGCAGAAGGTCATACTTGGATAGTTAAACTTGGTAAGCCAGTATTAGTAAATAACGAAATTGATACTATTTCTCATAACAACTATATTGGAAAATCAAAAACTTATAGCGATATGTATTTGTTTAACTATAATTCAAGTACACAACGCTTTGAGCAAGCAAATGATGGCAATGCATACTTAAAACTTTCTCGTACAGCAAAATCTGTTTATTACGAAAAAGAAGTAGAGCCAAGCGTATTTGAAAAAATCTTTATGTATCCAGAAACAACTAGATACAAAGATCCTATAACCAATATAGAAGAAATTATCACTTATTGGTATGACATTGATGATCCAGACACAACCCCTTACGAATTAGTAAGCAATGCAGATGGCAGTTATACTTTGGTATCAAGTTTGGACAATAGCGATACAAAAGCAGCTTTTGTCACTGCTTATACCGAAGCATCTAACACTGCTGGTGTAGAGGGTAGCTTGTCTCATATGTGGCAAAACGACACAACTTCATATCCTACCATCTTGGTAGAAAACGATAACCTTGGTAAATATTCATTTATGGTTATCGAAAAAGAAGGTTCTTACGAATATCTAGAAGTCACAGTTGTTGGTGCAAGCTATGTCAAAGGTGACAAAACTATTAGTGTTGACTTGACATTAGATAGATTTAACAATTGCGACCTAGAGTTCTCAAGAAATGCCGCAAACCCATATGGTACATTTGTATACAAAGTTGTAGACAATATTCAATATTATTATAGCAACGAAAATATCGGCAAAAAGACAAATCCTTATTTGATATATGATATAGCTAGCTATAACGCATATCTAAAGGACTCAGCTGCAGCTGGTGGAATTGCTGCAACTCGCAATTATTATCGTTTTGTATCAGATATTGAGTTTGCATTCCAAACTCCTGCTACATCAACTCGTACATTATGGGGTTATGTAGAAGGCAACAATATGACTCTAAAGAACATAGTTCTTACATACGAGTCTAGTGCTAACGCAACCGATTCTTTTGGTTTGTTTGGCGAAATTAAAAACAGTATTATAACCGACCTAAATATTCAAGTAGGCGAAATAGTAAGTTCTGCTCACACATATGTTGGTGGTCTTGCAGGTAGAGCTTATGCAGCAGAAGACGGTAGTGTTTCTGCAGCAGAATATTACAAAAACTACACAATTATCAGCCATGTTAATGTGACAGCCGTTGACGAAAACAGCGTTGTTCTTGGTAGAAACATTGTTGGTGGTTTGGTTGGTTATGCTACTGGTAATGTAAGATTCGAAGCAGTCACTTCTGCTGTCAATGTAAACTCTGTTTTCGTAGTTCCTACCGAGGCAGGTATTAAGTTTGTATTGTACGAAAGAAAAACAACTGCCGAATTTAATGCATTAAGTGCAACAGACAAAAACACAAAAGTGTCTTTAATTAACCCTGCAGAGTCAACTGCCGAAGCTTATAACAAAGCTGTTAACAAAGGTATATCTTATGCAGGTGGTTTGATTGGTGTACTTGATGGTGACGAAATTGGTCAATTCCAAGAATTAGACTATGACTATCATGTAAACGATGCAACCATAAAAGGCGATGTGCATGTTGCAGGTCGTGTAGTTGGTGGTATGTTTGGTTTGGTAGCTGGCAAAAACTATGTAAATGATGCCGTTATCAATCTTCAAAACAGCAACCAAGCAGTTCGTGGTGACTTTATCGCTGGTGGTTTTGTTGGTGAAAACCGTGGTGTATTAACTAACATCACTCTTGATTATCAAAAAACATCTAACCCACAAGATTATAATATTGGTGTTGGTAATACTAACGATACAAGAAACTTAGAATTCTTTAACAATAATACAAAGACCAAAACAATTGGTGGTATTATTGGTTTTAACAACAATGGCGAATTGAAAAATGCAGTTTCTCATGTTGATGTACGCAATATCAATGCGACTGTAGCCGGTGGTGCTGTAGGCCGTATGGTAGCAGGTACATTAGAAAATGTTGTTGTATCTGGTTCTGTTAGAGCAAAAACTATTGCTGGTGGTATGATTGGTACTGTCAATACATCTTCTATGTTGATGTATACTAATGGTTTTGTTTATGCAGCACAATATGATGTTATACCTAAAAAATCAGGCATAACATATGCCCAAGCTATACTAACAACAAGCATTGAACATCAATTATTGCCAACTTTCAAAAACTGTATCGCAGCTAACAACTGGTTTATTTCAGATGCAGCGTTTGTTATACCTCAACAAAATACTTACCGTATAACTGGTGGTTTTGTTGGTGTAGAAAGTTTGATATCTAACTATCCATTGGATATATATAGATACAATTCAGAAGGTAAAGGTCTAAATGCAGCTGGTACTGCAGAAACTGCAGATGGTATACCAGAAGAAAACACAGCATACCTAAACTTGTCTTCTAGTTTGGTAAGCAACAACTGCTTTATTAACTGTTATTATACTCATAGTGTATATGGTACAGCTAATCCTAACCCAAATACAGTACCTTCTAACGGATATATGGTTCCACTATATATTAGTACATATGATGCTCCATATATCAACTCTGACAAAAATGTTTCAGACAAAACACCTTGCAAGCCAATTAATCACTTGGGTGGTGTAAGTCAAACATTAGCAACAGGTCAAACTATTAACTTGTCAAACAATAGCAGCACAAGCTACGGTTTGTTTGGTATGACACACTTTGATATGCTATTTAATAACAAAATAGAATATAGCAAAGTTGCAAGAACAGATAGTGGCGACAATATACTATTTACTGTGACAATATCTGATGTTGCAGAAATGGTAGAACTTAAAAACTATCTAAACAACATCTTGTTGCCATTTGGTTATAAAACAAATGTATCTTTGGGTGTTGTTGATACTAAACAAACTATTATGATGGTATTTACCATTCCAACAGAATTAGTTTCTTCAGATGGCACAACTATCTTTAACTTTACACAAACTTCTAAACCAGAAGATCCTGTAGAGGGCAAGTTAACAATTAATTACAAATACTTTATGTACAAAAACTTTAGTTCTGATATTTGGGATTTTGGTACAAACTTCTATTCAACAGATTTAGCAACTGCCGATAGATATCCAACAATCAAAAAATATTCTAGAACTTATGGTTGGGAGGACTTTACATCAGAAGACCCAACTACAGACGAAAATACCGGCAACGAAAAACCTGTATTCCAAGGTAGTGGTACTCTTGCAAGTCCATACTTGATTCAATCAAATGAAGATTTGTCTGCACTTTCTGCCATTATTAATAATGGTTTGAGAGAGGCTAAATACAATCGCAATACTGTTTATTACAAATTGACAAAAGATTTAGACCTAAGTGGTAAGTATTGGACCCCTATTGGTAAATATACAAAACCATTCGCAGCCAACTTTGATGGTGATGGTCACTATATCAGATATGCAACTATTAATAGTTCTTCTTGTCAAGAAACTTATGTTGGTATCTTTGGTAGTGTAGAAAATGGCGCTGGTGCAATTGCAATATCTAATTTGCATACTTATGGTGGTTATATCGAAGGCGTTGTTGCCGGTGGTATAATCGGTCAAATAGGTGCAAATGTTAGTGTTATAAATTGTAGCAATGCTAATATGGTAAAGGGTTATTATAGAGCCGGTGGTGTAGTTGCTCAATTTACTTCTACTTGTGGCAATGTGACTAATGTACAAGATTGCTCTAACTATGGCGATGTTTCATTAGACACTTCTTTATACAACCCAGCAACCCCTGCTTCATCATACAATATGTATATTGGTGGTGTAGTTGGTTATGCTACAAAAGTTGTTCGTAATACTGGCATAGTAAACGAAGGCAACATTTCTGTAATAGACTCAAAGACAAATTATGTTTCAGGTACAAAAGTTTATCTATATGTAGGTGGTATGTTTGGTTTTGCAACAACTACTAACGAAACAGCAACTGCCAAATTTGTAGATAGAAACAATGGAGACATAACAGTAATAAGCTCTGCTCATCAAATGTATGTTGGTGGTTATATTGGTTATTGCAGTAGCACTATTAACTATATTGATGATTCTGGAGCAAACAAATCAAAAGCTCAAATAGTAAATACTGGTTATATTGATGTAAGAAACAACAATGTCAATTCTGATGTTGCAGATAACAACAAATACAATATAACTCTTGCTACTGGTAGCAGTGTATATGCTGTAGGTGGTGTGGTTGGTTATGAATCTGGCAGCAATACTATAGTTGCAAGAGCTTCTAACAACGGTGACATCAACTTTGTAAGCAACTATTATACATATGCTGTAGGTGGTGTAGGTGGTATTGTTGGTTTGGTTTCTGGTGGTCAAAAGATCGCAGAATGCTATAATGTAAACGATATCAATACCAATATTTATAGTTCTGTTACCGTTTGTGGTACAGGTGGTATACTAGGCTTTAGCCAAGGTACTGTAACAATAGATACAGATGTTATTAGTACATACAATCAAAGAAACGACATCATCAACTGCTATAACATGGGTGCTATCTCTACAGATGGTCAAGGTTATACATTTGTTGGTGGTATACTTGGTGTAGCAGCAGTAGTTGCAAATAATACATTTGTATTTGGTTATAATGTAGTGACAACTCCACTACAACTTAACTATACAACAGCATCTGGCAATGGCAATATGTATATTACTAATGTTTATAATATAGGTACTATCAAGTACGGTGGCATCAATGCATATGGTAGAGGTTCTATCGTAGGATACAATGCTTATATTGTATACAGTGGTGTTTACTACCTAAAAGGTACTGCAGACTATGCAGGTTATGCTTATGATGGTGCAGAAGATGGTGCAGGTGTGACAGATATTCTATCTATATCTGATGGCGTACATCAAAAAACTTCTAACAATATGAAGTATTATTATAATGAAGATCATACCGACTATGGTATTAAGTTCTTAGAAGATACTTCTGTATGGAATCAATTAGTTAATACTTGGTATCCAACACTAACTAACAACTATTTGTATTCTAACTGGGCAGATTATACTCAAGAAGTAGAATCTATCTCTAAAAACTGCTATGGTATATCTACAGCAGAACAATTAGCATACTTAAGCAAAATGGTTAATTCTGGTGCTATTTCTACACAAGGTTTAACATTTAAGCTAACAGCTAATATTGATCTATCAAACAAATTGTTTGAACCTATCGGTACATATTTAAGACCTTTTGAAGGCACATTTGATGGTGATGGATTTACAATCAAATACCTAACTATCAATGAGACAACAGCAGGTATTACAAGTACTGGTGAAAAGATTGGTGGACTATTTGGTTATACAAGTGGTGCTACAATCACTAATGTTGGTTTGATCGCTCCAACTATTCAAAATGTTAATTATGCTTCAGGCTTTGTTTACAACGCTGTAAGTACAAATATTACTTATTGCTATACAGAAATAGACAACCTAGACAATACAGATATCAATATATCTGCATTATACAAATATGGTTATATTTCTGCAGATAAAGAAAGCGCAGGCATAGCTGTTAACCTTGATAATTCAACAATTTCTCGCAGCTATTCTAACTCACATGTATATCAAGTAAGTTCTAATGGTTATATCGCAGGTCTTGCACTTCGTATGATTAATCATAGTTCTATCTTTGATAGCTATATGGAAAACTCTGGTGCAGAAGCTAACTTGTATATCAACTCTGATGGCGAAATAGAAAAATCAAGATATGACTTTATTGCGCTATTTATGGACGAAACATGTTCTTACTCAAGAGTTTATAACTACACCAAGATAAAAGATTATATTGGTGGTAGCGAAATAGAAGGTATCAATACTATCTATAAGAGCAAGGTTTATAACACTCAAGATGTAGAGTTTGATGTAGATTCGCAAGAAGGCAACGCAACTCCGGCAGTATTAGAAAGTCTTGGCTGGGATATGATTGATGTTTGGAGCAGTGAGTATACGCTAAATACTAGCAACAATGCTACATTGCGTAGACTTGGTAAAAACTGGATCAACTCAGAATGTGAAGATTTGGTATTGACTGATGCCAATGGCAAATCAATTCATGACAAAGAAGAAGGCGACTCTGACGCAGACTATATTTACTACAATATATCAACTCCTCAAGAGTTGGCATGGGTTGCTTACAACTTTAACAACGGATTTATTAATGGTATAGATTCTTTGACAGGTCTACAAATAATCTTTAGATTACAAAACAACATTTCTTTAAAGGGTAAATATTGGACTCCAATTGGTACTCTTAACAATCCATTTAGAGCTGTGTTTGACTTTAACGGTTATTCTATCACAGACCTAACAATAGATTCTAAAAAGGTAATGTACGCAGGTCTATTTGGATATGCACAAGATGCAGTTATCAAAAATGGATATTTGCTAAATACTTATATCAAAGTTGATGCTACAGAACAAACTTACGAAGAGTCTAGTGCTCTTAAGAGTATGTATGCAGGTGCTTTGGTAGCAAAAGCGCACAATACAGCTATTACTAACCTTAACTTGCAAGCTAATATAACTGGCTATTCAAAATATAATATCTTTATGGGTACTATATCAGGTTCATTAAGCTATGCAGGCCTAGGTGAGTCAGACAACATAAAAGTTTCTAATATTAAGATTGTAAAACCATCAGCAGAAACAAAAGTACCAGACGAATATCGTGGTATCGTTGGTGGTGTACAACGCAACGAAGGTATAGACGAAGTAAGTGCTACACCATATCAAGTAAATATCGGTGCATTCTCTCTACTAGGCAATACCTATGTAGGTGGTGCAGTTGGTTATATGAAGGGTGCTTATACAGCACAAGCTCCAACAAAAGCTATACTAGAGTATATTAGCAACGAATCAAACATAGTATCTTACTCTAACAGCAACACATCATATACATATGGTGGTGGTATAGTTGGTTATATTTTAGAAAATGGCTTGATTAACCTTGCCGAAAACTATGGTAAAGTTAAGACCTATACTTATGGTTATGACTATACTGGTGGTATTTCTGGTATGGTAGAAAGCTCAACTATTACTAATGTTTATAACAAAGAGTATGTAGAATGTAGCCAATACAAATCAGCATTGTCTTATGTTGGTGGTTTGTTTGGATATGTAAGATCTGGTGCAGAGATTAGTTATGTAGTTAACGAAGGCACTACATTTAAGAATATTGACTCTACACAAATTGTTACTGGTGGTATCGCAGGTTATATCCTAAAAGATGCAGATGGTTCTGTATCAAATGTAGGTTATGCTGTATACAAAATTACAGATGCGTTTACTATCGCTTACAATGGTGATGCTCCTGCCGAAATTGATTCTGACGATATTGGTTTGGTTGGATTAGAGGCAACACAATTTGACTATACAACTCAATTGGGTCAAGATACATTTAATGTTATCATCAACAAAGGTGATGGCTGGTCTATGACAGGTCAATTAGTTTCACTTAATACCGAAAAGATTTTTGAAATAGGTGGCAGTGGCTTTACACTATACGCTTATGACAATAATACTGGTGTATTGACCGAAACAACCATAAAAGAACATACTATGGGCACAATGCTTGTTATAGAGTTTAATGGTTCTCTTGATGCAGACAGTGATACTCAACTTAAGATTAACTTGGGTTATGCAACTTTTGTTGCAACTGGTGTAGTTGATGGCAATTACTTTGTTGATCATGGCGCAGGCCCTGGCAAACAAAACAAAGCTATCTTAATCAAAATGCCTGGTCAAAACATTAATATTTCTTTTACAGAATCTTAATAACAAAAAAAAGAGTTTGGACTTTTGTCCAAGCTCTTTTTTGTTAGGCAAGCATTAGCTGTATTGCTGCTTTGTATATATGTATTAACTATATATATGTATTAACTATATATATTATACAGGCTTTGATCATCTGTTGCGTGCCTTTTTTATCTTTTCTTGTAAGCCAAACTTCTTCTCGAGGAACAACTTTTAATTTAATTAATTCTTTATTTTTTGGTTGAAATAATCTTGACATAAGATAATCCTTAATATATAATGATTGTACTCTCGCAGTTCTTAATTGAAAGGTTGGCATATCGTACAACCCATGTGGGGAAACCGAGAGAGTTTTATATTAGGATAGTCCCCACAAAGCCACTTTTTAGTGGCTTTTTTTATTTTAATATCTTTTTCTACGAGTGGCTCTTTTTGCTTTTCTAGCGCCTACTTTACAACCTGGAGCATATGTATTTATAAATTAAAAAAGGTTTTGTTAGAGTTTTTTTTATATATTATAAAGATTGTGTTATTAATGCAAAACGACATAATAAAATAAACAATAAAAAAAAGTCAAGTAAATTTTGAAAAAAAATAAAAAATTTTTCTAAAATTTATTGACTAATAATAAAAGTTGTGGTACACTCTAAATTGCATTATATTGGTATAATATGGTATTATCCCACTTTTGTATTTACTCGTAGATAAAAGTACCATAAATAAAACAAAAAAACAACTATTTTTAACTGTTTTTTTGAAAAAATTTATATCAATTTATACAACTAAATAAAAATTGATTTATGAAGGAGCCATTATGGTAGAGTCAAAACCTGCTATCAAAAACGTTAAGTACGGTAAAGTTGAGCGTAAAAGCTTTGCAAAAATTCAAGAGCTTATAGATATGCCTTATCTACTTGATGTACAAAAAAGTGCCTACAAAGAATTTTTGGAAAAAGGCATTGGTGAAATTTTAGAAGAGTTTTCACCTATTAC
>JAZRSV010000012.1:0-50480 GCA_045651685.1 Clostridia bacterium | reverse complement strand
TAATATAGGCATCGTTAGCTACTTGCTTTTATTGGTATAAATAAAAAATAGACAGATACTATCTGCCTATTTTTATGTGATATTTAGATATTGTTAATATTTAGACCTGCATATGAAGGAGCATTTACGCTAAAATCATATACCCTACCGTTTGATGCGACAGTTAATTTGTCTAAAAATCCTTTTTCAAAAGCAACAATGTTGCCTTGATCATCTGTTAAAACATAGTCTTTGTAGCCATAACCAAGACCAAACATCTTATAGTCAGCCTTTGCTTGAGCAGAAACTATTGTTTCGCTAAAGCCAAGACCAGCAAAAATTGTTTGATAAGTTGTACCATCTAGTTCTAAATATGTCTTTGAAGTAATAGTTTGAGAAACTACTTCATACTTGTCATTAACAAGCATATTAGTTATTTCGATATATTCGGTACTTGTAGCAACATAATCGCTTATTGCTTTGTCTGTAGCTTCTGCCATGCCAGATATATTAGCTTTGATAAAATCTTTGTCTTGAACACCTAATTTTCTTACAACAACAACAGTGCTTGTTGTTTCTGTAGATGTTGTAAAGACTTTTTTGGTTAAAACACCATTAGAAAAACTATAGTCTTTTGTATAAGTTGTTCCAGCATCAGTATAAGAATATGTCAAAGTTTGAACTTTTGCTTTAATATTTTCTGCATAATAAGCAGCGCCTTTACCAACAGCAACATCAAGAAGTTTTGTTGGAGCTACAAAGCTAAATACTATAATAGGCACTGCAATTGATAATATAAGTGCAGCTAATATAACATTTAGTATTTTTTTGTTAAAATGATCTAGTATTATTATTTTTCTTTCTTTTCTTTTTGTTGGAGAACTTTGCTCTTGGGTTTCTACAGCTGGAGCTTGTTTTTTAGGAGCTTTTTCTTTTTTGTCAGCCATTAGTTTTGTCCTCCTTTATTGCCAGAATCTGCAGCGTTGCCATTAGGTGCAACTGTAGGTTGAGGTTGTGCTGGAGCTGAAGCAGGTTGTTCTGCAGCAGCTTGATTATTAACCTCACCAGTTTTGCCTTCTTTTTTAGCCTTTGGTTCTTTTGCTTTTTTTGGCTCTTTAGCAGGCGCCTTTGGTTGAGATTCTTGTTGTTCTGTTTTTTGAGCTGGTTTTTTGCCAGATTTTTTTTGTTTTGCTTCTTCGTCTAGTTGAACTTCGCTAAAACCAGTCACTTCTTTTGTTTCTGATCCACGATATACAAAGTGAACTTTGATATTTACAGATAGTCTTGCAACTACAAATGCACTTATGCCTGTTAGTATTGGTGCTATGTAGTTTTCGGCTGCAACTAATCTTGCATCGGCATTAGATACCAAACCAAGTATTATTGTTGCATATGCCATAACATATACACATATACCAATAACTAGGTTGATAATGTTAAGACGCTTTGCATATTTTACATCATCAGCTTTGATATCGCCTTTGTGAAATTGTTTTTTTAGTATATTAGATAATGCAATGTCTGCAACTTGCAAATAAATAAAGCCTGCAGCACATACACCAAGAACGGCCATAACTGGTATACCTGTGTTGACATGATCAAATACAGTCTTAAAGATGTTAGAGAAGTCTTTTATCATACCGCTCTCTACACCAAGCATACCAATAACGCCACCTTTGATAAATAGCTCAATAACAAATAGTGCCACACTAGCCAAACTTAATATCAAACCAATAATGCCAAATACTAACAAAGCTTTGCGTGGAGCGTCAGTTTTGATACGGTATTTTGAAAACTTCATAACATAAGAATATGTAATAGAGTCTGGCCTTGCAGGTTTAATAGAAGTGATTGCTGCTATAGATGCTAAAAACATACATATTGCAACAGCTGTCACAACTGCCAAGCCCAAGTCATAAATTTCTTGGTTCATAATAAAGATAGCAATATTAAGACCCAAAATTAACAATGGCATAGCAATGTATATAAGTTTGATTCTTGCAGCCACTTGTTTTGGATAAAACTCGTTATGAAATAAAATCTTATAATTAAATCTCAAAGCTAGCACTATAAACAAAATAGTTATCGCAGCCACAGCATAAACCAACACTGTTGTCACTAGGTCAAAGTTAAAAGCAACATAACCAATAAATTTGCCTGATGTGGTTGCAAAGCATGGCAAGAAAAATCCTGCAAGCAAACCAAAAGCCAAAACTATCGCAATTGTAAAAAACAAAGGATTGCTATAGTAAGAGCCATCAGGTATAACAAAGTTTAGTTTAGAATTAACCGAGCCGTTAAAGTTAGCTTCTTCTTGAGCTTTTTTGATCGCTGCCTCTTTAAGAGACTTTACTTCTTTTGCGTTGTAATTTTGAACAAAGCTTTCTGAAAACAAATCTGTAGGAGCTTGCACTTTGTAAATTGCACACAAAGACATAACTCTGTCAATTGTAGGCAATAGCAAACCGCTTTCCCATGCATTGTAGTCTTGAACATTAATATTCAATTTTTTTGCAACGGCAGTAGGAGTAAACTTATGATGCTCTCTCAAGAACTTTATGTTGTCACCAATAATACTCATAAATTTCCCTCATTGTATTATAAATTATAATATATTAACAAAAGTATTATACTATTGACAAATACTTTTGGCAAACATTTTACAAAATAAAATTTGCTTTTGTGCCCTAAACTTCTAACAAATATGCAAAAATTCGACCCGGCAGTCGACTTTGTTATGTTTTTTGTATAGGCTTTTTATTAAAAATGACAGGGCAAAAAATCAATCAAACTACATAGTTTTATAGTAAAATGCCCTTACGACCATGTGGTCGGGGGCATTTTTAATGTATTTTTGCTATATTTTTTGGCATTTTTATATATTGTGCAACAAAAAAATACGGCGATGCCGTATTTTATTTTTTTATTTGAAATAATTTTTTAAGAAATTTTGTATTGTTAAAATATCTTTTGCATTAACTTCTGGATTTTTATTTACTGTGATATATGTTTTGATTAATGGTTCTGTGCCAGAAGGTCTAACAATTAAACTACCACCATTGTCCAAATCAAATATCATCATGTTTGCTTTTGGCAAGTCAAATATTGTTTGAGTTAGATAATCTGTAAAGTTTGTCACTGTTAGGTAGTCAATATTTTTTATTGGATTTTGTCTTAATTCATCTAGCATTTGTTTCATCTTTTTGTTGCCACTAGCACCAGCAAATTCGTAAGTGTTAACAACATGTTTGTAATAACCAAATTTGTTATACAATTCGTTAAGTTTGTCAACCAAGGTTTTGCCTTGTTGTTTGTACACACTAGCCATCTCGCAGATTAACATACTTGCAAGCACGGCATCTTTGTCTCTAACATAGCTACCAGCAAGATAACCATAACTTTCTTCAAAGCCAAATACAAAGTTATCTTGTTTGCCTTGCAACTCTTGCTTGTAAATATAATTGCCGATATACTTAAAGCCTGTCAAAACATTAATACATTTTGCACCATAAGTTTCTGCTACTCTATCAGCTAAAGAGGTAGACACCAATGATTTTACAATAAATTGCTCACCGTTAAGTTTGCCTTGTTTTTGCAAATTGCCCAAGATATAATCAGCAAGCAATGCACCTACTTCGTTGCCAGTAAACAATGTGTATTGACCATTGTTTTTTACAGCAATACCAACTCTGTCGCAGTCTGGGTCTGTAGCAAGAACAATGTCAGAGTCGTTTTGTTTAGCTAACTTTATAGCAAGTGCCAAAGCTTCGGCTTTTTCTGGGTTTGGTTTTGGACAAGTTGTAAAGTTGCCATTTGGATAACCTTGAACTTCTACAACATCAACTGTTAGTCCGCATTGTTTTAATACTGCAGGAACTAATTTATAACCAGTACCATTTAGTGGTGTATAAACAACTTTTAGCTCTTGCATTTTGTTTTGACTTTGTTTTTTTACTTCTGCTAAATAACTATCAATTATTTCTTGGTCAATATATTTTACCAAACCTTGTTTTTGATAATATGCCAAGCTTTTTATCTTAATCTCAAAAGGATTAACCTTTTCTACATACTGCGAAACTTCGTAAGATGGTTCTTCTAACAATTGTGCACCATCAGCGCTATATACTTTATAACCATTATAAATTTTTGGGTTATGACTTGCAGTAATCATAATACCAAGACCACAGCCATAGTATCTTGTCATATAAGAACAAAATGGGGTTGGCATGCAATCATCTGCAAGATATGTTGTTATACCTTGACTATTTAGTACTCTACTTGCAACTTCGGCAAATAACTTTGACTTGATACGACTATCATAGCTAATTGCAACTTTTTGCAAACCGTTGTTTTGCATATATAGCGCAACTCCCATGGTAGTACGCATAATTGTGTATATATTTAGACAGTTTGTACCAACACCTATTGTGCCACGCAAACCTGCAGTACCAAACTCCAAATCTTTATAAAAAGCATTTTCGATAGCAGCTTGGTCGTCTTGCATTTTTTGCAATTGTTTTTTTAATGATGCATCTTTGACATTTTGTTGCCAAAGTTCAAAAGTTTTCATATAATCCATAATTAATTTCACTCCTGTTTTTATTATACTATAAACGCTCTATTTCACCTACAATTTTAATAAAAAAAATCTTGCAATTTTTTTTGCAAGATTTTTATTTTTTTATAATAAACTAAACTTTTCTAAAACAAAACAATATAACATACGCTATAAGCATTATTCCAAAAAATTCCATATCTAACATCTCCTATCGATACTTTAATTATACCATATACTAAAGAGATGTCAATATAGCAGTTTTTTACCAGGCGCGTCTAAAAGTTTCTACAAAATTATAATATATATCTTGCAAAGATTGTGGCAAATACTTTAGTGCTGCCATTGCTGTTAGATATGGCACATCATAATAACCTTGAGCAATCGCACCAGTAATACACGCTATAGTATCGCTATCGCCACCTATCGAAATAGCAAGCTTTATACTATGCTCAAAAGATTTACCTTTCAAAAAGCAAAATATTGCTTGTGGCACGCTGCCATCACATGTTGAATCATAAGTATAGTTTTTGCGCAATTCTTCGATATCAAAGTCTAAATTGTAATAATTTTCTTGTACATATTTTTTTATTTCTGTCTTGCTAAAACCTTTGCGCGCCATAAAAACACATACAGCTATGCACTCACCCGCTTTTAGTGCTTGCTTGGAGTTGTGCGTCACGCTTGTGACTTTGTATGCAAGGGCTTTTACTTGATCTATATTTTGTGCAACATAACTAACTGGGCTTACTCTCATCGCAGCACCATTGCCAAAGCTCTCATATGGTTCGGGATTTTCTAAACTCAACCACTCTAAAAACTTTTTGCCATAGCCAACGCCGTCATACATTGTGCACAAACTTTTTAGGTTTTGGGCAACTTTTTGTTGCAGATCAATATAATCGCCATTACATTCAACTAGCGACTTTGCAACAGCCAATGTACAAACGGTATCATCTGTAAAATGACAGTCTTTATCTAGCAGCTTAAAATCAATATGTTTGATATTGTTGTTTTCGTATTTTGATCCAGCAATATCGCCTATAATTGCACCTAACATACTTAATATTCTCCTACAAAAAAATAATAACACACACAAAAAACTTTTTCAAAACAAAAACAAAAAAAAGTCACTATGATTGTGACTTTTTTAGATAATCCAAAATATATGGTTTGATATCTCCATCCATAACAACTGTTATGTTAGAATTTTCGTATCCAGTACGATGATCTTTGACCAAAGTATAAGGACAAAAAACATATGAACGAATTTGACTGCCCCATTCGATCTTTTTTAGTTCGCCTTGTATATTTGACAAGGTTTGGGCAAGTTCTTCTTCTCTTTTTGCTATAAGTTTACTCTTTAGCATACTCATTGCAGTTTCTCTGTTTTGTATTTGAGATCTTTCTGTTTGACATGCAACTACAATGCCTGTAGGTATATGTGTTATACGAATAGCAGATTCGGTCTTATTAACATGCTGACCACCAGCACCAGAAGAACGAAATGTATCTACCTTTAGGTCTTCGCTATTAATAACAATATCTTCGTCATCATCAATCTCCGGCATAACATCAAGGCTAGCAAAACTTGTATGCCTACGACTATTGGCGTCAAATGGCGAAATTCTTACCAAACGATGTACACCTTTTTCGGCTTTTAGATAACCATATGCTTTGTCACCGCTTACCATAAACGAAACGCTTTTTATGCCAGCATCGTCACCTTCTAAATAATCTAGCACTTTGATAGCATAGCCTTCTCTCTCACAAAAGCGTGTATACATACGATAAAGCATGCTTACCCAGTCTTGAGCTTCGGTACCACCAGCGCCTGCATGTAGGGTCAAAATAGCGTTGTTGCCATCATACTTACCATTTAGCAAAGTTGATATTGTTGCCTCTTCTAGGGTATTTTCTAGGTCATTAAGACTATTATTTAGACCATCAACAAGCTCTTGCGAACTTTCTACATCATTAAGTTCTATTAAAAAATCAATATTAGAAATTAATGATTCTACCTTATCTACAAGGTCAAGCTTTGACTGTACATCTTTTTGTTTTTTACCAGTTATTTTTGCTTTTTTTGAGTCGTTCCAAAAGTTAGGATCTTCTTGTTCTTGCTTAATTTGTTGCATAGAAATAATGAGTGTCTCTTTATCAAAGACACTCATAAAATATTGTACTTTTTGTTTTAGATTGTTATATCTAAAAACTTGTTCGTCAATTATCATACAATAAATCCTTATTTTTCTTTGCCACAGCAGTGTTTGTACTTTTTGCCACTACCACATGGGCAAGGGTCATTACGACCAGCAACTTTATCATTTTTTGCTTGGACAAATTTGCTGTCGTTTGTGTTCGTTTGTACTTTTGGTGCTTGTTTGATTTCTGGTGGAGCACTTACTTGTACATTAATTAAGAATGTACAAACATCTTCTCTAATACGCTCAACCATCTTGTCAAACATCTCAAAGCCTTCTCTCTTGTATGCTACAAGAGGATCTTTTTGACCATATGCAAGTAGGCCTATTTCATTTTTTAAGATGTTCATAGCATCGATATGATCCATCCACAAAACATCAACTACACGAAGCAAGAAATATCTTTCGAACTTAGCAAAGTCATAGCCATATTTGTCAGCTTCTGCCTTGATACCTTCGTATTTTTCTTGTACTATTTTTAGAACTTTTTTGTATACATCTTCGACATCACAATCTTCTATAAACTTTTCGTCAATTAGGTTAGTACCCTTCGCAAAAAGTCTATCTTCTAAAGCAGTGTTAATGTCGTCTAACTTCCACTCAAAGTAAGGTTTATCTTCGTCAAGGCAACCATATACTATACGACCAACTACATCTGGGAACATTGACAAAACTTCTTCGTGAATATCTTGTCCATCAAGAACTTTGTTGCGCTCACCATAGACAATTTCACGCTGTTTGTTCATAACATCGTCATACTCTAATACAAACTTACGACTTGCATAGTTTTGAGCTTCGATTTTGCGTTGTGCATTTTCGATTTGTTTTGACAAAAGTTTGATCTGGAATGGCACTGTATCATCTATCTTAAAGAAGTTAGCAATGCTCTTCATTCTGTCTCCACCAAAGCGTCTGATTAGGTCGTCTTCCATAGAAACATAGAACACACTAGAACCAGGGTCACCTTGACGGCCAGCTCTACCACGCAACTGGTTGTCGATACGCCTACTTTCGTGACGCTCTGTACCAATAATATACAAACCACCAAGATCTCTAACTTGTTGTTTTTCGGCGTCGGTTGTTTTCTTAAATTCTTGATACAATTGATTGTATTTTTCTTTTAGCGCCTTCATTTCTTCGCTTAGTGATGTAGAATAACTTGTAGCAAGGTTAATTTCTGCTTCGTTATGGCCTTGTTCTTTTAGGGCTTTTTTTGCAAGATATTCTGGGTTGCCACCAAGCAAAATGTCGGTACCACGACCAGCCATGTTTGTTGCTATAGTCACAGCGCCCATACGACCTGCTTGAGCAACGATTTCTGACTCTTGTTCGTGATTTTTTGCGTTCAATACAACATGCTTAATTTTTTCTTTTTTAAGAGCTTCGCTTATAGTTTCACTCTTTTCTACAGTGATAGTACCAACAAGTATTGGTCTACCTGTTTTGTTAGCTTCTTTTATTTCTTCTACAACAGCTCTGATTTTGCCAGCTTCGGTTGTATAGATAATATCGGGAGCATCTTTTCTTACTACTGGTAAGTTGGTTGGAATAACCACAACATCCAGTTTATAAATACCATTAAACTCGCCTTCTTCTGTCTTTGCAGTACCTGTCATACCACTCAACTTGCGATACAATCTAAAATAGTTTTGGAAGGTAATTGTTGCTAAAGTTTTGTTTTCGTCTTTTATTTTTACGCCTTCTTTAGCTTCGATAGCTTGGTGCAAACCTTCGCTATATCTACGACCAGGCATCAAACGACCTGTAAACTCATCAACGATAACAATTTCGCCATCTTTAACAATGTAATTATTGTCTCTCTTCATGGTAAAGTTAGCACGAAGAGCGTTGTTGATGTGATGGTTTAACTCTAGGTGGTTAATGTCAGACAAACTTTCTATCTTAAAAAACCTTTCTGCCTTTTCGATACCTTGTTCGGTCAAGGTGACAGCTTTTAACTTTTCGTCTATTTCGTAGTCTTCTTCTTCCTTTAGACCTTTTACAAAGCGTTGCGCTGTATAATAAGTGTCGCTAGACTTAAGACCTCTACCACTAATAATAAGAGGAGTTCTTGCCTCGTCTATCAAGATACTATCAACCTCGTCGACAATGGCAAAGTTGTGGCCTCTTTGAACTTTTTGAGATTTTTCTTGAACCATGTTGTCTCTCAAATAGTCAAAGCCAAGCTCATTGTTAGTACAATATGTAATATCGCAGTTGTAAGCTTCTCTCTTTGCAGATTCGTCCATGTCGCTTACAGAAACACCAACGGTAAGACCCAAGAATTTGTGAACTTTACCCATCCATTCGGCGTCACGCTTTGCAAGATATTCGTTGACAGTGACAACATGCACACCTTTGCCAGAAAGAGCATTAAGATATGTTGGCAATGTTGCAACAAGGGTTTTACCTTCACCAGTACGCATCTCGGCGATACGACCTTGGTGCAATGCTATACCACCCAAAATTTGCACATGAAAGTGTTTCATGCCCAGTACACGCCAGCTTGCTTCTCTAACAAGGGCATAAGCATCTGGCAAAATATCGTTTAAGGTTTCACCTTTTGCTAATCTATCTTTTAAGACTTTTGTAGTCTTCATAAGTTCTATGTCTTTTTTTGCAGCATAGACTGGCTCCAAAGCTTCTACTTTGGTAGCAATTTTTTCTAGTTGTTTTAAGTTTCTTTTATTGTCAGAACTAAAAAATGAAAATAAGCCCATCAATTTTTCTCCTATAATACAAATGTATTCTACTACAAAAGTATATTTTTTGCAAAACATTTATTTTTTGTATTTGCTTTTTGTATGTTTTTTAGCCAAATTTTTGCTATTTTTAGCTATTTTTTTTGTTATTTGATGCAAAACCAACTTCTTTTTGGTTAATCGCATGTGCAAAAGTTATTACATACACTGTTTTTGCTTTTGCATTTTTAAGTATTTTTGATATCTCGTCAGCAGTACTACCGGTTGTAAAAATATCATCAACCAACAAAACAACCTTGTCTTTTACTTCGCTTTTGCTAGTTATTTCAAAGGCACCTTTTAAGTTTTGTTGTCTTTCTGTTCGAGATAGATGTGTTTGAGTTTTTTGTATCTACCTTTCTAATTAACGCAGAGTTGTTTAGTGGTTTGTCAAAATACTCTGCTATATATTTTGCAATAAGTTCTGCTTGATTGTATGTGCGCAATTTTTGTCTCTGTTTGCTTAATGGGACAGGCACAACAATATCAAAGTCAAGTTTTTCTTGCGATAATTTTTGTATCATAAAGTGCGCCAAATATTCTGCAAGGTAAGTCTCGTCACCATATTTTAATCTGTATACCAAATTAGATATTTGATTTTGATAAGTAAATGGTGCAATTGCTTTGTCAAAATGTCTTTGTTCGTCCTTGCAATGTATACAATATTTGGCAGAGCTATATATCTCTGCACCACACCTGTTGCAAGCTTTTGAGATGACAGGTAAGGCTTGCAAGCACTTATCACAAACACACCCGTCAATGTCTCTATCAAGCTCATTGTCACAAATGATACATTTTATATTTTTTGGAGATATTATGTTGTAAATAGTTGTAAAAAATTTTTTCATATTATTTATAAAGAATATCTGCTGTTTTTTTGTTTTTTATCAAAAAGTCACAAAGCATACTGTATCTATTAGAGATATAATTGTTGTATATCATGCGACTTATATTTTTGCGCTCACCAACAAGCACAACAACACTTTTTGCACGAGTGACTGCTGTGTATAGTAGGTTTCGAGTTATTATTTGGCTAGAACCCGACATCAAAGGCATAACAATAACATCAAACTCGCTACCTTGACTTTTGTGTATGGTTGTAGCGTAGCATATTTGCAGCTCTGACGCCTCACTACGAGGATAAACAGCTCTACGGTCATCGTCAAACAAAATTGTCATCTCGCCTGTTTGAAAATCTATACGAGTGATAAATCCCATATCGCCATTAAAGACACCCTTGCTCTCTTCATATATACCGTCTACTTCTTTTACCCATTCGCGATCATAGTTGTTGCATGTTTGCATAACCTTATCGCCTTCTCTAAAGGTTGTAAACTCCAAATTAAGCTCGTTTTTGCGCAAGCTTGGTGGATTGATGCGTTCTTGCAATTCTTTGTTAAGTCTATTAACACCAGTCATACCCGACTTCATAGGGGCAAGAACTTGTATATTAATTGGATCAAGTCCAGTAAACTTTGGCAGTCTATCTGTGACAAGATCGACAACGGTACTTAATATATCCATACCATCATGTCTTTCTTCGTAAAAAAAGTCTTTGCTACGATTATTAATAACTGGCATTTTGCCTTGATTGATAAGATGGGCGTTGCTAACTATAAGACTGCTTTCGTCTTGCCTATATATTTGAGTTAGCATAACAGTTGGTACAACACCACTTTTTAGTATGTCATGTAGCACATTGCCAGGACCTACACTTGGCAACTGGTCTTTGTCTCCTACCAAAATCAATTTGCAACTGTTAGACAAGGCTTTTAGCAAATATGACATCAATGGCACATCAACCATTGACACCTCATCTACTATAACAACATCTGCTGGTAATTTGTTGCGTTCGTTATAATTAAAAAAGTTTTTGTCATCGTCTTTGAAGTTTACTTCTAGCGCTCTATGTATAGTGCTTGCTTGTTTGTCACAAGATTGTGAAAGGCGCTTTGCAGCTCTACCTGTAGGCGCAAGCAAGTATATGCGGCTGTTAAATTGGCCTAAAATCTTCAAAATACATTTTACGATAGTTGTCTTACCTGTACCAGGACCGCCTGTTATAACGCAAACTTTTTTGTTTACCGCCGCCTCAATGGCATCTTTTTGATCTGGGTGAAGACTAATATTATTAACTCTTTCGTACTCTGCTATTTCTTGATCAACATTTATTGTTTCTTCGTCTTGAGCAAGATTGAGCATAGATATTTTTTTTGCGATACTTTGCTCCATATGATAGTACTTTGACAACATGATAACTGGCATATACTCTTTGTGGTCAAAACATTTTACCACACTGTCTAATACCAATGTTTGCAAAGCAGCATCAAACAGCACATCAAAATTGTCTTTTATATTAAGCAGCTTGTTTACATTGTCAAAACATTCTTGTCTAGGCAAATATGTGTTGCCGCTCTTTTCGCAAGAATCTTTTAGAATATGTAGTATTGCAGCTCTTACTCTAAACTCGCTATTTGACGCAATGCCCATATTAGAAGCAATCTTATCAGCTGTCAAAAAGCCAATACCTTCGACATCTTCTATAAGTTTGTATGGGTTGTTCGAAACAATATCTACAGTTTTGTCTAAATATGTGTTGTATATCTTTACAGCCATATTGGTAGAGATATTATAATCTTGCAAAAACATAACTGCGCGTTGCATATTTTTTATTTGATTATAGCTCTCACCTATGTTGATAGCTTTTGTAATACTAACACCCTTTACTTCACTTAAGCGTTGTGGGTTTAGCTCAATAATACTCAATGTATCATGCTTAAACTTATTAACAATCGCCTCTGCAGTCACAGGGCCTATACCCTTTATAAGGCCGCTAGCAAGATATCTTTTGATACCTTCTAAACTGTTAGGGGCGCTTATTTTCACCTCAGAAAAAGCAAATTGTTCGCCATATTTGCCATTTTTTACATATTCGCCAGATAGTTCGACATATTCGCCTTCGTTAAGATTGGCAGTCTTGCCAACGCACGCAACTAAAATACCGTCTTTGTCTATATTTAAGACGGTATACCCATTTGCTATATTATGATAAATTATGTCTTCTACTACGCCGCTTATCTTCATGTGTCTTACTTAAAAATTTTTAATAATATATTTCTGCAATAATTGTAGCACAAAATTAAACAAATTAAAACAAAAAAGTTAAACTAATTTTTCGACAAAAATTTGCTTGACTTTTGGTCAAAATCTATTATTATATAATCGTCAAATAAAAGGAAAAAACTATGTGGCATGTATTCTTGCACGCATTAAAAGAAAGTGGCATAATTTTGGCCGTAATCTTTGCGTGTTATATAATCATAGAATTAGTCGAAACTGCCCTTGCACAAAAACTACAAAAGACAAAAAAATGGTCGCCAGTGTTTGGCTCTTTGTTTGGATTAATCCCTCAATGTGGTTTTAGTGTAGTGGCAACAGACTTATATTCTAAAAAACGATTAACAATGGGAACCCTTATTGCCGTATTTATTGCAACTAGCGATGAGGCAATACCTATTATACTTTCTAACCCAAACAAAATATTATCAATACTACCACTACTCGCAATCAAACTTGCAGTAGGTATATTGATAGGTTATACTGTTGATCTTATTTATAAAAAATCAAAACAACAAATAGTAGCTAATCAACCACTAGATGATCATGAAGAATCAGAACATATTGGTTGTTGTGATCATAGTATCGAAAACAAAACTAACGGTTGGAAAAAATATCTATTACACCCACTTATACATTCGTTAAAAATATTTGCTTATGTATTTGTGATAACTTTTGCATTTGCATTGTTAGTACACTATATTGGTGAAGATAGCATTAACAACTTTTTGCAAAGTAGTAAGTACTTTGCTCCACTTATGGCTACAGTTATTGGTCTTATACCAAACTGTGCTTCTTCGGTTATTATATCCAACTTATACATAACTAACGGCATTGCCTTTGGCACTTGCGTAGCTGGCCTTATCGCTAATGCGGGCCTAGGTATATTTATATTGTTTAGACAAAACAAAAATATCAAACACAACTTTATTATAGTCTCTATTTTGGTGGCAACAAGTCTGGTTGTTGGTTATACAACTTGCCTAATCGCAGGTTTTTAGTGAAAAAGAAAGTTCTTTTTCACTTTTTTTATTTATAATCAAATGTCCTTTATTTAATTTGATAATTGCACAAAATATTGTATAGTATATTTAGGAGAAAATTTTTTATGAAAAAGGGATTAAAAGCTTTACTTGTAGGAAGTTTAATTTTGCCTGCTGTTATGATAATTGGCTGTGGTAAAGATAAAAATTTTACAGTCAACTTTGCAGGTTACGGACAAGGCAGCTATCCAAGCATAACAATTACTGATGAAGGCGCAAAGCTTTACGAACCAGAGGCGCCTACAAGAGAAGGTTATATTTTTGATGGTTGGTTTATTGGCGACAAAGAATGGAATTTTGACACAGATATAGTTATGTCTGACATTACTTTAACCGCCAAATGGACACCTATACAATACACTATAACATATGTTTCAGATGGTGGTGTTCTTCCTGAAGGAACTCGTACAACATATACAATTGAAGATTCTTTTCAACTAAATGTTCCAACAAAAAATGGCTACTACTTTTACGGTTGGTATGACAGCAACGATTGGGACAATGGCGCTTCATTGCACGATACACTTGTTTCGGCAGGAACAACTGGCGATATAACACTTTATGCCAAATGGGACAAATACACACCAGAAGGCAAACTTATTGTACACAACGCAGAAAGATTAGATTTTTTAAGAACCAATCTTGATACAGATGCTGTTTTGTTTAACGATATTGACTTGAACGGTGCCGAGTGGACACCTATCGGAAGCAGAGAAAGACCATATACTGGTGACTTTGATGGCAATGATTATAAAATATCTAATTATAAAATCACAACCCAGGCCGAAAATATTGGTTTCTTTGTAGCAACAGCCAATAACACAATCAAAAACCTAACCCTTGACGATTTTGATATAAATATTGTTGAAGCTACTTGCAATCTATACATCGGCGGCCTAACCTCTATCGCCAACAACACAACAATAACCAACTGTCATACCACAGGTGCAATAACTGCAAACACTACTACCAACTTTGATTATTGGTCTTATATAACAATCACTTTTATTGGAGGACTTGTTCAGCAATCTACAACTTGCACAATAACCCAATGCTCTGCTATAAACACAATAACAACAAAACAAGGGTCAGAAGAAGTAGCAGTTTATGTAGGAGGTTTGGTTGAAGAAGCAACAAACAACTCCCTAATAGATCAATGTTTTACTTCTGGAACAATCACCCTAAACAACACAAAAGGCATTTGCGCTGGAGGCATTTCAGAAAGAATACAAGAATCTACAATATCAAATAGTTATTCTCTATGCGACATCGTTGCCGTTTGTGACTTTCAAAATGGAATAAGCCTTGGTGGCATAACTCGTTTTGGATCCAACGCCGTTATCACAAACTGTTATTTTGACGGAGATTTATCTGCCACTAATAAGATGAGAGATGGTTTGGGCGCTAGCGTGTCAGGAATTGTTGATTCAATTAGAGACGTAACAACCGTTAGCAATTGTTATGTCAACGGAAACCTTTATGCATCTATAAAACCAGATTATCTTAACACTGCTACTGCTGCCGGAATAAACAATTCAAACAGGAGCATTTCACCTATCACCAACTGTTATCAATCAGATACAACAACATTGTCTGCCGTTTCGGATGCAGAAGAATATGCAATTACCATCAACCACTCTACCATTGCAAGTCTTGCAGATATCTATACCAACTTGCAAACTGTATGGGATAGCAACATTTGGGAATTTGATGGCAACAATATGCCAAAGTTAAAAGCATTTAATAAATAGCAACAAAAAAACACCTAATTTGATTTAGGTGTTTTATTTTTTGATTTAATTATTATTAATCGTGATCGTGACAATCGCAATCGTCATCACATTCGTCATGATCATGACAATCACAGTCTGGATCTTCACATTCGTGGTCATGTTCTTCATAATCATGTCCACAACCGTGTGAACAGCAAGCACAGTTGCCGGCACAACCTTCTTCATCTGGCAAAGCATACACATTGATATCTAAAAATCTAATATCATAGCCTGGGTATTGCTCCATAAGTTCTTCGTCTTCGCCAAGGTTTGGTAGTTGTTTGCCAAAGACAATAAGAGACTCTACTTCGTCATCTAGCATATCTTGCAATTGTTGCATACATTCGCCAATTTCATAAATATCATCAACTTCGCAAAAGTCAAAACCAGGCAAAAAGCCACTATACACTTTTTTGCCATCTTTGACAGTTTCTTTTACCATAGCTGGATATGCAGCTACCATAAGAGTTCTTTTTACAAGCTCGTGATTTTCTATTACATCACCAAATTTTTGTTGTTTGGCTGGTTTTTTTGTTTGTTTTGTTTCGTCTTTCATAATATCTCCTATAAAAACAACAACATTATATCAAAGATTTGTTATTATCTCAACATATTTTTTTATAAATACAATTTTGACTATAAAGTTTTGATTTGCTTATTTTTTTGCCAATGTTATAATAAAAATATAGGAGATGCATTGTGGATTATAATTTATTAAAAAAATTAGGTTCTGGATCTGCCGGAGACGGATACCTTTTGCCAGATAGCAAAGTTATGATTGTTGGCAAAAGAGAAGATAGTTTTGCAACATATAAATCAATGTGTGAAAAACTAAAAAAAATAGATGGCAAAATTACCACTATTAAATATCCTCAAATTTATGAACTTATATCACCTTGTGCCAAATATCCTTTTGGAGCTATAGTAGAAGAAGGCATTTTTGGTAAAGAACTTAAACAAAAAATAAGCGGCCTTAATACTGACGAAAAAATAGAAATAGGCAAACACCTTGGCTTGTTTTTGAAAGAATTGCACAGTATACCTACAGATTACGATAAAGGCGAAGAAATTGCCATTAATCTCAACAAATATGACAAAAGTATAGGTATATTAAAAGACTATTTGCCCGAAAATATAATAAATTTGCTAGCTAATGTAAAAAATGATTATCACAAACTTATAACATCAAGAGACTTTTGCATCACTCATGGAGATCTTAATGCTGGCAATATTATGATAAATGCTGACAACACATTAAGTGGCATAATAGATTTTGGCAATATGGAGTATTATATTCCAGATGTTGAGTTTGTTCACATGTATTTTTTTGATAAAGAGATTTTTTCTAGCATGCGCTTGCACTATGGAAAACATATAGACGAAAGAGATATGACTTTGCTAGAGCTTGTTATTAATATTAGGCACTTCAAAAACATTGTTAAGTTTGAAGATAAAAGAAAACATTGTTTAGATAATATAAAAGATTTATTAAACAAATACACTTCAAAAAAGCACTAAATTTTATACAAAACAAAATAAAAAAACTGACTAATTGTCAGTTTTTTTTGTTTTTGTTAATTGTTTTTTCAAACTATCAATTTCGTCTTGCAATGCTTTTAGTTTGATTTGTTCTTTTAACTCTTCAATCTCTTTTTGCAAAACTTGTGCAGCATCTGTCATCTCTACTTTTTGCTCTTTTTGTTCTACGACTGGTGCTTGCGCAACTGCTTGTTGTGTTGTTTCGTCTTGGCAATCTTTAGAAAGCATTAAGATCATAAACAAGAAACCTATACCAGAAAGTTGAAACAATCCTGAAAACATATATAAATCAGAATCTCTTGAAAGTGAGCTTATAACAAACATTATAAGCATTATAAACATTGAACCATAGCATGCAGTCTTAAAGACTGTAAAAGTCTCTGAGTTTTTAATCTTTTTGAAGAATGATAATATAAACACAACAATTGTAAAAGCTAGAGCCAAGGCTAATATAATAAAGCACATTATAACAAGACCTTCGACCCAATCGGCATAATATGAATAGTAATCACCTGTAAAAGGATTTATTTCTGAACCCATACTTACTTCATCATAAATATGTGATCCAACAACAATCGCGCCTATAAAAAATGTAAGTGACACCAAAAAACTAAAAATTTTGTTTGCTAATCCCATAATTTCCCCCTTTGTTTACACAAATATTTTAACACTTATTATTACACATAGTCAAGCATTTTCAAACCCACCCAAAGCCAACAAAAAAAGACCGAACAAGTCGGTCTTTTTATTATTTATTATTCACCTTTGAATGGTAGTAAAGCTACATTTCTAGCTCTTTTGATTGCAACTGCAAGTTCTCTTTGGTGTTTTGAGCAAACGCCTGTTTGACGACGAGAAACGATTTTACCTTTTTCAGTAACAAATCTTTTTAGAGTTGCAACATCTTTATAATCAATCACCTTGCTTTTGTCAACGCAGAATGGGCAAACCTTTCTACGAGGAGCACGACGAGGTTTTTTGTTAACTACAACTTTTTCCTCTGCTTTAGCTTCGGTAACTTCTTTTTCCTTAACTTCTGCCATAATAGTTCTCCTTATATAATTTAAGACAATATATTTTTACCATTAGAATGGTAGAGTATCGTCATCTATTGGTTGAAGTTCTGAAACATCATCGCCACCTTTATCTGAAGGGATTGATGCATCTGAACTATTTCTTGAACTCAAAAACTCAACTTCTTCTGCAACAACTTCTGTTCTGTAGCGTTTTGAACCGTCTTGAGCATCATAGCTGCTAGTTTGAATATTGCCTACAACTGCTGCTTTGCTACCTTTTCTTAGGTATTTGCTGCAATTTTCTGCTTGGCCACGCCAAACTACGATATTGATGAAATCAGCTTCTCTTTCGCCAGCTTGATTTGCAAAGCGTCTTTGTACTGCAAGAGTAAATCTGCATACACTTAGACCACTGTTGGTTGTTGTTAGTTCTGGGTCTTTGGTAAGATTACCAATTAAAATAACTTTATTCATATTAACTCCTATAAAACTACCCTACTGGTAGCCCTCAAAAAAATTTTGCTTACTTTCTAACAACTATAGAACGCAATATGCCTTCTGTGATGTTCATAAGCATTTCCATATCATAGCTAACTTGTGGTTCGCAAGAATAGTTCATTAAAACATAAAAACCTTCGTTTTTGAACTTGATAGGGTAAGCAAGGCGTTTTAGGCCCCATTTGTCGATACCAGCGATAGTACCTTTGTTGTTTTCAACATAAGCTTTGAATTTGCTGATAAGGGCTTCTCTTTCTTCTTCAGAAACACTTGGAGAAATGATATACAAAATCTCATAATTTGCCATACAAACTTTTACCTCCTTTTGGACTAATCGGCTAAAATAAATTTAGCAAGGAAATAATCTATCGATTATTACTCAACTAATATAACATAACAGTAGTTAAAAAGCAATAGATTTTTTGAAAGATTTGTCACATAATTGTCTGTTTTGCTACCAAAACACAACAAAAAAACTCTCAAAATAAGAGAGTTTTTTGTTTTTTTATAAATATTCTTGCACTTTTACATTTACCTTAAGATTTATACCTTGCAAATAATTGTCTTTGTCTGTTAGTGAATTTAGATATTTTCTAAACTCTTTATTTTTATATTTATAAAAAGTTTTGTACACACCCAAGATGTCTGCATTATTATCTTTGCATATATCAAAAGCCTCTTTTGCTTGCTCTGTCACTTTTTGCTCAACTAGGTGTTTTAGATAATTAGTCACATTGACACTGTTGCTCTTATAACTATTGCCGGTATAGTTTTTTTGGTTTATTTCTACCGTTCTTATATAGAGCTTTAGGTCGAGTTCAAATACAGGCACTTCACCGTCAAAACTTGCCTTTATTGTGGTTTCTTTTTCGTCAAGTTCTACGCCAACATTGCCATTGTCAAAAAGTCCTTTTTGAGTGACATTTTCTAAAACAATGATACCTTCTTTTGACTTACTTTCGTACCAGTTAATGCATTGGCTTTGCTCTGGGGTTAGCTCGATGAGATACTCACCATTTTTTAATACCATTATTTTGCCACGATTAACGACCACCTTTTTTTGCTCATTGGGTTGCGAGCTACTTTGACTGCCAGAAGCACTCTCATTAGCAGAATCTTCGCCGCCGCCACTTGTACCAGTGTTTGAGCCAGATTGTTCGCTAACAAGTTCAACTGTAGCTACGGTGCATATTTTTACCGGACCCAAATAGTCAGAATAATATTCACCCAAAGTTGTTTGGTCGCCTATAATATAATTTTCGTTAAAGCTACCCCTATTGCGTATACTAAAATATAGGTTGTTTTCTAGGTCAGATGTGTTTTGCAAAAACTCTTTGGCATCGTCTGGTGTATGTATAAGCACAACATTTTGAGTATTATTTTTTGTCCTAAATACATAATCAAACACTCGTGTCAAACCATCCCTAGCAACATCTGTACTAAAAACAAAAACTTTGCAATGTGATAAACTAATTTGCTTGCCTAGTCTTAATTGTATTTTTGATATTGCCGAGCTGATGTCTTGCCCAACATCGCTAACAACGCTTAATTTTTGGTTGTATTGCGACGCTGGTGTCGGCACAACTATTTGCATAGATAGTTGATAGTTGTTTTGCTGTTTGTCTACACCAATAGCAGTGACTATGGCATCACTTTCGCTCTCGGCATCTTTACTAATAACTGTTGGCAAAAAAACCACTGCTAGTATTATCAAAATAATAATAGCAAGATTGTACTTAACAAATTTACGCATTTTGTTTACCTCTCTTTATTGTTGCTATTAGCAGCATAATAATTGGCAAAACAAAAGCTACTGTATAATAAAAATAATAAACATAACCACTAGCGTATTTTATAATACGCGCCACATCAAATTTTGTCAAAAACACAATAACGCCAATAAGTGCAAGTACGATAATTATGTTAATCCATTTTTGCTTAATACAAAAAACATCTTTGCACATTTTGGTAGAGGCAAAAAACATAATACACATATAGATAATCATTGTTATGTCCCACACAAGTGTGACAATCCAATCAATATTACCAAGGTCAGAGTTGCGAGGTATCACTTGTACTATATCTGTTATTGCATTGCGATGAAAAACTGCACTATAGTCAAACAAACAATAAAATATCAATATAAAAACCGAAACTATAACACTTACAACAAGAGTTATCATAATTGTGTTTTTAGAAAAGTTTTTGTGTGTCTTAATGTGTCCAAATAACACCAAAAATATCAAATAATCACTAAACCACAATGCATATTTGCTCACATTAACAATTCCATCAAAAAAGTTATTTTCTAATATTGGCAAAGCGTTAGAATAATCTGCATTTATACCACCCAAAAACAACGCCATCACAACCCCTACAAAAACAATGGGTATAAAAAGTTCAAATAGCCTTGCTATAGAGTTTAACCCTTTGTATGCAACATATGCAAGGGTCAAAAGTAATGGAAAGACATATACATACCACTTAAGATTGGCGTACAAATTTTCGTACAAATATACATAAGCACTCTGAAACACCACACTTGTTTGCACAACAAAATATATTAAGTACAAAAGCAATATTGCTTTGCTGACAACTTTGCCAAAGCAATACTCAAATAGTTGTTTTGCATCATAGTTTGGGAACTTTTTTGACAAGTGCAAAAAGATAGTGAGAGTTAATATCTCAAGCAGCATAAAAATAAAAACATAAACATACGCATCTCTGCCCACTTCTTGACACAATAGCGAAGGCAAAAACAGCAGTTTGGTCGAAACTGCTGCCAAGATCAATATTAGACACGCTTGTCTAGTGGTCACTTGTTTTTCTATCACTTAACCTTCTCCTATTTTTGTTTGGATAACTTTTTGGCCTAGTGTCCATGCGCATAAATGGCACTTTGATAATAAAATCTTTTTGATCGTCTTTAACATACGGTGCAAGCGGTGCAAAATATGGCGCACCAAAACTATCAAAGTTGCACAAGTACACAAGCAAAACAATTGTTGTAAGCAATATGCCTTGAAAACCCAACATACCCCCAACAAATGTATACAAAAGTCTCAAAATAGCAAGTTGCGAATGTTGGTCTGGTATTGTATACAAAGTTATACTACTTATCGCAACGATCATAACGCCCGGCGGACTCACAAGACCTGCCTTAACAGCAGTGTCGCCCAAAATAAGCGCGCCGACTATAGAAATTGCAATGCCCAGATATTTTGGCATACGAATACTTGCCTCAAATAATACCTCAAACAAAATTATTATAAAAAATATCTCCAAAAATGGGCTCAGCGGCAAGTTTTGTGTAGAGTTGACAATTGTTATCAAAAACTTTAGCGGCATCACTTTATAATGATATAGTTGCAGAGCAATATAAAACCCTGGCACAAAAACAGATGCAAAAATTGATAATAGCCTTATAATGCGCAATGTGCTTACTCGGTGCGCATCAGAATAATAGTCATTGCTGTTTTGCAAATCTTCTATCGCAATATATGGCACTGTCAAAACTATAGGCGAACCATCAACAAATATTGCAACTCTGCCCTCTAACATTTTGGAGCAAACAATGTCTGGTTTTTCTACACTACCAACTTGCCTAAACATAGAGTTGGGCCTATCTTCGAGCATTTTTGCTACATAATAACTATCCAAAACACCATCAATATCTACAGCTTGTATTTTTGCTTTTACTTTGTTAACAACATCTTTAGATGCAATCGAGTTAAGATAAACAACTTTTATTGCTGTTTTTGTAAGCCTTCCCACGACAAAATCTTCTATAACCAAATCATCTGTTATTAATCTTTTTCTTATAAGACTGATGTTTGTTTTTATATTTTCGTTAAAGCCCTCTCTCGGGCCCTTTATTACAACTGAAGTTGGTGGCTCGCTTATAGAGCGAGATTGGTATTTGGTCACATTAAGTGTCAAAAATTCTTTGCAACCCTGCATAACAATTACGGCATGCCCTTGCAAAATTTTTAGTAGTGCCTTTTCATATTCGGATACAATCTCTACCTGTGCGATATCTGTAAGGGTTGTTTTGAGCTGACACATTGTTTTTGGTTTTTTGTCTACCAAAAAGCAACTATTAATAGAACTAATAATATGTTGATTTATCTGCAAGATATCTACTATCTCATCAATATAAATAACCGCAAGTTGCAGATTATCATACTGCAACTGTCTTATGATAATGTCTTGGTTGTTTTTTAGATCTGTTTGTATTGTTTTTATTATTGTTTGTATATCTTGCATAATAAAAAAATCCTTTGTTGTAGTATCTTGCAAACAAAGGATTTTTATGCATAAAAAAACTAGGGATATACTCCCTAGTGTTTTTGTTTTTTTTATAAACCAGAATAAGAACTAGAACCAATTAGCAAAAAGCTATTTAGGCCATAATTCATATATCCTGTTATATAGTATGTTCTACCATCAACAGTAGTTGCTTGAGAAAGATAATTTTTTATCTCTAAAGCATCGTCAACTAACCAACTTGTACACATAGTACGCAAGTATGCCTCGCTAAACTTAACATTAATAAAGTTCTTACCACTGTAGTACATATATTTTTTTAGATTAACAAAGTCAGAGTCATTTTCTATATACAAGTCAATTGTCAATGTCGAACCACCTGCATTAACAGAAACGGTATGATTTTTATAAAAATTATAACTAATAGTTGCCGAACTATCTATTTGATAATCTGCATCATGAGTGTTAGCGATTTCTGCTTCGCTTACCAAAAAGTAAGTATAGGTAAATGCTTCGTAGCAGGTATCTGCACTGCCATCTTTGTTGGTATCTTCGGCATAGCTTGCTACACCCCAAGTACAGTCTACAATGTACCAGTTGTCATTTAGGCAAACACGATTCCAAGCATGCAAACCAGAAGAACCATTACCCAAGTTTGCAGAGCCATTAATTTTGCTAGCGTTGATACCTTCGATTTGGCATAGCAAAGTAAATGTCTTTGCAATACCATCACAAACAGAAATTTGATTTTCTAGATCGTACAAAATACTTTCTATATAAAATACATTAAACTTACCAAACTTATTAACAGTAAAGTTGTTAACATAGCTCATATAATCTAGCAAAACATGGTCATAAGTGACATTTGTGCAAAGATAGATATATATGTTTAATGCTTTTTGATAATCAGTAAGGCTATCGCTATTGATCTCTGACAAAATTTGTTTTGCATTGGCATAACATTGATATGCCACACTTGTTGTATTATCAAATATTGGTCTTGCGCCATATTGCACAGCCATAAATAATTGTTCTGTATTATAAACTAATACTTCTTGTTTGCCCGGTTGGTCGATGTCAAAATGTCTCTCTGTACCAGCATCGGCAGCCTCTACATAATCAACATCAAAATTATGATTTTTTGTATATTGATCATGATTATTAACATAGTTCCACATTGTTGGGTCTTCGGTATAGGTGACAGAGTCTGTGGTTTTTGTAAAATCTGTTGGCAAGTAGTAAGTAAAGTTTGTCAATGTTGCAACATTGTTAGAGTATGTTGCATACACACTTGCACCGTTTACAGCGTCATATTCGGGATAGTTATTAATAGCACTTCTTGTTTTTGAGTCGACATTGTATCTAGTGATTTGGTCTGTATCAATATAACAACGAACATTGTTTTTACGATACAAAATGTTGTGCCAAACAAAAGCTTCGTACTCTTGCGCACTACTTATGATATAGTCATATGTTTGACCATTAATAAAAAAGCTTGGTTTGCGAGCAAAATCTTGTTTGCTACTTGCTTTGTAGTTGTAAGTAAGTGTGTGCAAAAGAGTCTCTTGACCACCTGCATCTACAGCTTTTACTTCTACTTTATAATTAGCATCATCTATAAGATAATTGCTTATGTTATATTCGGTATTAACAGTATTGCCTACATTTTCGCCATCTAGATATACATTGTAGCTAGTCGCCTCGGCCGAACTATTCCACTTAACAGTATGTGCTGTCACAGTTGCTGCAACATATGCGTCTCTGCCAGAACCCTTGCCTACAAAGACAAATGCACACAAAATAGCAATAGCCACAATTATAAATGATGATATTACGCCCAAAACTTTAGATTTTGCCTTTGACCCTTTATCAACTTTTAGCACTTGATTGTATGGGTTGTCGACAAAAGGCGCTCTGTTGTTTTGAGTTGATGGTTGTTGCTCTTCTTGATGATTAGTTGCACCACAATACGGACATCTGCCGCTACCGGTGTCAAGAAATTCTGAATCGCAAAACCTGCATCTTCGTCTTTCCATTTTTCTCCTTAAAATTTTGCTATTTTTACAAAAGTATTATATGAAATTATTTTAATTAAGTTTTTGCATTTTATGTAAAAACTATCTCAAAATCACAGCTTCGTTTGGAGCAACAACAATATCACCTTCTGCAAAAACAATATCACTGTTATGCTCTTGACTACGAGCAACAGAATTAACTTTTACATTAACATGTTTTTTGCCTGTTTGTGTAGAAAGTATACGATATTTTCCTGGTTTAATTTTGCCAGATTTGCTTACGGTATAAACTTCATCTGCTACAAGGATAATATCTTCTTTTACATAAGAAACATTAACATCGCCTTGCTCTGTTGTGGTTTTGTCATTAATAGTGTATCTTGTATTGTTTTTTATAACAACACCAGTGCGGCTGCGTTTGTGCAAATATTTTACCACAGCTATAGCTGCCAAAGCACAAGTTTCTACAGCAACAATTATTGTTAATATAATTTCTAAAGTATTCATAATTGGCCTCCAAAATATTTATATTAATATATTATCACAAATAGTTGTTTGTCGCAATAATAAAAGATAACAAAATAAAAAAAAGATGACACATGTTTGTCATCTTTTTTTGTACATAATTATTCTGATGGAGTGCAAGGATCTGTAAGACCTTCAAACAAGATGTGGTTTTTCCAATAAATCTTAACTCTCTTGTTGTAAGAGTTAAATGTTGTTGTCTCTCTTGTATATTCAGAAGCAGAACCAATCTTGATGCTAGTATTTTTTAACTTACCAGTCACATCAAGTACAGCTTCAAATGTATGTTCAACACCTTCTACTGTAGATTTGTTAGTAAACTTTGCACCGATGTAGAATGGGCTAAAGCTCATAACCATGCTACTCTTTGTTTGAGCATGTTGTTCTTTAGTTGTATCTTCAAAAGTTTTTAACAACTCAAGTGTTGTTTTTGTTGTGGTGCTACCAACTTGCATAAATACAGGTTTTGCATCAACCAAAGTGTCCAAAATATAATCTGGTGTATAGTCTGTATGAAGTTCTCTTACAGGAGTTGGTACTGTAGCACCTGTTTTGTCAATAGGAGTTCTTGTGATATATGTTGTAGCTACTGCTCCAACAACTTCGTAATAAACTTCCATCTCTTCGTTAGGTCTAGTCACTGTCAAAAACATTTTTGAAACTTCGTCGTTGGTATAAACAATTTTGATTTGCTTTTCTACAGTTGTTTCTACTTCGCCTTCGTGGTAAGCTTCTTCTTTTAGAGTGTAGTTAAAAGCTGTCTTTTTGTTAATACCCTTTACTGATCTGTTATAAGTTTTTGCTATGCGGCCTTTGTCTTGACTTATCAAAGTTGTCATTGCCAAATCATTTGCCAAGAAGAAATATCCCAAACCAGCAAGTATTGCAATAACCAAAATTAGGGGAATTATTTTTTTCATCACAAATCTCCTTTGTTGTTTTTTGTGACAATATTATAACATCAAAATTATTATTTGTAAATAGTACAAGCTAAATTTTGCCATTTTTTGTGGGATTTTGGGCGCTTTTTTGCGAGTTTATAGCCAAAATAGTGTTAAGACAACAGTTTATTTGCGCAAGCAAGGTTTTGAGCACAACAATTTCTTCTTTGTTTAGTCCTTTGCTTAAAATGTTTGCAAGTATGCTTGCAAGCAAGTTTATATTTTCTCCAGTTATATCCATATAAGTTTTTTATGCAAAATTTATTTTATTTGTTAATGTATAAATATTGTCAAAAAAATATTTATTAAACTGTGTATTTGACAAGTATATGCGTCCCGACCGATTGGTTTTAATAAAAAAAGAGCATTTTTTATGCTCTTAATTTAATTTTTCTAGATATTCGTCATAAGTTATATACTTATCATACTCTTTTGTTTTGTTAATACGAATAATACGATTTGCTGTTGTTTGTACGACTTCTTGGTCGACACTGGCAAAAAGTAATACACCTTTATAACCTGTCATACCTTTGTTAAGTGCAGTGATACTCTCAAGATCTAGGTGGTTGGTTGGCTCGTCTAGTATAAGTGCATTGCCTTGTTGCAACATCGCACGAGATAACATACATCTAACTTTTTCGCCACCACTTAGTACCTTTGCTTTTTTAAGCGCTTCTTCGCCACTAAACAACATACGACCAAGCCAGCTACGCAGGTATGTAGCATCTTTTTCTTTGCTAAATTGACCAAGCCAATCTGTCAAAGGTAAGTCGTTGTCAAACATGTCGTTATATTCTTTTGGCATATAAGCTAGGTTGATAGTTTTGCCCCACTTTACTTGACCTTTATAATCTTGATCTTTGCCAGACAAAATGTCAAACAAGGCACTAACCAAATTTGAGTTATCACTAAAGAATGCTATTTTGTCATCTTTGTTTACTGTAAAGCTTACATTTTCAAATAGTCCTGGTTTGGTTAAGTTTTCTACAACCAAAACATCGTTGCCGATAGGTCTTTCAAACTTAAAGTCAATATAAGGATATCTACGAGAAGATGGTTTGATATCTTCTAGAGTGATTTTTTCCAACTCTCTCTTTCTGCTTGTTGCTTGCTTACTCTTTGATGCGTTTGCGCTAAATCTGGCAATGAACTCTTGCAATTCTTTTGCACGAGCTTCTAGTTTTTTGTTAGCTTCTTTTTGTTGACGCAAAATAAGTTGGCTTGTCTCATACCAGAAATCATAGTTACCAAAATATATATTGATCTTACCAAAGTCTACATCACAGATATGTGTACAAACTTTGTTTAGAAAGTGTCTATTGTGAGAAACTGTAATAATTGTGTTTTCAAAGTTGATCAAAAAGTTTTCTAACCAAGCGATTGTCTTTACATCAAGGTTGTTAGTTGGCTCGTCCAAAATAAGTATGTCAGGATTGTCAAACAATGCTTGTGCAAGTAATACCTTAACCTTTAACTTTGGATCAACATTTTTCATTTGTTCATAAAACAACTCTTGTGGTATGCCGATATCGCTTAACAAAGTTTCTGCATTGCCTTCTGCCTCCCAGCCGCCAAGATCCAAAAACTCTTGTTCAAGCTCACCAGCTCTGATACCGTCTTCGTCATTAAAGTCTGGCTTTGCATACAAAGCATCTTTTTCGTCAGCGATCTCCATAAGGCGTTTGTGTCCCAAAAGCACTGTACGCAAAACTGTTTCTTCGTCATATTTGTTTTGGTTTTGTTCCAAAACAGACATACGCTCATTCTTACCAATAACAATTTCGCCTTTGGTTGTTTCTAATTCGCCTGATAATAATTTCAAAAAGGTTGACTTACCAGCGCCGTTAGCGCCAATAATACCATAACAGTTGCCTTTAGTAAATTTTAGGTTAACTTCAGAAAACAACTTTCTGCTACCAAAATTTAGTCCTACATCTATAACTTGTAACATACATACCTCTATTATTTTTATACTGTATAAGTGTACTATATAAAATATGTTTAGTCAACTCGAAAAAAATAAAGCCTACTAAATAGGCCTTATTTTTTATTTATAAAATGATATGTATTCAAATACACTTTCTAAACTGCTTTTGTGCAATTTTTCATCTTCAATTATTCTGTTTAATAGTTGTTGTATGCTTTCGTTATCAATTGCTTGTTTTGCTTTTAGATATGCTTGTATTGCACGCTCTTCGGCATCAATACTTTTTAACAATATTTGCTTTAAGTTGGTACTTTGGCCTACGCATTTTATACTAAACGGCACACCTTGACTATTGCAATAATAAGGCGTACCACCCAACTTAACAATAGCATCGGCAAGTTTGCTATGATGCTCCATCTCTACAATTGCAATATCAATAAAAAGTTTTGCTATTTCTTTTTCTTTATTTTTTGTGATATAGCTATCAAATATATAACCAAGCACTGCTGCAGTTTCTGACTCGCAACCAGCATAAAGATTTTGTAAAATAGCTGCCCACTTTAGGTTGGGCTCTTCTATTACAATTTCGGGATAATCTTGCCTGTTGGTATATGGTAAATCTTTTATTTCCACAAAAAAAACACCTCCTAAAAAAATATATGTATAAGAAGGCAATTTTTGTTAAATGTTTTTTGTATTTTGTTTTATATGTTATACTAATATTAGGATAAACAATATGAAATATGATCAAACCTTATTTTGCAATATCTTAATAAAGTACAACATTGCACCTAGCGATAGTTTGTGTCAAGATTTTGAAAATATCATGCTACATCAAGACATAATATCTATCTTTGCAGATATGCATAGCGTTGGCCTTTTGGGTCAGTTGTTGCCAGAGTTTTTGCCAACGATCAATCTAGATCAAAAAAACTTGCACCACTGCTACACTGTAGACCAACATATTTTGCACGCAATAAAAAATATTGCTCTTATGCCAAACATAAAAGATCATGACAAAAAGATTTTGCTTTGGGCATCGTTGCTTCATGACATTGGCAAACCTATAGCCCTTCGAAACAATCTAAAAAGCAAAATATATCGCTTTACAAATCATGCAAAATTTTCGGCAAAACTAGCTCCAAAAATTTTAACAAGATTTGGTGTTGATAAAAAAGATAAAAAGCAAATATTTACTATAATACAGCATCACGAATTTTTTAGATATATAAAGACATACAAAACTAATGATGGTACAAGTCGCATGACAACAGAGTATGTTTTTGACCTGATAAAAAAAATAGGTCCAAACAACTTTAAGCTACTTATATTGCTACACTATGCAGACTACATGTCTCAAAGCACTTACCTTAGAGACAACAAACAATTAATTAACACTAGAGCCGTCAATATACTTGATTATTATTTGGCAAAAAACAAAATAACACTATAAAAAAACAATTGTAATATATCTACCATTTATGACAATAAAAAAAAGAATACTTATTTTGTATTCTTTTTTTATTTAACTTTTGAAAATTTGACTAACCCAATCTTTGTATTCTTTGGCATGATTGCAAAAATCATCAGAATAAAGCAAAGAGACAAAGTCATTATAAGGTAGCCATTTTACACATTCTACTTCTTCGGCTTGCAGTTTGATATCTTTTGTATCAATATCTTTTTTTAATAGATAAACTTGCGCTAGCTCCCAACCACGCTGGTTAACAAACTCTTGCAAAAAGATAAAGTCTTTTTCTTCTGCTTTGATACCAAGTTCTTCGTAAGTTTCTCTAATACAACCTGTTAGGCAAGTTTCACCGGCGTCAATATGTCCTGCTGATGGCATATCCCATTTGCAAGGACTTTTCTTTTTTGTTTTGGCTCTTTTTTGAACCAAAATTTCGCCCTTTGAATTAACAATCCAAATCCACACAACTTTGTGATATACCCCAGGATTTTCACTGTGGCAAAAGCTTCTTGGTTTGATGCCTACAAAATTGCCATTAATATCAAAAGTATCTAAAAGTTCTTCCATACAACAATCCTTTTGTTTTTTACATTATAACACATCTTTTTGGTTTTTTGATATTTTTAACAAAAATATTTTGCCTTGATATAAAAAAGATTAGAACATTTCTGCTCTAATCTTAAATAAAATCATATTGCTAGTTTATTAAAACTTTTTCAAAACTTCTTGAACCATTCTCATGTCACATTTGCCAGCATAATTTGCCTTAAAAGTTTTCATAACAGAAGGTATGCTTTTGTCTTCTAGCGCTGCGATAATATTGTATATTTCGCCCTCGTCTAGCATTTTTGGCAAATAACTTTCGATAAGTTTTGATTGAGCAATTATTTCTTCATATTGCTCCATCTTGTTTGCTTTTTTGTAGTTTTCGGCTTCGTCGCCAAGCTCTTTTATAGTTTTTTGCAAAATTGCTACCATATCTGCATCGGCAAGTTCTTCGCCTTTTTCTCTTTTTGCAATTGTCATTTGCATTGCTTTGTTCATAACTACGCTATATATACCACGAGCTGTTTTGTCATGATCTTTCATTGCTTGAACATTAGCTTGTTTTATTTGATCTAAAATCATAAATATTTTGACTCCCTTTTTTATATTCTCATTTTTGATTTTCTTACAGCCATTGCTATAACAAGTATCAAAATTGCACCAGCAAGCGCTGCACCACCAGCTATAAAGTATAGTGGAGAAATGCTAGCAGGTTTTTCTACATGCAAAGTAAATGTTATTGTATCTGACATATTGCCATCACTATCAAAGAAACGCATTGATACTGTGTATACACCAATTTCTTCTGAAGTTGGTATGCGAGACATTTGCAACGCACCATCATGATAAAGACTCTCAAAACCAGTTGTTATTACGCCGTCTTCTTCGTCTGTTATAGAATAGATATAGTCAAAGATACTAAATCTTACGCCTTTTTCTATAGTAGCACTATCAGCAGTAAGAGTTATAACTGGTTGAGATCCTTTTGTCACATTTACTTCAATACTTACTGTAGCTGGTATAGAGTTTGGTGATTGATCCTTAAAGCTATAATCAAAGCGATATCTACCTTCTCTAGAAAAGTCTATGTCATCTACTTGTTTGTTTGTGTCTAGGTTGGTAATAGTGACAGTTGTTGTCACATTGTCACCATCAATCGCATCATAAACATTATAAAAACCTGTTTTGCTATAACCTTGGCTTTTGTTTATAACAAAGTTATTTCTTAAGTTAGAGCGTGTCACTTCTGGAGCAACATTGTCTATAAAGTTAATTGTAATATTTTTTATCTCGCTAACTTCGTTGTCAAGATCTTGCACATGATATTGTAGCTTTAGAGTTCCAACAAATTTTATGCCAGGTCTTAATGTAAGTTTGCCAGTATTCATGTCCAAACTAATGTGTCTGATATGAAGTGGATTTGCTTGGCAATATGCCATATCGTTTTCTTTGCCAGCTGGCATAACTGACACTGCATAATCATTTTGGTCAAATACTACGCCATCTCTATAATAATTTAGAGAGTCGTTGTCTGCATCTTCGATATGACTAGCAAGGTTAATAATAACCTGTGTGCCATATGCATGAATGCCGCCGTCTACATCATAAGCAATTGGTTTAGAGTTGTTTATTATGATGTTTACTGTATATTTTGTTTCGTTATTGCTTGAGTCTTTTACTGTATATATGACAGAATAACGACCTGTCTTTTCAAAAATTGCTCTGTTTGAAGTTAGATTAAAGCCAGTAGAAGTTATTTGTACTTGGTTGTTTGCAATTGTATCTACATTATCGTCTACTTTGCTAATATATGATACAAACCAAATTTCTTTGTTTTTGTCAAGGTGCAAGTTATACGCACCAGATGCATTAACAACATCATCTGTAAAAGTTATTGTAGGAGCTTGTGTGTCTACATATCTTACAGTAAGAGTCACTTGGTCACTTTCTTGATTTTCTTCATCTACACAATATGCTGTAAAAGTGACTGTGCCAACATATTTGCTATTAGGTGTATAAGTGTACAAACTTGTATCGACAGCGTCTTCAATAATAATACCAGTATTGACTACTACATAATAGCTAATAGCATCTTCGTCAGTGTCGTATGCTGATATTTTTATTTTTACTTGTGTGCCAGGAGCAAGCTGTGCATTGTTAGCTATTACTTCTGTTGTCTCCATTGTCACTGTGTCAATTTCTGGACCTTGGTTAATAAGTTCAAATGTAAATGTAGCAGTTGCTTCTTCACCACTAATTTCGCTTGTATATTTGTATGTAGCTGTATAAGTACCAGAGATAGCATTGTCTAACATATCATATGTGATGCGTAGCTTTGAAGTATCTTCAATAGCTTCGTCTACAAAAGTACCATTGTACTCTACAATGTGAGCAACCTGTTCGCGAAGTAATTGCTCTATCTCATCAACAGGTGTCTTTTTGTTAATGGTCAAAATTTCGTCAGTCACAAACTCTATTGTAGGTGGAGTTGTCACTTTGTAAGTAATAGTAAATACAAATGTTTTTGTACCAATATTTTCGTCTCTGCCAATAATTGTAAGTGTACCTGTCACAGTCTCTTGAAAATCTTGTGGAGCAATAATTCTTACACCATTTACACCAGCGCTTTGATCATAAATATTATAAGAAAAACCTTCTTTGTTAAAAGTTATTGTTGGTATAATTTCTATAGATGTATCATTGACACTGATATAAAACTCAACACTAGAGTTTGGTTGTGTTTGACCAAAATTGTATGGATTAGCCACTGTACCTTCGACAGATACATTGTCATCCAAAAATTCTATCTCAAACATTGACAAGTCTCTAGTCACATTAACTTCTAGCGTTGTTTTGTAGTTATTGCCGCCATATGACAATGTATAATTAACATATGACAAACCTATAACATTTAGTTGCAATTCGCTGGTATCAATAACAACATTTGTAAGATCTACTATTTGTCCATCGTGTTTTGCCTCTACCAAATAGCTTCTTAATGTAGACTCTGACAAGGTGCTGTTTTGATAAACAGATATTGTTCTGGTAGAAAGTAAAATACCTCTATCGACAAATGTTGTCATCGCATAGGCAAGATCAGTTGAGTATGTAGAAGAGTCTACCCTTGTCACATCTGCTAGATACTTAAAAGTAAAATTACCAATATGTCCACGCTCTGCAACAACAATATATTCGCTAGAGTTGTATTTTATAGTTTTGATAGGTCCAGATGCAAAGTTATATTCTTTTTCATACTCACCATCAGCACAATCGACAACATTATATTCTACATCGCTCTCATCAAAAATTCTTACACTTATCTCGCTTTGCTCTTCGCTAGCTGGTATGTCAAAACCAAATGAACCATAAGCAGTGACTGTCTCTGTAGCAACACCCAACGAGTTGGCTGTCGAACCTGTACCAGTTGCAACAATTGTTTCTGCATCTGCATAAGCAAAGGTTGCGGTGCTTATACTAAACATAACTGCAAGCATCAAACAAAAAGATAATATTAAGTTTTTTAGTTTTATTTTTGTCATAAATATTACCTACTAATCTTTTAATTTTAGGTTGTGTCAAAATAATGTTAATTATATATTAATACTATATTTATGGTATATCAATTTGACAAAATTTTGTCAATTATATTGATATGGTTTACAGTTTATTGCAAATTTGATAGTATAAAAATATGGAAGAACAAAAACATTTTACAAAATTAGATCAAGGTTTTGTATGCCAAAACTGCAATAAAGAAATTTTGCCTCTAGGCTATACTTCTAGAGATCACTGCCCACACTGTTTGTACAGTTTACATGTCGACAATTATCCTGGAGATAGGCAAAATCAATGCCGTGGTTTGTTGCAACCAATAGGCATCGAAAAAAACAAAAAAGGTTATCAAATTATCTACAAATGCACCAAGTGTGGCGAGATAAAAAAGAACATAACCGCAGACGATGACAACTTTAATCAAATAATAAAACTATCGGCTCACAAGGGTATATAAAAATAGCTTTTGATGTACATTTTTAGTCAAATTTATTTGACTATATTTCAAATCAAATCTATACTATATATAGTAGAAAAGTGACCGATTTTTTTGATAAAAACCATACCAAAAATTTTTGTCAATAGCAAACAAAAAAACTATTTATTAAGGATCAGTATGAAAAAGAAATTTTTATCCATAGTGATGGCATTGATGTTGGTTATTTGCATCGCCGGCTGTGGCAAAGGTGGACTAGACAGCGTACCATACGCAGCTAGCCTCAAAACTGCCGAAGACATGACTACCGAGTACAACAAGGCAAAGGTAGGCACCTATCAGCTAACAGCTAACTACGAGACCGTTATAGAAAATAACTACCCTCAACTCAACACTACCGAGACAATTACAATAAAGACAACAGTAGGTAACTTTCAAAACAACTACTATTGCCAAACAGAAACCATAACTTCTGTGGGAAGCCAAGAGATAAGTTCAGAAACTGTTATACTATACAATGGTTGGAAATATGTCTCTGTCTACGATGTTGCAAGTGGTAGTACCACCAAAACAAAAACTTTATATACTGGTATCTACCCAAGAGAAGAAACCCTTAATAAGCTATACGCTAACATCGACCAAGAAGCTATCGAAGAAATTGGCGAGAAAGTTTACGAAAAAGAGTATTACTATCTACTAAAGCAAAAATTGTATAATATGAACTACAGCGACACTATTACTAGACCAGATGGAACATATTATTCTTCTTATGCTTATGAGTTTGGCATCAACAAAAGTGGCTACATTCATTTGTTTAACACTTACAACGAACTTATAATTGATGACTGGACTGTTTATCGTACTCAAACAATCAAAACAAAGCTTGTCGAATACGGAGCTAACCTGTTCATTGAGATCCCTAACGATCTTAATGCATACGAAACAATCTAAAAAATTTTAAGGAGAAATTAAATGAAAGCAATAGTGCTTCTTGCAGGATACGCAGTAAGATTGTATCCTCTAACAAAAGACAAACCAAAAGCGTTGTTAACAATCAATGATCAACCTTTGATGGATTTGTTATTTAACAAAATTGATAAAATTGACGAGATTGACGAAGCAATTTTAATCAGCAACGATCGCTTTTATAACAACTTTTTAGAGTGGACAAAAACATATAAAGGCAACAAAAAAATTACTCTTCTTAATGATGGTACTACATCAAACGAAGACAGACTTGGTGCAATTGGTGATTTGCAATTTGCTATTAACAAATGCAATATCGATGATGACATCATGGTTCTAGCTGGTGACCACTACTTTAAGTTTGAGCTAAAAGATTTTTATGACTACTACAAACAAGTTGGTACAGACTGCTGTATCGCCGATGTTGTTAATGATAGAGAATATCTAAAACAATTTGGCGTAGGTATTGTAGACGAGAACAATGTTCTTATCGAAATGCAAGAAAAACCTCAAGAGCCAAAGAGCAATTTGAGAGTATTAGCTTTTTATATTTATCAAAAAGAAACTGCCAGAAAGATTAAACAATATCTTGACGAAGGCAACAACAAAGATTCTCCAGGAAACTACTTGAGCTGGTTATACAAGCGTCAACCAGTACATGTTTATGCAACTGATAAAGAATGTGTAGACATCGGTACTCTAGCAGTTTACGAAGCTCTTGACAAAAGAGTAAGAGAAGAAGAAAACAAATAAAAAATTTTTATAAAAGATAAGGAACAATATGATAGAAAAGGTTATTAAATCCTTTGATGGCAACAAAATATATTGTTACCTATGGGATAATGTTAAAGCACCAAAGGGTGTAGTTCAAATAATTCATGGTATGGCAGAGCATGCTACTAGATATGACGAATTTGCAAAATATCTAAACAAGCGCGGCTTTATAGTTTTTGCAGATGACCACAGAGGTCATGGCAAAACTGCCGGCGCCAACGATAACATTGGCAAATACAAAGGCGGCAATGTCTTTTTTGACACTGTCCAAGACGAAAAGTTCTTTGCGCAAATGTTAAAAGAAGAATACAACCTACCATTATATCTATTTGGACACAGCTACGGTTCATTCTTGGCGATACACCTAATTGAGACCTGCAACTTATATGATAGAGTTGTATTGTCTGGTAGCTCTTATATGAAAAGACAAGATGCAAAATTTGCTCATTTCGTTGCCAAAATTACAGCAAAGTTTAAGGGTGATGATGCCCCAGCAAAACTTGTCGAAAAACTTTCTTTTGTACACTATAACAAAAAATTCCACGACAATGGTTCTTGGAAAAATAGTGACAAGGTTTTAACTCAAGAGTATTATAGCGATCCACAATGTGCTAGATCATTTAGTGCAAAGTTTTATGATGATTTGTTCTCTGCGTTAAAATTTGTATTCAAAAATTCTAATTTGTCAAAAATAGACGACCACTTGCCAATATTGCTACTTTCTGGTAAAGATGACCCAGTAAGTAAAATGGGTAAATTGGTTATTAAACTATATAGAGTTTTCAAAGAGCACGACTTAAAGGTTGCTATGAAATTGTATGAAGGCGCAAGAAACGAAATCATACACGACACCAATCACGAAGAAGTATTCGAAAATGTCGCAGACTTTTTTGAAAGCAAACCTGTCGATCAAATTAGTAAGGTGTTGCAAGAAAGAAGAGAAAAGCGTGCTAGCTTATCAAATAATTAAAAAATAAAAAAGTGTTACAAAATTGTAACACTTTTATTTTTTTTGTTTTTTATTATTGCATTTGTTTAGTAATTTGCTCCATAACCAAATCAACTAGAGCGATACCTTCTTCAGAATTGTAATCATATTCTTGATCAACATATTCAGCTAAAGTACCAATAGCACCATAGTAAGCAAAGTTAACAGAATTTTCATCAACATTGCTCAAGTATCCTTCGTTAAGACCACGCTTTGCAATTGCGTTAAGAAGTTTTATGATAAGGTTTTGGCTCTTCTCTAATAAGTCTGCAATTTTTGCAGAGTCTTCGTCGTTAAGATATGTGATGTATGATTGGAATGTCCATGGCAAAACCATCCACTTGTTTGACTTCATACATACGATCATTGATTTTACCCACACTCTCAAAGTTGGTTCGTATGTTGTAATCTTAAAACTTTGAGAAAAGAACTTTAACATTTTGTTAGCATAGTAGATGATGCTATTAAATACCATATCGTCTTTGCTCTCAAAATATTCGTAAAGGGTACTCTTGCCCATGTTACATTTTCTTGCAACTTCTGCAAGGGTGATAGCCTTATACTCCACACCATCATTAAGCATTGCCAAAACTTCTTTATAAATCATTTGCTTTTTCATAAAAATTAAGTCTCCTTATTTTATAGACCGAACATTCGGTTGGATAATTAGTTTTTGCAAAAACTGCCCTATTTTTCTAGGTTTTATCCAATATTTTTTTATTTATATTTAGAGTATATATATTTTTTTTCTAAATGTAAACAAAAAAATGCATTAAAAATGCAAATATTATTTTTTTAGTATCAAAAAAGTAGCAAAATTTTTATAAAACTTGTATAATTGTATCGTAAAATAAATATAAAAAAGGAACCTCATATGCAAAAAACAAAAATTATTTGTACCCTTGGTCCTTCTAGCGAAAGCTACAAAACAATTTGCCAAATGATAAAAAGTGGCATGAATGTAGCAAGACTTAACATGAGTCACGGTTCTCTAGAATATCACCAAAAACTTATCGACACAGTAAAAAAGGCAAGACAAGACCTTAATGTCCCATGTGCAATAATGGTAGATACTCGTGGTCCAGAAGTTAGAATTGCTACTTTCAAAGATGGCAAAGTTCTACTTAAAAAAGGTAAGACTTTTACCTTTACAAAAAGAGATGTAGAAGGCGACGAAACACAAGTTGGTTTGAGATTTCCTAAACTTGTTGACATTGCAAAGGTTGGCAAATTTATTTATGCTAACAACGGCTTGCTAAAATTAAAAATAACAGAAGTGACCGCAACTGATGTTGTTTGTAAAGTTGTCGTTGGTGGCGAGTTGAGCAACAATAAGAGCATTGCTATACCACATGTACCTCTAGAAATACCATATATCAATGATGTCGATAGAGAACATATCAAATTTGCAGTAGAAAACAATGCCGAAGCTATTGCTTGTTCTTTTGTTAACTGTCAAGATGATATTTTGCAAATTCGTAGTCTTTTGCAAGAGTTTGGTGGCAACCCAGAAATTATCGCCAAAATCGAAAGTTTAGAAGGTATCAAAAATTTAGAAGAAATAATAGATGTATGCGATGGCATTATGGTAGCTCGTGGAGACATGGGTACCGAAATACCTATCGAACAAATACCTTTTGTGCAAAAAGACATTATTAAAAAGACTGTCAAAAATGGCAAGTATGTTATCGTTGCTACAGAGATGTTAGAATCAATGATAGAAAAGCGCCGTCCAACTCGTGCCGAAACTACAGATGTAGCTAACGCGATATATGATGGTACAAGTTCTATAATGTTGTCTGGCGAATCTGCCAGTGGTAAATACCCTGTCGAAGCTGTAAAAACTATGGCTGACATAGCAAAAGCTGCAGAAAAAGTAGTTCATTACGAAAAGAGATTTGCAAAAAATCCTATCTACACTATGAGAGATGCTATTTCTTATTCTGCTTGCAGTACTTCTTTTGCACTAAAGGCAAAAGCAATACTATGCTTTTCTCACATGGGCAACTCTGCAAAATCTATTTCTTGCAATAGACCTGGTTGCAAAATTGTTGTTCTTACTACTGAAGAAGATGTTTACCAAAAAATGTCTTTCTGCTGGGGAGCAATACCTGTAGTATGTCCACCAATACCAACTACCGATGATATGATAAAGAGAGCTAACGAAATAGCAAAAGAATTAAAAGTTGCAAAACCTGGAGATACAATAATAATTACTTCTGGTATACCAGTAGACAAAATGGGCAAAACCAACTTAATCAAAATTCATATCGTAGAATAATAAAAAAACCTACCAAATTGGTAGGTTTTATTTTTTTATATTAATAGTTGCAGTTTTTTGGTGTGCGAGGGAAAATTTGAACATCTCTAATGTTATTAACACCAGTCACATACATCAAAAATCTCTCAAAGCCAAGACCAAAACCGCTATGAACTACACTGCCGTATTTACGCAAATTCATGTACCACCAGTAGTCTTCTTCTTTTAGACCACGACAAGCCATTTGTTCTTGTAGTTTTTCTAATCTTTCTTCTCTTTGACTACCACCAACCATTTCGCCAACGCCAGGTACAAGCAAGTCGCAAGCAGCAACAGTTTTTTCATCATCATTAACACGCATATAAAATGCCTTAATATCTTTTGGATAGTCGGTGACAAATACTGGTTTTTTGTATATATGCTCGGTTAAAAATCTCTCGTGCTCACTTTGCATATCACAACCCCATTCTACCTTATATTCGAATTGATCGTTATATGGCATTAGTTGTTCGATAGCTTGAGTATAAGTGACTCTTACAAAGTCGCTATTTACTATATGGTTTAGTCTCTCTAACAAACCTCTATCAACAAAGTTGTTAAAGAATTCTAACTCTTCGGCACAATTTTTTAGAAGATAGTTGATAAGATATTTTACCATTTCTTCTATAAGAGTCATTGTGTCTTGCAAGTTATAAAAAGCCATTTCTGGTTCTATCATCCAAAATTCGCTAGCATGTCTTGTTGTGTTGCTATTTTCTGAACGGAATGTAGGGCCAAATGTATAAATTTTTGAAAAAGCTAATGCTAGAGCTTCACCCTCTAACTGGCCTGTTGGTGTTAAGAAAACATTTTTACCAAAGAAGTCTGTTTCTGGAGTTGCTTTTTCCATTTCTTTTTTGTCATAAAAGTTGTGTGTTGTCACTCTAAATACATCACTACCACCCTCACAGTCAGCACCTGTGATAATTGGGGTGTGAGTATAAACAAAGTTTCTTTCGTTAAAAAATTGATGTATTGCAAAAGCAGTTTTGCTTCTTACTCTAAATACAGCGTTAAACAAATTTGTTCTTGGACGCAAGTATGCAATTTCTCTCAAAAACTCGATAGAGTGTCTCTTTTTTTGCAAAGGATATTCGTTGTCAGTTGCAGAAACAATCTCTACACTATCAGCTTTTATCTCAAATGGTTGTTTGTTTTCTGGGGTCACAACCAAAGTACCACTACATAGCATACTAGAGCCAGCGTTTAGTTTTGATATTTCTTCGTAGTTGGCGCAATTTTCTTTAGTAAAAACTATTTGTACACCTCTAAAAGCAGTACCATCGTTTAGGTCAATAAAGCCAAATTCTTTTACATCTCTTACGCTTCTAACCCAACCACCTACGACAACCTTTTTGCCATCAAGTGTTTTATATTGTTGATACAAAGTTCTTATGTCTTGTTTTTCCATAAATATTAGTCCTTTTAATAACATTTACATTGTAGCACAAGGCAATGTTTATTAAAAGCAAATTTGTATATTTTTATTTTACACATCATATTAACTTTGCAATTTTATTGCCAAATAATATCGCTTTTGTTATAATAAAAATATGGAAAAGTTAACATTTAAAGATTTTTTATCTTTGTCAAAACCTTATATAGATTCTGACACTTATAAGAGTGGTTTTACTGTTATGCGCAATTTTGACAGTAAGGTACTACTATCTGCCCCACACGGCGTAGGACAAACTCGTCTTGGCAAACCAAAAGAAGCAGAAATTGGCAGCGCTAGACTTGCACTTTTGCTACAACAAATATCTGATGCAAATTTGATCATCAAAACAAAAAACATTTTTGATGATGCCAACTTTGATATTCGTAGTAGCTACAAAGACGAAATTGTTTATCTTATCAAACAATATGGTATAAAATACCTTATCGACTTACACGGCATACCAGAAACATCTGATTGTGATGTCAACTTTGGTATTAATCTTGGCGACAATATAAAAACTAACGAAAAGTTGTATGACAGTATTGTAGAAAAATTGACCAAGGCAGGTTTTAAGGTTAATGTAGATAAACCATTTTGTGGTAGATATCCATCAATCGCAGCAACCTTTGCACAATCTTTTAATATCTGGGCAATACAGTTAGAAGTTAACTGTGCTATCACAAACAATGCAGACAATTATGACAAACTAAAAGCTCTTGCAAGAACACTACAAGAGTGCATCGCTCTATGTGAAGAAAATTAAACAAAAAAAACAACCTAAAATTTTAGGTTGTTTTATTTTTTACTCTTCAAACGCACTTGGTGTATAGCCTGTTTCTAACTCATAGATACAATGCTCTACATCTCCGTTTTTTACCATTAGTTTTTCTTCTTCGGTTGTGATGTATCTAATACCCTTTAAGGTAGAACCCATCATCTCAAAAATCTTTCTCATAGGCATATCGTCTGTAGATGTTGCAAAGTAAATAACGCGTTGTTTGTGATGTTGTGCAACTGGTTTTAACGCATCAAAACTTTCGATAATAGTTCTTGTGTCGATATCTGGAGCAAACTCATATGTCACACTACCATTGTATTGTGTAAACAAACTATTGCCTACTCTGTACTCTAGTTTGCCGATAAGTTTGCCATCTTTGCTAAGCACATCAAACATATATCTTGGAGAAATTTCTCTCTCCATGTCTGGCATTTTGGTTTCGCTCAAGCGCAAAGTTATATTTTCGCCACGCATATAGTTAAACTTAATAACATCAAATGTAAAGTTTTTGTCAATGTCAAAAAATTGAGATTTGTTTTTGATCTCATAATCATATGGCAATTTGTCATCAGTATCGATAACCATTAGGTCATATGGCAAGTGTATTTTGTCACGGCAATAGTCAATTGCTTGACTTGTTAGGTGGGCAGGTATGATGCAGCATTTGCCACGGTATTGTTTCATAAGCTCGATACCTTCGACAATGTTGTAGTGTGATTTTTCTTTTTTACTGTTTGCCATATCAAGAACAAATACATCACTATTGTCTGCCATATACATAACATTATCAGTCATGACTGTGTCACCACTAAAGCTAATAACTCTACCACTAGGCTCTTTTATCATATAACCATAGTCTGGAGTGTCATAATGGTCTAGCTCTACACATGTAATCTCAAGATCTCTAAATGTAAACTTGGCCATATTGCTTGCTTCGTGAAAAACACAATACTCTTCAAAGTTAATTTTGTTATATTGTCTATCGCCAAGACCTAGTTTGCAAAGTTGTTGTATTTTTTCTTTGCCACCAGGAGGGCTTATAATAACTAGCTTTTGATCTGCATATTTGCCTATTGCACATTTTTGTAAAATATATGGTATATCAAAGAAGTGATCAGAGTGAAAGTGCGTTATTAGTATTAGGTCAATTCTTTCGATTTTTTCGTGGTGCAAAAGTTTGTCATCACTGCGAAGTAGTTGTTTGATACTGCCAAAGCCGGGGTCAACCATAATGTTGTTGTTTATTAGATAACTAGCACAACCTCTTTTTGTCCATGCACAGCCAGTGCCCAAAAATGTTAATTTCATAAGTAATCCTTTTTTTATTTCGACCAACATGGGTCGAAGTTATCATCACTAGTATAATACAACAAACAAAAACTTCAAAATACTTTTAGGTTAATTTTATTTATCAAATCAAAATAAATATGGTATTATTAAAATATAAATATAAAAACAATTAATATTTAGGAGTACACAAATGGTAAGTATTGGTGTAGATATCGGCGCAACCGGTACAAAAATCGGCCTTGTAAATCTAAAAACTGGCGAAGTTATTAGCCATATAAAAAGACCTACAGCTACAGATAAAGAAGATCTAGTAAACGATATTGTAAGCATGATAAAAATTTTACTTGACGGTCACAGCCTAAAAGTAAAAGATATACAAGGTATAGGCATAGGCTTTCCTGGAGCTGTCAAAAAGACAGATGGTAGTATTAGATTTGCGGCCAATCTCAATGTAAAAAACTATGACCTAATCTCAAAAATCAAAAAACATTTTAACACAAAAATTTGCACGATCAACGACGCTAATGCTGCAGCAGTGGCAGAATATAAATATGGAAAATACAAAGGCGACAAAAACCTTGCAGTTATCACTCTAGGTACGGGTGTTGGCCTTGGAGCTATCGTTGATGGCAAAGTTTTTGAAACACCTGCTGGTGGCGAATGTGAAATAGGCCATGTTGTTATTGACTTTAATGGCAAACAATGTGTATGTGGTAGATGTGGATGTTTAGAGACATATGTGTCAAAAAATGCCATTATCTCAAACTATCACGAAGAAAAAGGCAACTACCCAAATAGCACTCTAAACAAGCTAGAAAATGTAGAAGTAAGAGACATCTTTGAAGCGTACAAAGACAAAGATGACCTTGCTAGCAAATTGGCAACCGACTATATCGAAAAACTATGTATAGGCGTGACAAACATGGCCAACTTGTTAAGACCAAGCACAATAATATTTGGTGGAGCAATAGCTGGTCAAGGCAAAACAATTACTGACCCTATCTCTCAATATCTAAAGCAAAAAATGTATGGTGGTGCTAGCGATATTATAGTATCTACCCCAACTGTATTGCACAGCGGCATAGTTGGCGCAGCAAGCATAGTAGACTAACAACTCTAATAACAAAAAAAAGAACTCTATTGTTTTTAATAGAGTTCCTTTTTTTTATGGTTATTTTAATAAAAATATTTATATATCAAACAACCTATAAAAATTGTTTGATAACATCATACTCAACATATTTAATTTTGATAAGCTAACACTTCGCAGTTTTTTAATTTGTAATTTTCATAATTATTATCTTTTGGCTCTCCCTCAAAATAACATCTTACATAAATACAAATACCTGCATGTGTAGCAACTAAAATATTTTGACCTTTATATTTTGTCACCATTTCGTCTATAAAATCTTTAATTCTGTTTCTAAAACTGGTTATCGATTCTATACCACATCTTGTTTCGTTAGGATCATTAAAGTCGGGATATACTTTTATCTCATCCTTAAACTTACCTTCGAGCTCGCCATTGTATCTTTCTTTTAATCTTTCATCAACAACAACTTCATTGTCACAAATTATTTGTGCAGTTTGTACAGCTCTTGTTAGTGGACTAGAAAATACTTTGTCAAACTTAACATCTTTTAATTTTTCTTTAACAATCAAAGCTTGCTCTATGCCCTGTTTGTTTAGTTCGATATCTATGTGGCCTTGAATGCGTCCAATATTGTTCCATTCGGTTTGACCATGTCTTACAAAATAAATCATTTTTTTACCTTTATAAAAACAATTTTTTATTCGCTTTTTACTGTTGGTATATTAAACTTTTTGGTCATTATTAACACAAATAGTGATACAACAACTACTATCACAAAGAATATTGACAATGCCCATACAACAAGATAGTTATTTAGGTTAACTTTGCAAGTCACGCTATCTACTGTAAGTGTGCTACCATCTATGCTAGATGTTATTTTTACATAATATTCACCTTGAGTTTGTTGTACTACTCTTGTAGAATATGTGCTTTGTGTAGCGCCTTCGATAATTTGACCGTCTTTGTACCATTGATATGTTAGTTCTGCATAGCTATTGGTATAACAGTCTACAGACAATGTCAAAGTTTTGCCCTTTGTAATAGTTGTACCTTGTGGTTGTCTTACTATAACTGGTGTTTGGTTATAATGTTTTTGATTAAACATTGTTGTATTAGGATTAGTTGCTAGTGTATCATTTGCCTTAAACTCTACTCTCAAATCATTATTGCTTGTTAGTGATGCAATATCAATAGTGATATCACAAGAAGGTTGTGCTAATTGTGCCTCATCTAATGCAATGTTATTGTTGTTTAGTGAAATTTTGAAAATGCGATATCCACTATTTGGAGTTATTGTAAAGGTTTTACTTCCGGTCATTGCGTTATAACCGACATCGCTTATTGTACCGTTATCATCACAACTTACAAAAAGATTTTTTGCAGCTGCGCCTATACCACTATCAACTTCTACCACTGCAAACAAACCAACTTTGTTTACAACTGATACCAAACCGTATGCTGTTGCTGTTAGGTTGATTTTGCTTGGGGTAAGAGTTATACCATTAGTATCAAAATAATACAAGCAGTATTGTTTGTTGCTATGACGGGTATTGTCTGGATAAGTGAATATAATTGTTGAGTTTGTGCTTGGCTGTACTTGCAAACCACTTAAGTACAACTTTAGATTGTACACATTGATGTTGGCTTGGTCTGTACCAAGATCTAATTTTATCAAACTGTTTATACCATCTATAGTTGTGGTAGATATTGCAGAGTTAACAAGTAGCAAGTTGTCTTGGCTAGACTCTATAACAGTTGATTCTTGTGAGTAAGTATTGTTTTTATTTTTTATAATAACAGGATTAGTACTATAATAAAAATTGTCAAGCTCTGCAGCTTCGCCTTGATATGACGAATCAGCAATTACTGTATAAGATACAGATTGAAGTGCTAAATGCGAAACATTGCCATACAAGCCTTCTATCTCAAAAGTACATTCGTAAAAAGGTTCATAATAGTTAAGTGTTGGCATAAAAGTAAAACTAACTGTGTGTCTATGATCCCATTTTATATTTGAGATAACGCTGTTGTTGACAGCTTGTACTGGATTAGATGTCACTGTCACTTTAATATCTTTGTCTGTATATCCAGGCTTAAAGTTTAGTGGCTGATCATAAATAATAGAGATATTATACACACCACCTTGAGACAAATATTGGCTAGTTGTTGGTGTTGCAGACTCTATCATAGGTTTTGTTTCTTTATTTTTTGCTGAACCTTTGATTTGGTCAGACATACAAATAAAATAATTATTTTGGTCAAAGTCTACTAGCTTATTGTAGTTGTAGATATTGTCGCCAGAGTTATCTTCGTCAACAAAATCTGTTGGTGTTTTTGCTAAAATATTAACATCTGTTATTGCAAATTGGTTAAGATACTCGTGGCCTTCGTATTCGAAATGTGTAGAAAAATCTTTGTTATAAGCATTGCCTTCTACAAAGTATTGATCAATAAGTGTCCAATCAGACCATACAAGTTGTTCGTCTTCGTCTAAACTTTGATTTCTTACAACAACATACAAACCTTTCTTGGCAAGTTCTTCTAGACCTTGGTTGTTATAAGATACGGTAAATTTTGAGTGAAACTTTAAGCCTATATCCATAACAGTTGATGCTTGTATATCAAAATCACAATTATAGTTATAATTAGTATTGGCAAGAGTTGGATAATCAAAGTTGCTCGCTTGAGCAAAATTTGGTGTTGTGATGTTGTGAGATACCAAAAACTCTTGAGCGCCTTTTAGATAATTGCCCGTGTGCTCTAGTTTTGTTTCGGTATCATCTAATGCGCAATCCAAACCATACCAAGCACCATCTAGGTTGACATAGTTATAAACATGTTTTTGCAAATTAAAATCAGAAGAGATAACATTGCCGTTTACTATAACATTGGCTACACCCAACTCGTTAAGAATCATGCTCATTGTGCGAGCATAACCTTCGGCGTTGGCTTTGTTGTTAGTAAGCAAACCATATGCACTATTGATATATACCTTGCTGGCATCTGCTACTTCATAATCTTGTACAAAAGTTGTATTTTGAGTTAATATTTGATAAGCCTTGCGAATTTTGCTAGGCAAATTAATTTCTGCTTGCAACTCTACTATTATTTCTTTTACTTTGCTGCTGGTTGTTGCTAACAAACTTAATGTTTGTTCTTTTGAAGTATAGCCCTCTGCAAAATAGCTGCTATTTTTGCCACTACCAATTATAGCGACATATTTTGAGCTACCTGCATCTTCTGTTAAACCAAGTGATAGCGTCAATTTGTCAAAGTTTATAAATGATGTTTGGGCAAAGTCGTATCTAAAAGCTGTTTTTGCTTTTTCAAAACTTGTCATTATGCTATTGTTGCCATTAATCACACAATCTTTGATTGCGTCTTGTGACAAATAATTGCTAACATAACCAGCATCAGACACATCTATACTAGCATTGCCAGACATAAGTTGTTCTGTATTATATGCAATGCGCAGTGCATCATAAAAAGTTTTTTCTTGATGAGATAGTTGTGAATAATACCATGATCCGCTAAAATTTGTATCTGCATAAGCTGTAGATCGTTTGTTATATATCAAACCACCTACTAACAAACTTGTTATGAGCATCGCAACAATCAAAAACTTTTTTAAGTATTTTTTCATTGTTTCTCCTAACAATAATATTAATTAATATTATATATATTTATTATACCCCATATAACCATGATGTCAAATAATTTCTTTATAACAAAAAAAACAGGACTATTTTTTTGTCCTGCTTTTTATTATTTTTATTCGTATAATACAACTGTGTTTTGCTCTAATGATTGTTTTACATCAATAACATTTTGGTTAGAGCTACCCTTCCAGTGTAGTTGTGGATCATACAATTCTTTTACAAATCTGCCATCAATAACAACATCCAAGTCTGCTACAAATGGTAGGTCTTTTATATCATTCCAACAAAAGCCTGTATATAACCACATTGTCTTGTGTGGATACTTTTGTCTAATTTCTTGTATTAACTCGCCAATTTCTTGTCTGTTTTCGCACATTAGTGGGTCGCCACCACTAAAAGTGATACCATTAACATAATCTTTGTCTAACTCGGCAAAAAGTTCTTGCTTGGCACTGTCATCAAATGTAAGACCTTGGTTTAGATCCCAAGTAAATTGATTGTGACAACCCTCGCAATGGTGTGGACAACCAGCCACCCACAAAACTACTCTTACGCCGTCGCCGTTTATCATATCGTCTTTAGTAATATTGTGATATTTCATTGTTTTGTCCATCCCCTTTTACATAGAAACTCTATCTCTAATTTCGGCAAGCTTACCATCGTTCATAAAGCTTCTGCCTTTTACTTTTGAATAACCAAGATAACCACAAACACGGTTTACTTCGGTAATGTCAGTGCTGCCGCATTTTGGACAGGTTGACATGTTAAGTTGTTCATAACCACAGTGTTCGCAATAACATTTATCCATATTAACACCTTGATAAAAACCTTTTGCCATACCACGGCGGATAATAGTTTTTAGAGCTTCGGTATTATAATCGATAGGATATTTTGTATAAGTTATTTTGCCACCGTTTGATAGTTCCCAAAAACGATCTTCTAGGTCTTGTTTTTGAATAGGAGAAATATGTTCACCTACATGGCAGTGGAAGCTGTTAGTAAAGTATTCTTTATCAGAAACACCTTCGATAACGCCATATTTTTCTACAAATTGTTTTACTTGTAGAGAAATTAAACTTTCTGCTGGAGTACCATAGATAGCGTACATAATTTTGTCTTCTTCTTTGATACGAGCAACATAGTCGTTAAGATATTGCATAACTTCGATAGCAAATTGTCCATCTTCGACAATAGATTTTCCATTATATAATTTTTGCAACTCATTAAGAGCTGTATAACCAAAACTAAATGTTGCATAGTCTAGTAGTGGAGCGATAGAATCTGTCGCTTTTAGATTGCCTCTATATAGGCCACCTTCCATAAATGCAAGTGGACTCTTTGCAGCTTTTAGTTTTGCCAAGAAATCTTTTGTTCTACGGTGAAGATGTCTTATCATCTCTAGGTAGTGCAAATAAACTTCATAAAAATCTTTACCTTCGGTTTTTGCCTTCATAAAGATCATAGGTAGGTTAAGTGTGATTGCGCCACAGTTAAAACGACCTACAAATACAGGAGTGTCATTTTCGTCAGCTGGTTTTTGACCACCTCTCTCCCAGTATGGAGAAAGGAAGGCTCTACAACCCATTGGAGAAATAACCTTACCATATTTTTTGTACATATCTGCAATATAACCTTTACCACTTAAGCTTAAGTAGTCTGGATATTGCGCATGTCTGCTACATTCTACAGCGGCATCAAATAGTTCTTCTAACTCTTTGCCTGCGCCGTGTACATTTTCGTCATACAAAAATACTAATTTTGGGAACAATACTGCTTTTCTAAAGCCAGGTGCACCTTGTCCGCCAGCTCTTACTTTTAGCATAGCTTTTGTAGCCATTTTTTCAAAAGTGCCACTACCTAGACCAAAAGTAAATGTGACAAATGGATAGTCACCACGAGAAGAACCTACAGTGTTTAGTTTGTACTCAAGAGCTTGGAAACCTTGTTCAAAGTCTCTGCGTACTTTTTTGGTTGCATATTCTTCTGCTTTTGTTGCAAGTTGTTCTTCGGTTAATGTCAAACCTTCTACATCTGCGATAATTGTGCGATACTCGTCACAATATTTTGCAAAGCTCTTTTGTGCATAAGGAGCCAAAATTTTGTCTACTTCTGGACAAGTCCAACCACCGTATTGTTGAGATGCACTCGCCATGATAACATCACCAATAACATTAAAGCATATAGCTAGTGTTGTTGGTTCGGTATATTTGATGTTGCCTAGCTCAAAACCACCTCTCAAAACATTGCCTAGGTCAAATAGGCAGCAGTTGTAGGTGTCTAGTCTTGCGCTACGGTCATGAATATAGATATAACCTTCTTTCATAGCCTGTCTTTCGTCTGGCATCAAGAAGAATTTTTTATAAAATTCACCGTTAAGTTCGTTCCAACCCAAACATCTCTTAGTAGAAACAAGTGTACTGTCTGTATTAGCATTGCTACGGTCACCGATAAAGTCAATAGCTTGAACCTTACGATACACATTGTCCAATATTTTTACAAAATCTTGACGGTAGTTGCGATAGTCTCTATAGCTCTTTGCAACTCTTTCGTCAACCTTTTCTAAAGCTTTTTCTACAACATTGTGCATAATAGGGATAGGTATTTCTTTAATACCCATTGCGCTAATTTGCTCGTTTACAAACTCTCTTATTTGGTTAAGCTCTTCTTCATTAAATGTAATAAGAGCTCTAGCAGCACTTTTGCTAATAGCGGCAATAACTTTTTCTACATTATAAGCCTCTTTTGTGCCGTCTTTCTTGATAACTTTTACTGATTTGTCTACTTTTACCATATTTTCCCTCCATAAACTAGCAACCACAAGATATAGTGTTAAAAACATAACTTTCTTGGTTTCTTAACTATATATAGCATAGGCATAAAAAAAAGACAACACAAAAAATAAAAAAATTTTTTATAAAAATATATATAAAAACGCTTTACTTTTTTATTTGAGAATAAAGGGTATCAAAAAAGGTTAAAAACGCTATCTTTTTACTCAAAAAAGACAATTGTGGATAACTTTTTGTAATAAAAATTTTTATTTTTTTTATTA
>JAZRSV010000011.1:0-1870 GCA_045651685.1 Clostridia bacterium | reverse complement strand
TAACAACTATTGCTATGCAAATAGTGATTAAGCAATTTATGGCATATATTACTGTCATCGTGTCTATATTTTATCAAATTGTTAGGGCGCTTATGCCTTGATTGTTTGCTGATAATTTTAATTAATATATTTATTATTATTTAGCTAAATTGATTGTACAAAATCTTACTATTTGATATAATCATAAACATGAAAGATTTTGATTTGAACGACTTAAATAACGAACAACAACAAGCATTAGAGAGTACCGAAGGTGCAGTGCTTGTCACAGCAGGTGCTGGTAGTGGCAAAACTAGACTTTTGACATACCGCATAGCACATTTAATAAAAGACAAACAAGTATCAGCAAAAAACATTTTGGCTATCACTTTTACTAACAAAGCAGCCAAAGAAATGCTTGATAGATTGTCTAATATGGTAGAAGATGCTGCAGACTTATGGGTGTCAACTTTTCACTCAATGTGCTGCAGAATTTTGCGTAAAAATATAGTAGCTTTGCAAAACAAAATTAACCTAAAACGCGAGACAGAATATCGTAAAGGTTTTGATAGCAATTTTTCTATTTATACCGATTCTGACAAGGACAAATCGTTAAAAGAAGTTTGCAACAAACTTGGTGTAACTGACGAAAAGATTATGTCAAAGGCAGAGTGGCACATTTCTAACGCAAAAAATAACAATCTAAAGCCGCTTGAGTATCAAAAGTTGTATCAATATACCGAAGATATTGATTTGTATATGAAGATATACAGCGCATATCAAGTAAATTTAGAAAATAACAATGCTCTTGACTTTGATGACTTGCTTACAAAAACTTATGAGTTGTTTGTCACTTGTCCTGATGTTTTGGATTATTATCGCACAAAGTTTCAATATATTCATGTCGATGAGTTTCAAGATACCAATACAGTACAATATCAGATAGTTAGATTGCTGGCTGGCAAAGATGGCAATATTTTTGTAGTAGGTGACGAAGACCAATGTATTTATGGTTGGCGTGGTGCTAATATAGCTAATATTTTGGACTTTAAGAAAGATTTTCCAGAATGTAGATCTTATAAGCTTGAGCGCAACTATCGTAGTACAAAGCAAATTTTGCAATCTGCCAACACTCTTATCAAAAACAATCAAACTCGTAACGAAAAAGTTTTGTGGACTAGCAACGAAGACGGCGTAAGGGTAGAAAACTATCAAGCGTATGACGAAGATAGCGAAGCAGAATATGTAGCTTCAACAGTTTATAATCTAGTTAAACTAAATAACTACAAGTATAGCGATATTGCTGTGCTTATGAGATTAAACGCAGTGACAAAGTCTTTTGAAGATGCTTTCTTAAAATATAATATTCCTAATCAAATCTTTGGTGGTTTTAAGTTTTACGAAAGACAAGAGATAAAAAACATCTTGGCATATATGCGTCTTATTGTTAACCCACAAGACAGTGCTGCTTTGTATCGTATCATTAACTTTCCAAAGCGTGGTATAGGCCAAACAACTATTGACGAGCTTACACATCAAGCAGACTATAATAGTGTTAGTCCACTTGATTTGCTACTTAACAACGAAGAGTATATGCTATCAGATAGCATAACCAAAAAGTTTGATATCTTTAAGTCATTGTATCTAAATCTAAAAGACGCTTGTCAAAAGCTAGAACCAGTTGACTTTGTACAATATTTGCTTAAAGAAACAAAAATAAGAGAAGTATACAATTCTTCTTCAGAAGAGGACCTTGCAAGATTGCTAAACATTGACACTTTAGTGTCTGATATTCAAAAATATTTTGAGAGCAATCCTTCGCACAAATTAGAAGATTATTTGCAAGGAGTCACACTTACTAGCGATATAGATGGCTTTGATGATGAGACTA
>JAZRSV010000010.1:0-42002 GCA_045651685.1 Clostridia bacterium | reverse complement strand
ACCGCTTGGCCTCCGACTTAAATAAAGTTAGGTGATTTTGTATGAGTGATAATAATTACTTTGTAGAAAGAAACAATAAAAATGTCATAAAACTCAAAGAAGCTTTGAGAGAACTGCCATATTTTATGGCAGAGTATTTTGTCGGCGTAGAAAGTAGAACTACTCCGCTTACTCGTATTAATTATGCCAATGACATGAAAATATTTTTTGATTTTCTTATAAAAGAAATACCAGAGTTTTTTGGCAAAGCTGCAAATCAACTTACAATACAAGATCTTGATAGAATAACTGCTAGCCATATCGAAAGATACTTAAGTTATCTAAATTATTATACATACAATGGTCAAACTTACACCAATAACGAAAGAGCAAAAGCTCGCAAGTTATCTGCAATTAGGTCTACCCTAAAATACTTTTTTAAGAAAGAAAAAATAACTGCTAATGTATCTAGCAAGGTAGATGCTCCAAAAATACATGACAAAGAAATAATACGACTAGAAGTTGACGAAGTTGTAAAGTTAATTGATCAGGCAGAAAATGCAGATATGTTAACAAAAATGCAACAAAGTTTTAACAAACACACAAAAGTTAGAGATGTTGCTATTTTGACGCTTTTTTTGGGTACTGGTATTCGTATTAGCGAGTTAGTTGGTATTAATGTCGAAGATGTCGATTTTAATGTTAATGGCTTTAAGATAACCCGAAAAGGTGGCAATCAAGTTGTATTGTATTTTTCGGATGAAGTACGAAACAGCTTGCTTCACTATCTAGAAGAACGCAACGCTGATAAAGATATACCAAAAGAAGAAAAAGCTTTGTTTGTATCTTTGCAACACAAACGCATAGGTGTTAGAGCTGTAGAAAAATTAGTAAAAAAATATAGTTCTGTTGTGACACCACTAAAACATATTACCCCACACAAACTACGCAGTACTTATGGTACAAATTTGTATAGAGAGACACAAGATATCTATATCGTAGCAGATGTTTTGGGACACAAAGATGTTAATACTACCAAAAAGCACTATGCTGCAATTAGTGAAGATGCAAGAAGAGCTGTTGCTAACAAGGTAAAATTAAGAGACGAATAATTGTTAGTAAAATGTCGAACAGATGTTTGACAAACTGCTTTTTGTATGATATATTTTTATATAATAAAACAAATTTTTTTACAAAAGTGAGAAAAATATGTCAAGATTAACCGGAACTCTAGAAAAAATGATGCGAGTTATCAATATTTATCTTACCGAAAAAGGCTACCCACCTTCTGTTAGAGAACTTGCTGATGAAATGGATGTAAAATCAACTTCTACTATATTCTATTATTTGGGCAAGCTAGAAGAAATGGGCAAAATCAAACGCAATGCCAACAAAAATAGAGCTATCGAAGTTGTACAAGACTACTCTAAAAAAGAACAAAAAGAGTCTTTTATCAAGATACCACTTATAGGCGAAGTTGCTGCAGGTAAACCTATTCTTGCTATCGAAAACTACGAAGATGTATACCAAGTACCTAACAACTTGTTCAAAGGCAGTGATTTGTTTATGTTAACTGTTCGTGGTGACAGTATGATAAATGCTGGCATATATAACGGTGACAAAATAATTGTAAAACAACAAAATTATGCTGACAACTCTGAAATTGTAGTTGCAATGGTAAATGGCAGCGCTACTGTAAAGAGATTTTATAAAGAAGAAGGCCACTTTAGACTACAACCAGAAAATGATACAATGGAGCCAATATATTGCTTTGATGTAGATATTGTTGGCAAAGTTGTAGGTTTGATAAGAAACATATAAAACAAAAAAAAGAACATCAGTTTTTGATGTTCTTTTTTTTATTATTTATTCATATATTGCAAGCATTTGTTAAGAGCTAACTTTGCTTGTTCGTAGGTTAAAGCACCTTGCATATAAACAATATAAGGTGGTTTTACTGGGCCATCACAAGATAATTCTATAGATGCACCTTGTACAAAAGAACCTGCTGCCATAATGATTGGGTCTTTGTATCCAGGCATTTCGCATGGTTCTGGTGTAGAAAAACTATCAACAGGAGTTGCATGTTGTATTGCTTTGCAAAATTGCAACATATCTTCTCTATTGCCAAGTTCAATAGATCTTGTAATGTCATAAAGGTTCTCGCCTGCTTTTGGCAAAACTTTGTAGCCAACATCTTGCAATACTTTGCCAAATATCATAGATGATTTTAGCGCTTGCAAAACTGTGTGTGCAGCCATAAACAAACCTTGATAAAATAATCTATAACCTGCCTCATAAGAGCCTATTTCTAACTTTAGTGATGGTGATGTAAATGCACCTGCAATCCAATCGATACATTTTTGATCGCCAGCGATATATGCTCCGTTTGGAGCTAATCCACCACCAGGGTTTTTCATAAATGAACCAACGATAATATTTGCGCCTACATCGGTAGGTTCTTTTGTTTGTACAAACTCGCAATAACAGTTGTCTACCATTATGTAAGAAGTTGTATTAACCTGTTTTATTTTTTTAATGATGTCTTCTATTTTTTCTACAGATAAAGCGTCTCTCCAAAAATAACCTCTAGAGCGTTGGATATATATAAGTTTTGGGTTGGTTTTTGCATATTCTATAATCTTTTCTTCGTCCAACTCGCCATCGTCTGTAAAATCTACTTGAATATATTTTACGCCAAAATCCTTTAAGCTGCCGATGTCTTCGCCTTCTTTGCCAAAGATAACTTCGTCAAGAGTTTCGTATGGTTTGCCTGTGATGCTCAACATAACATCATTAGGTCTTAACATACCGTACAAAGCTACTTTTAGTGCGTGAGATGCACCAGCCAATGCAGGCGAAACAATAGAACTTTCTGCCCCTACACATTGTGCAAAAACTTTTGACAATGTATCTCTACCAATATCGTCATAACCATAACCTGTTGAACCAACAAAGTGTCTTAAAGCGATATTGTTATCTTGAAAAGCTTTTAGAATTTTGTCTTGATTGTACAAGGCAATATCTTCTAGCATTTGAAATTGAACTTTTAAGTCTTGTTCTGCTTTTGTTATTCTGCTATCTATTATCATTGCAAAAGTTCTCCTTAACTAAATTAAAAATAGTTTCTTTTTGTGTTAATGGGTCTAACCATACAGCGTTTTCAAAGCCCTTAAAATAGGTTATTTGCCTTTTTGCATAATTGCGTGTAAATTGTCGCAAGTCATCACAAACTTGCTCTAAAGTCTTTGTATGGTCAAAATAAGGCATAAATTCTTTATAGCCAATAGCCTGCATGCTTTGGCAGTCTTTTGGCAAGGTTTTTATAAAGTGTTCTGCTTCTGCAAGTCCCCCTTGCTCAAGCATTATGTCTACTCTTTTGTTAACTCTTTCGTATAATTTTTCTCTAGGTATATCTAACACTACCATTGTATAGTCGTAGTGTTGTTTTATGTCTTGTTGTACACTTTTTTTAGAGCCAGTTGTGTCAAAAATCTCTAATGCGCGAATAACTCTTTTTGTGTTGTTTGGATGTATATTTGCAGCACTTTCTGGGTCAACTTGTTTTAATAAATCGTGCAAATACTCTACACCTTTTTCGGCCAAAATATTTTCGTATTTTTGCCTGATAGAGTCGTCTTTTATTGCGTTAGAATAATTATAATCGTACAAAATGCCTCTAATATATAGGCCTGTACCACCAACAATAATTGGCAGTTTGCCCCTAGACAAAATATCGTCAATATGCTTTCTTGCGGCATCTCTATATTCGCTAACAGAGTAAGGTTGATCAGGTGTTACCACATCTAACATATAGTGAGGTATACCTTGCATCTCTTCTTCGGTAACTTTGGCGGTATTAATGTCCATACCTTTGTAGATTTGCATAGAATCGGCAGAAATAATTTCACCATTAAAAAGCTTGGCACATTCTACCCCTATACTTGTTTTGCCACTTGCAGTTGGTCCTGCTATAACTAATACTTTTGGAAGCATTATAAAATCCTCTTAAACCATTTGTCTATATCGGTTTTTTGTATTTTGACACATATTGGTCTGCCATGTGGGCACAATAGTGTTGTTTTGCTAGAGTTAAACTGATCTAGCAATGTATCAATTTCTGTTTGGTTTAACTCTTGTCCAGCTTTTACTGCAGCTTTGCATGCAGAAGTGGCCAAAAAGTGTTTTATTGGAGAATTGGTAGTAGAAATTTTGTTAAGATTTTTTAGGCAATCTTCTGTAAATTCTTGAAGATTAATATTGCTCAAATCACTTGGCACTCTAGTTATTCTATAAGTCAAATTGCCAAATTCTTCTATACCAAAACCAAGATCTTCAAAACTTGCAATGTTATCTTGAAGAAGCGTTGCCTCTAGCGAATTTACCTTAAAACTATAAGGTACTAACAAGTCTTGAGAGGTATGTTTGTTATTGTCATTTATTGCACAAAATCTATCAAAAATAAGTCTTTCGTGAGCTGCGTGTTGATCTATAAAATATAGATTTTCTTGCTTTTCTACAATAATATAAGTCTTAAATACGCTACCTATAACCTTGTGGTTAGAGATATTGCTAGAAGACAAAAATTCTTCTTGTTTTTGCTCTACAACAGGTTGAGTTTCGTTTTGGTTGATAGCTTTTACCTTTGTTAAAATATCAAAGAACATGCCATCATCTTGCTTTAAGGTTGCTTCTTCTGACCCAAAGCTTTTAGAATTGTATATTGTAGCTGTTTGCATAGCTTGAATAATACTATTAGTTTGCATAGTACTGTGTGTCTCTGTTGAAATATTTTGCATAGTACTGGTTGCATTTTCGCTAATATTTTGGCTAAAACTATGACCTGTCACTTGTTGTAGTGGTTTTGTCTCTTGAGTTAGTGTTTCTATTGGCGTTTGAGTTGCAACTTCTTCTCCGCTAACATTAAGTATATTGTTTGCATTTAGCAATGCAGTAGCAACAGCGTTATTAATTATAGTATATATGTGGTTGCTCGCCTGAAATCTAACATCAAGTTTGTTTGGATGTACATTTACATCTATTTGATCAAAAGGTATATTTAGATGCAATACATAAAAAGGAAATCTACCTTTCATAATATAATTTTCAAAGGCGTTATATACGGCAGTTGATATTAAGCTGTTTATAACATATCTGCCATTAATAATTAGTGTTTGATATGTTTTGTTTGGCTTTGTATATATTGGGTTGCCTACAAAACCTCTTACACTTATATCGCCGCTTTGATATTCTACATCCAAAATGTTATTAACTGCTTCTTTGCCGTAGATAACAAAAATAGCTTCGGCAAGGTCAATACCTTGTGTTTGAAAAACGGTTTTGTTGTCGGTAATGTACTTAAAAGCAATATTAGGATTAGCCAAAATAAATCTACTAACAATGTTGGTGATATAGCTTTCTTCTGTGCGATCACTCTTTAGAAACTTTGCTCTAGCAGGTGTATTAAAGAATAGATTGTTTACAGAAATGTATGTGCCATTAGGTGTGCCCTTTTGAACAGGTTTTGATATTTTACCACCTTCGACATAGATCTCGCCACCAAAATCACAATCTGCTGTCTTTGACAAAAGTGTCACTTGAGCTACAGATGCAATACTTGCTAAAGCCTCACCTCTAAAACCTAATGTGGCAATACTATCCAAATCATCTACTGTAGCGATTTTGCTGGTTGCGTGTGGTAAAAATGCCTTTGTAAGGTCTTCAAACTCGATACCCTTACCATTATCACTTATTTTGATGCTTTTGGTGCCACCATTTTGAATTTCGATAACAATATGTGTTGCACCAGCGTCAATACTATTTTCTACCAATTCTTTTACTATAGATGATGGTCTTTCGACAACTTCGCCAGCTGCTATTCTGTTGTAGATAGAACTATCAAGAACATTTATCTTTGACAAGGTTTTACTCCTTTTTTGCTTTTTGTACTAGATCGTTTAATATCTCAAAAGCTATCAACGGTGAAACTGTATTCATGTCGGTATCTTTTAGAGAGTTTATTATTTCGTTATAGTTATAATTGCTTTGCTTTGGTGCTGAAGCATCAAAAAGTTTGCTGTCATGGCACAAGTCTTTTTCTTCTAGAGTGTACAAAATTTCTTGTGCGCGTTTGATAACATTTTCGTTAATACCAGCCAAAGATGCTACTTCTATACCAAAGCTTTTATTTGCGCCACCACGGACAATTTTGCGTAAGAAGATAACTTTATTGTTATATTCTTTTACAGAGATTCTGTAGTTTTTTACGCCGTCTAATTGTCCTTCTAGGTCTGTTATTTCGTGATAATGAGTTGCAAATAATGTCTTTGCTTTTATGTTGTTGGTTATATACTCTAAAACAGCCCAAGCAATACTCAAGCCATCAAATGTTGATGTGCCTCTACCAACTTCGTCCAAAATTAACAAGCTGTCTTTGGTTGCGTTGTTGATAATGTTAGCAACTTCGATCATTTCTACCATAAAGGTACTTTGTCCATAGGCAAGATCATCAGTTGCGCCAATTCTGGTAAATATGCGATCGGTTATACTAATCTCTGCTTTTTCTGCTGGCACAAAACTACCTATATGAGCTAGCAGTGTAATAACAGCTACTTGTCTCATATATGTACTCTTACCTGCCATGTTAGGGCCTGTTATTATTAAAGTACGATCTTGTTTTGTATCCAAATAGCAATCATTTGGTATAAACTGATCATCTTTTAATAAAGCCTCTACTACAGGGTGTCTACCATCTTTGATATTAATAGTTTTTATATCATTATTGATGGTTGGTTTTATATAATTATGCTTTATTGCTACTTGTGCTAAAGAACACAAACAGTCTAAAACAGCAATATCGGTAGAAACCTTTTGAAGGTCGCTAACCAAAGTTTGCATGTATTCTTTGGCTTGAGTATATATTTGTTGTTCTAATTTGATAGACAACTCTTCAGAGTTAAGAATTTTTTCTTCTATTTGTTTTAACTCTTCTGTTATATATCTTTCGTGATTTGCTACAGTTTGCTTGCGTTGATATCTAAAAGGTATTTGATCTTGTTGAGCTTTGCTAACTTCGATATAATAGCCAAATACTCTTGTATAACCTATTTTTAGGTTTTTGATACCAGTTTGCTCTCTTTCGGTTGCCTCTAGTGCTGTTAGCCATTTTTGACCTTCTTGAGAAACATTTTTTAATTGGTCAAGCTCTGTATTAAAGCCTTCTTTGATAAAGCCGCCGCCAGAAATAACATTTGGTGCGTCTTCGTCAATAGCTTTTTGTAAAAAGTCAGTTAACTCATTAATCTTATCTATATCTACAAGTAGATTAGAAGTTAGCTTGCTCTTTAGAGATCTAATTAGATGGTTTACATCTGGTATGTTAATTAGTGAGTTTTTTAACATTAAGCAGTCTCTAGGCATGATGCTGCCATAAGATATCTTGCCAGTTAAGCGTTGTATATCACTAATATTATTAATAACAGAGGTTATGTCGTTTAGTAATATAGGGTTCTTTACTAATTCTTCTACAGCGTCTAGTCGGTCATTTATTTTTGTTTGGTTAGTAAGTGGTTGCAAAACCCAACTACGAAGAAGTCTTGCACCCATGCTTGTTTTTGTATTATCTAAAAGCCATAGGATACTACCCTTTTTCTTTTGATCGCGAATAGTCTCGGTAAGCTCTAGGTTGCGACATGTTGCAATGTCCATATACAAAAACTCATTGTTCTTTTCGACAGTAATTTTATTAATGCTGTTTAATGTTCGCTTTTGAGTTTCTAAAATATATCTTATTAATGCACCACTAGCGCATATAGCATTGTCAAGCTTTGCATAGTCGTGTCCTACCAAAGAAGATATATTTAATTGTTTTTTTATAGTGTCGCATGCTGTATCATAATCGTATGCATACTCATAGTATGGTTGAAACTTTGGCATGATGTTTAATTTTACACATGCAAGGTTTTGGTTTATTTGTAAAGTTTCTTCGTTGCAAATAATCTCTGATGGTCTTATTCTTACCAAGATGTCATTTAGATTTGACATATAGTCTTCTTCGCATTGAGACACAACAAACTCGCCTGTAGTAATGTCGCAATATGCAACACCTACTTGTGCTTTTGTCTTAAAGATACTTGCAATATAGTTGTTTTTCTTTTCGTCTAACATTGAGCTCTCAATAACTGTACCTGGTGTTATAACTCTAACAACATCTCTTGCTACAATTTTGCCTTGCTCTGGTGCTGTTAGTTGCTCGCATATAGCAACCTTAAAGCCATTGTCTATAAGCTTTGCAATGTATGTATCTACAGCATGATAAGGCACACCACACATTGGCGCTCTTTCTTCTAGGCCACAATTTCTACCGGTTAGTGTTAAGTCTAAAACTTTTGATGCGGCAATAGCATCATCAAAGAACATCTCATAAAAGTCGCCCAAACGATAAAAAAGCAAGCAGTCTTTGTATTGCTCTTTTGTTTGCATATATTGTTGCATCATTGGTGATAAAGCCATTTTTTATATCCTTTTATCTGACACATAACATATAAAATTTGTGTCAAAATCTTGTCTTAAAGTTATTTTGCGATGTATCCAATTAGTTTGTTAGAAACTATCTTATCTATTGTCACATCATAAAATTTGCCCAAAACAACATCTGTGTCTGTAAGTTCGATAGTTTTGCCACAGTCTGTTTTGGCGACAAATTTTTCATCTATTTTTTCGGTCACAAGGCAGTTAAGAGTTTTGCCTTTTAATGCATTTGTTATTTCTTTGCCTATAGCACGCTCAAGAGCCAATATTTTGTTTACTCTCTCATGCTTGATTGCACTTGGTACTTGGTCGTCCATTGTTGCTGCAATTGTACCTTGACGCTTTGAATACATAAATGCAAATATGCTTGTGTATCTAACATACTCTACAAGCTTGCATGTTTGCAAAAAGTCTTCTTCTGTCTCTCCAGGAAAACCAACTATTATGTCTGTAGTCAAATTAACATCTGGTATTGCAGCTTTGATTTTGTCGATCAAAGTATAATAGTGCTCTGCTGTGTAGTGTCTATTCATAGCTTTTAGTATTTTTGTACTACCTGATTGAACTGGTAAATGAATAGTCTTGCTTATTTTTGGTTCTTCTGCAATTACTTTGATAACATCATCTGTAAGGTCTTTTGGATGCGAAGTTAAAAATTTTATCTTAAAGTCGCCTTCGATCTTACACAACTCTTTTAACAAATTAGCAAAGTTAACGCTCTTATCATCTATGTCATTGCCATATGAGTTAACATTTTGACCAAGCAAAGTGATGGTTTTGTATTTTTGCTCACCAACAATTTGTTTAGCTTCGGCAATAATATCGTCCATCTTTCGGCTACGCTCTCTTCCCCTTACATATGGTACTATGCAGTAGGTGCAAAAGTTATTGCAGCCATACATTATGTTAAGCCAAGCATTGTAATTGCTAGTACGGTATACAGGTGTATTTTCTACAATTTGTTGTTCTTTAGACCATACTTCGTATACCTTTTTACGAGTTGCCAAATTGTTTAGCAAATACTCCTTAAACATATGCAAGTTGTGTGTGCCAAAAACAATATTAACAAAAGGAAATTTCTTTTTGATATTGTCGGCAGCACCTTCTTGTTGAGACATACAGCCACACACGGCAATAACAAGGTCTGGGCGTTGTTTTTTGATACGCTTTAGATCTCCAATATTGCCATATATCTTTTGTTCGGCAGTTTCTCTAATGCAGCATGTATTAAAAATAATAACATCTGCGATGTTTGTGTCTTGTGTTTCTTTATAACCTAACTCTTGCAATACTCCGGCAAGTTTTTCTGACTCGTGAATATTCATCTGACAGCCATAGGTGTTTATTAAATAAAATTTTTCGTCCATGATAAGTACATTATATATTCTTTTGAAAGTTTTTTCAACTTATTGTTATAAATTACTAATATAAATTATTAATTGCTAAATAATATATATATGGAAAAATCACGCTTTGTAATTATAAAAAAAGTATTGATAGTGACAGGTATTTTGCTTGTTATTTTTGCAAGCTTATTTGTTTTGTTTGATGCTGGCATATTTAGCGGCTTATCAAGCGTAAAATTTGACAAAACTGCATTAGATTATATTAATACTCAAGTGTCTATTTATGACAAAAATAACCAGCTAATACAAAATGATTATTTGTCTACAAAACAAGTGGTATCTTTAGACAAAATACCACAACATGTAAAAGATGCCTTTGTTAGTATCGAAGACCATAACTTTTATTCGCACAAGGGGTTAAACTACAAAAGAATAGTAAAAGCAGTTCTAACAAACTTAAAAAGTCTGAGTTATAAAGAAGGAGCATCAACTATAAGTCAGCAACTTATAAAAAACACTCACCTAACAAACGAAAAAACATTATCTCGCAAAATAGATGAAATATTGCTAACACAACAGTTAGAAAAAGTATTTAGTAAAGACGAAATATTGCAAGCTTATCTTAATGTTATTTATTTTGGCAGTGGCACTTTTGGCATAGAACAAGCGAGCAAAAAATATTTTAACACAACCTGCGACAAATTGACTCTAACACAGGGAGCAACACTTGCTGGTATAATAAAATCACCAAAAACATACTCGCCCTTATCAAACCCAGAAAAGTGTTTGAAGCGGCGCAATACAGTTTTAACACAAATGTACAAAAATTCAAAGATTACTCAAAATGAACTAAATTTAGCCCTAAAAGAGCCTCTTAATGTAGTAGTTGGACAAAAGGCTATGTCAAATAATGATTATATACACGCTACTATTGATCAGGCATGCAAAATACTAAATATAACCGAAAAAGATTTTGTACTAAATGGTTATAAGGTATATACATATTACAACCCAACCTTACAACAGAGTATAATAGACACGGTAGAAAAAGTAGATATTAATACTAATCTTGACAAGTTATGCATGGTTATCGACTCTAATAATGGTGGCATAATTGGTTATTATGGTAAGAGCAATTATAATTTGCAAGAGATAAAAAGACAGCCGGGCTCTACTATAAAACCAATATTATCGTATGCCCCTGCACTAGAATATAACTTAATCACTCCAAACACTCCAATATTGGATAAAAGCATGGTTATTGGTGACTATAAACCAAAAAATTATCAAGACAAATATTACGGTTGGACTGATATAAAAACAAGTTTGATTAACTCACAAAATATACCTGCTGTAAAATTGCTAGACTGTGTTGGCATAGATAGAGCCAAAAAGTTTGCAAAACAGCTTGGTATAACATTTGAAGATAAAGATACTGGTTATGCAATAGCCTTGGGTGGTTTTGACAAAGGATTGACAATAAAACAAGTAGCTAATAGTTATGTAGCATTTAGTAATGATGGGTATTTTGTCAAAGCTAACTTTATAGACAAAATAGAAAACAAATACGGCCGAATTGTATACAAAAATCCATGTACAAAAACAAAAGTTATGTCACAAGAGACTTGCTATTTTATGACAGATATGTTAAAGACTGCAGCAAAAACAGGCACCGCAAGAAAACTTGCAAATTCAACTTATGATGTAGCGTCAAAAACAGGTACAGTCGGTAGTAATTTTAATACAACTAATACTGATGCTTGGAATGTAGCATACACCCCAAACTATGTTGTATGTAGTTGGATAGGCAACACAAGTGGCGATATAAAAAACAATTTGTCTCAACAAACTACAGGTGCCAACCAACCTACACTTATGTCAAGACAAATACTTGACAAATTAAATGACAAAGACATTTTTGCCACACCTGATAGTATCATTTCGCTACCTATAGACATGTTAGAATACAAACAAAACAACGCTATAAAAATCGCTAGTAGTCTGACTCCAGAAAGGTATATAAAATATATGAACTTTGCCAAAAACAACCAACCAAAGCAAACTTCTACTAGATTTGAAAAAATTGACGACATCAAAATTAAGCATACAATTTACCCAAACAAAATAGATATTATTGTGCCAACTCAAAGTTATATAAAATACAAATTGTACAAAATACATAATGGCAAAACTAACCTATTATGCGAGTTTGAAAACAAAAATGGCAACTATATTTTTGAAGATAAAGATGTTGAATCAAACAACTATTATCAATATTATGTGACATCAACTATTAACCTTAAAAACGGTAGCATTAGCAAAGATAGCAACAAACTATTTATATACAAAACGGACAATAAAAAAACAATCTCAAATAATGAGATTGTTTGGGATTAGTTATTTGTTTTTGATTATTGCTTTTCGGCAAGTTTTTCTCTAATTAATGCTTCTACTTCTGCCATAACTTCTGGGTTGTTTAGAAGATATAGTTTTGCATTTTCTTTTCCTTGACCAATTTTTTCATCTTTATATGCATACCATGCACCACTCTTTTGGATGATGTCAAGTTCTGCAGCTAGGTCAAGCACACAGCCTTCGTTAGAGATGCCTTTTCCGTAGATGATATCAAATTCGGCTTGTCTAAAAGGTGGAGCTAATTTGTTTTTAACAACTTTTACTCTTGTTCTGTTGCCGACAAACTCTGCGCCGTCTTTTATAGTGTCAACCTTACGAACATCTAGTCTTACGCTAGAATAAAATTTAAGTGCTTTACCACCGGTAGTTGTCTCTGGGCTACCAAACATAACGCCAACTTTTTCTCTCAATTGGTTAATAAATACTACACAAGTTTTGCTTTTGTTTGTGATAGCTGTTAACTTTCTTAATGCTTGGCTCATAAGTCTAGCTTGCAAACCAATAAAGTTGTCGCCCATTTCGCCTTCGATTTCTGCCTTTGGAGTAAGTGCTGCAACAGAGTCGATAACGATAATGTCAAACGCACCACTTCTTACCAAAGTCTCACAAATGTCCAATGCTTGCTCACCAGTGTCTGGTTGAGAAACATATAGGTCTTCTAGGTTTACACCCAAATTGCCTGCATATACAGGGTCTAGTGCATGCTCTGCATCAATAAAAGCTGCTGTGCCACCTAATTTTTGAGCTTGAGCTATCATGTGCAAAGATACTGTAGTTTTACCAGAAGATTCTGGACCATAAATTTCTATAATTCTGCCACGAGGAATACCACCTATTCCTAAAGCATTGTCTAAAACTAAACAACCTGTAGGTATAACATCTATGTTTTGAATAGTTTGTTCACCTAATTTCATAATTGAGCCTTTGCCAAATTGCTTTTCTATTTGCAATATAGCTTGCTCTAAAACTTTCTTTTTGTCTTCCATAAATTACTCCTTATGACAATATTATACAGTAGTTTGAGATAAATGAAAATCATTTTTTTTGATTTTTTTGATTAAATGAAACATAGCGGCCATAGAAGCTTTTTTGACATGATCTTCTGCACTGCCAGTTAATTGTTCTTTATAGACATAGATACCTTTTAGTGTACCAATGCCAATATAGCAAGTATTGCCGATACCATATGTAGACAATACAAAGTCGCTACCAGAGTTTTCTAGTGCACCAGCGGCCATTTGATAAGCGATATCATCTATAGATTTGTTTGTTAAAAGTAGTTCGAGATCTACCCCCAAAACTGTTTGCTTTGAGCTATTGTTTGGCACAATATAACTTTCTACAAGATAGTTGCTTGCATCTATATTTTTTGTTAAAAAGCTAGATGATATATAACCTTTTGTATAGTCTTCGGCTATAGACAAAGTAAGGTTATTTATTGCTAACAAATCTTTTAGCCTTTCTTCGATAGAGACATCGTTTTCGGCGTAGATATAGTTAGACAAGCGTTTGTAGATAGTGGTGACAAATCCATCTATAACAACATTATCTATTTTTTTAGGATAGTTGATTATAATTTCGCCTTCTAACAAGTTTTCGTTGCAAAGAATCTCTATTTTATGTTTATTCTTACGCAAATCTTTTAGTATAGATAGTATTTCTTGCCCGGTAAGACCATATGTCTTAAAGATATATGTTGTATTTAGTTTTTTAGATTGATCTAACAAGTATGGCAAAACCGAAGATACAAACATATTTTGCAATTGATGTCTTTGTCGAGGCAAAAACAACAATAGTTTTTCTTCATACTCTACCAAAAAGCCTTGCATAACACCCAAAGGGTTAACAATACATCTTGCTCCACTTGGCATAAAAGCGTACGAATTAGACTCTTTTATAGGTGGTATATTAACATTGTGGTAATAGTCCATAATGCTGTTTTTTGCAAATGTATTTGTCACCAATTCTTGATTTAGATATTTTGCAATAGCCTTTTTTGTCACAAAACTATAATCTATCTGTTCGTCACAGGTGATTATTAGACAATCGTTATCTTTTAGCAAAGTTTCTAGCGAAAAGATAATTTTTTCAAAATCTACCTTAATAATATTAGTACTATCTATTTCAAAACCGCTTTTGTATAGATATGACGAAATTAGTGTCAAACTATCATTTCTTTTGCTTGCAACAAGCTCGTTGTTGCTGACAGTCAAAACGCTAACTTTCATATTTTATATTAATCTTCCTTAAATACTGCTCTGTTTTTTACCATATAGTTAACTGCAGACATAATAGTAAGTACTGTAGCTGCGCCAATCAAAACATAAGTGATAATTTCGATTGCAAGGATCAAACCAGCTGATAGGCCAAGGCCGTTGCTAGCATAAATTTGTCCTAATAAGAACATAAATGGTATTGCAACATCTTGTACGATAGCTTTGATCTTGCCCCACCAATCAGCAGCCATTACAAAGCCTTTGGTTGCTGCTATTTGTCTAAAAATGCTGATAAGCAATTCTCTACTAATAATGATGCAACCAACCAATACACCCCAAACTAGAGGCAATGTGCCATCAATTAAAACAAGTATTAGAGCACAAACATTAAGTAGTTTGTCTGCAATACTGTCTAATAACTTTCCTAGGTTTGTGACAAGGTTGCGAGATCTTGCAATGTGACCATCAACCATATCGGTGATAGAAGCAATAACATATATCGCAAGAGAGATTAGTCTACCATAAGGTACAATAGGATCTAGCAAATAAAATGCTATCATAACTGGTATCAAGAAAATTCTTGACATGCTTATTTTGTTTGGTAAATTCATAGTTTTTCTCCAAAGATAAAATTTTTGTTTACATACGAAATAGAAACATCAACTATTTCGCCGACTTTTACTTTATTTTTACTTACAAAGTAGGTATAAAAGTCTACATCTGGTGATGCTGCATAGCTTCTACCAAGGTAAACCTCACCTTTTGGGTCATAACCGTCACAAACAACTTTTTGAATACTTCCAATCTTTTGTTTGTTTATATTAAGAGCAATTTTACTTTGCAATTTTTGAATATGTTTTAGTCGTTTAATTTTTGTTTTTTCTTTTATTTGGTTATCTAACTTATATGCCGCAGTGCCTTCTTCTCTCGAATAAGCAAAGAAACCAACATTATCAAGTTTGGCAACTTTTAGAAAATCACAAAGTTGCTTATAATCTTCTCTGGTCTCACCAGGGAACCCAACAATAAAAGTTGATCTAATAACTATGTCAGGCATCGCTGTGCGAAGTTTTGATATAAGTGTGTCTATATCTTGACTTGTGCTTTTACGGTTCATGCGTTTTAGTACGGCAGAACTATAATGTTGCATAGGTATGTCTAGATAATGAACTATTTTTTTGTTAGTTGCAATTTCGTTAATAAGCTCATCTGTTATACGCTCTGGATAGCAATAATGAAGTCTTATCCATTGCAAATTTTTGATTTTTGAAAGCTCTTGCAAAAGCTGCACAAGTGTTGGTTTTTCTGGCAAATCTTTGCCATAACTTGTGACATCTTGAGCAACTATAAGCAATTCTTTTACCCCGTTTGCAACAAGTTTTTGTGCCTCGTCTATTATTTGCTTTATAGGTCTTGATGCAAATCTACCTCTAATATAAGGTATTTTGCAATAGGTACAATAGTTGTCGCAACCATCGGCTATTTTTAGATAAGCATAATGATTTGGTGTTGTAAGAATTCTGCTATCTAATAGCTTTGGCAATGGGGTTATCTTTAGGCTCTTGTCATACAATTTGCTAATTAATTGTGGCAAGTTTGCGTAGTCTTTTGGCTTAACAAATAAGTTTACTTCTGGCAAAGCTGCCTCTAACTTTTTATCATTAAGCAAAGGTAAACAACCAGCAACAATTAATTTTTCTAGATTTTTATGTTTGTATTGTGCAAATTGTAGTATAGTTTCAAAAGCTTCTTGTCTGGCACTTTCTAAAAAGGCACAGGTGTTAATAATAATAATTTGGGCTTTGTCTGGATCTGACACTATCTTAAAGCCATGATTGGTAAGATTGGTTATGATATCTTCGGTATCTACCCTATTTTTGTCACATCCAAGAGATACAAAGCCAACAGTCTTTTGTATTTGTTTCATATTAATCTCCGGTATTAATCATCACTTACTTCGCCAAATATTGCGTAGAATTGTTCCATATTGATATATACATTGCGTGTTTTTCCACCATCTGAAGAACCAATAAACTTTGATTTTTCCATTTGGTCAATTATTCTGCCCGAACGAGTAAAACCAATAGAGAATCTTCTTTGCAACATTGAGATTGATGCTTGGTTAGTTTCTATGCAGAATTTTAAGCACTTTGGCAGCAATGGGTCAAAGTCTGGTTTTTCTGGAGGAGCAACTACATTTTGTGGAGATTCTTCTTCCATATTTTCGATATTATTTTGAATACTATCATCAAAGAAACTTTCGTTGTTTTCTTTAATAAATTTTACCACATCAACAACTTCTTTTGTGGTTAAGAACGCACCTTGTATACGAGATGGCTCTTGGTTTTGCATTGAGAATAGCATATCACCTTTACCAAGTAGTTTTTCTGCACCACCTTGATCAAGTATTGTTTTGCTATCTTGATAGTTGGTGACAGCAAATGCTATACGAGTTGGCAAGTTTAGTTTGATAGTGCCAGTGACAACTTCTACAGAAGGTCTTTGTGTTGCTAGTATCAAGTGTATACCAGCTGCACGGGCTTTTGCAGTAAGTTTTCTAACTCTTTCTTCAAGCTCTTTTTTGTTAGCAGAAAGCAACAAATCTGCAAACTCATCTACGATAAGTACTATATAAGGCAACTTATCAGCAGCACCAGAAACAACATCAGGTTGAGAGTTGTATTCTTCGATATTTTTTACATAATTTTCTTCAAACAACACATAGCGGCGTTCCATCTCCATTATAGTCCAGTCAAAAGCATTAAGTGCTTTTTTAGGGTCTGTAATGGCCTTTGGTATAAGCATATGTGGTAAGTGATTAAACACACCAAACTCTACCCTTTTTGGGTCAACCAAGATAAATTTTAGGTCCTCTGGTGATGTTTTGTACAATAAGCTAACAATAAGTGCATTTAAGCAGACACTCTTACCAGAACCGGTAGAACCAGCAACCAATAAGTGAGGTGCTTTGGCAAGGTTGCATGTAGAAACATTGCCATCAACATCTTTACCTAAAGCAAAAACTAGAGGTGAAGGATTGTTTGCAAATTTTTGAGATTCGATAACATCTCTTAAGCCTACAGTATCGATTGTTGCGTTAGGCACTTCGATACCAAAGGCATTTTTACCTCTGATAGGTGCTTCGATACGGATATCGCCATTGGCAGCAAGCGCCATTGCAATGTCATCAGAGTGAGAAGAGATCTTTTTAACAGAAATACCAATTGGCATTTGAAGTTCGTATCTAGTGACAGCAGAACCTCTACGAACACCTATAACTTTGGCTGGAATGTTAAACTCTTCAAGCTTACTTTCTAGCACAGCTATACGCATTTGTTGTTCTTCTTGATATTCGTCAGGATTAGACGATACAGTTGTCAAAAGATCAATTGGTGGTTTGATATAATTAGAAGGTTTGCGATATCTAGGAGCTTGTTGTTTTTTTGGTTTCTCTGCACCAAGCATAATTGTTTGCTCATACATTTCTTTTTCTGCTTCTTTTGATTTTGTCAAACTAGAAGGCAAATTAAATGTAGTCTTAAGAGAACTCATAATGTCAACAGGTTCTTCTTTTTTGATATCTTCTACTGTGGTTATAATGTCAGTAGATTCTTCTACTACAGTTTCTACTACTGGTTTTTGCTCTGTTGGTTGAGCAAAGCTAATTGGATTTAGTGGACTAACCTTTTTTGGTTGTTCGGCAGTCTCGATAGGTTTTGGTTCTTCTACACTATCGCTATTTAGCAAGTCTTCTACAGTATCTTCGATTTTGATATCTATAGTTTGCTTAATAGGTTCTTTTATAGGTTCTACAGCAGGCTTTGGTGGTTCAACCTTTGGTTGAATAGCTTGAGTTGGAGCTGTAGTATTATTTGTTTGATTTTCAGTTGGTTGTGATTGAATTTTTGGTTTATTAAAGTCTTCTATACTAGAGATAATACCGTTGTTGTTATTAAACGCAGGTTGAATTCTTGATATTTGAGAACCTTGCTTATAGCTGTCTGCATTGATAATAGGACTTTGGTTATTGCCTTCGATATTATAAAGAGTGTTTAGATACTCTCTAGTACGATTGTGAGCAGCTTCTTTTTTTGCATTTGGCACAATAGGTTTTATAGAAGTATCTTCTTCGGTCACATATTTTGGTGGACGCACAGATTCTGGTTCTTTTGGTTGTTCTGCGTCTCTATTTAGCCATGCTACACTATTACCAAAAGTTCTAGTGTTAAAAGCATCTTTATCTTCGTTTAAGATATAGGCTTTCTTCTCTTCATAAGTTTGAGGATAACCTGCAGATTTTTCTGGTTCTTTATAGCTCTTGTCAAGACCCAATCTACGGCGGGCAATTTCAGAAGAAGAAAGTTCTTTTTCTGCTGGTTGTTTTTCGGCAGGTTGAGTTTCTGCTTGAAGTGTGGTTGCGTATTCGCTGGCAGCTGGCTCAAACTCTTGCTCAAAATACACATTTTCTTGTGGTGCGTGGTGAGAAGTAGGTATTGTAGCAGAAGGCATCTCTTCTTCTGTCAAATCTTCTTCTTGCTCCAACGGTTGATTTAGTCTAGCAAATTGCTTAAACGCATATAGGTAGTCAACAATCATTGCTATCAAAATAACCAAGATTATTGAAAATAGCACATATCCTGCAGCATCATTAAGCAAGCTTGTCACAGGATAAGTAAACAGACCTATAAGCAAACCACCTGGAGTAAATTTGGCATCATAACAATCACCCAAAAATAAAAAGTAGTTAGCATCGTTTAGTTTGTTTGTTAAAGCTATATGAAATAATGCCATAACACATAAAAACGATAACGATACATATACGATGTATTTTGCAGAGTAAATAAATCTTCTACCACTCATTAATCCCAAGCCAACAATAACATTGACTACTAATAGAGGATAAAACATAACGCCAAAAACTCCTAAAAAGAAGCTCTTAACGAAATATAGCCAATTTGTAGTGGTAAATAATAACAAAAGCAAAGAAACGGCAATAAGTGCAATACCAAAAGTGCGTCTTATTTGTTGCTTTGATTTTTTACGATTTTTAGCATTATAAGTTGCCACAGCGCCACCCCACATATAGATTATTATTATATAATATATTAACTAAATAAAGTATATCATAAAGCCTAAAATAAATACAAACAAATTTGGCTCACCTAGTCAAAAATTTTTACTAAAATTTGTATTTTTTGCAACAAAAAAACAACCCAAATTATGGGTTGTAATTTTTATAAAATTAGATATTAACAAACAAATTTTTGTTTGGTTTGTCAGATACCAATGCAGCACAAATGTTGTTGGTATCAAAAATAGTCTTAATTAGGGCGTTAACCTCGCCTAATTTTACTTTTTCGATTTCTGCAAGGCGTTTTTCAATACTCTTATAAGAGTTATGAATTAACATATTTGACACATTATGTCTTGCAATATTTACAGAAGTTTCGCTAGACATAACAATCATACTTTTGCAGAAGGTTTTTGCTCTATCTAATTCTTCTTGAGTTATACCATCTTTTACAAACTCACTAATAAGAGTTTTTATCTTATCTATTGCGTTATTTTGGTTAACATGATTAGTTGCCAAAGCTATTGTTATAGCTCCACCGATATCATACAACTCTGGCAAAGCATTAATACTATATACATAACCATATTGTTCTCTTATTGTTTGGAACAATCTGCTACTCATACCACCACCCAAAACAAAGCTTAATACATTGATTGGTGCATGTTTGCCCGCATATATACTACATGTAGGATATCCTATAACAATATGAGTTTGCGAAATATCTTTTTTGATAACCTTAAAACTACGCTTTGGTGTGTGTGTTAAGTTTTTGTCCAAAGTACAAACATTTGGCTCTGCTTCGCCGGTAAATTGAGATGCAAAATATTTATCGCAAAGTTGTTTTGCAGTTTTATAATCTACACCACCAGCTACAGATACGACTACATTTGGTGCTACATAATATTTTTTGATATAGTCCAAAATGTCTTGGCGCTTTAGCTTGCTTAAAATTTTCTTTGTACCGATAACGCCATTTTGCAATTTTGTACCCTTAAAAAACTCTTCAGAAAATGCTTCGTACGCGACAGAGCCAGGATCATCTTGGTACATATCAATTTCTTCAAAAATAACCTTTAACTCTCTGTCTAGTTCTGTTTGGTCATATTGTGAGTTAAAAAACATATCTGATAAAACATCAAAGCTATTGCCAATATACTCGCTCATACAAGATGCATATAAGCATGTATGATATTTGCTAGTATAGGCGTTAACATGTGCACCAAGATTTTCTAATTCGCTACTGATTTGTTTAGCAGAACGGGTTTTGGTACCCTTAAAAAGCATATGTTCTATAACATGAGATATGCCGTTGTTTTTGTCAGTCTCGTTGACACTGCCTGTATTTATACCTACAAACAAAGTTGATGCTTTGCTATCAGGTCTATGGTCTACTATAAGTCTTAATCCACTTGGATATGTAAAAGTTTTTACTTGCATAATAATCTCCTATAAATTTATTATACCACACAATTAAATATTTATAGAACAAATATAAGCAAGTTTTTAATAAAATTTATGCAATATTATCACTTACTGTAGCAACGATCAGATTGTTAGACTTATAATAATTTAAGATATCTGGCAAAGCCTGCAAAGTACTTTGTGTTGGGTGCATAAGTACCAAATCGCCACCTTTCGAATCTTTGGTCGCCCTAGAAAAAATTATATCTCTATTTTGATCTCTCCAGTCTATAGTATCTTTCGACCACATGATCGCCTTATAGCCTTGTTGTTTTGCTGTAGATATGGTTGTTTTTGAATAACTGCCACTTGGTGGTGCAAAAAGCGTCATTTCTGTGCCAATTATATTTTTTACTATATTATGACAAGACAAAATTTCTTCTTTATTTTGTTGTTGATTTAGCTTTGAGTGGTCTTTGTGATAATAACCATGATTTCCTATTTCGTGACCTTTAGAATAAATTGTTTTTAGTATCTCTGCATTGTCAGCTGCCCAACTGCCACCTACAAAAAAAGTAGCTTTTGCCTTATGAGAGTCAAGCACATCTAGCATAGGCAAAATATACTCTGTACCCCAATAAACATTGATCATTATTGATACTTTGTTATTGTTAGGATTGCCAGAATAGTATACTTGATTGTCAACTAGATATGACACACTTGTTATAGGCGTATATAGTGACACAGCGGCCACCCCAACTATGACAAGACATAAAAAAATGTTGCATACTATATTTACAAAGTGATTTTCTTTGCTTATCTTAAAACCTAAAATTTTCATTGTTATAATATATGAGCTACAATTAGATTATATGAAAAAAAAGAGTAGAAAAAATTTTCTACTCTTTAATATTCATTATCTATTGAGATTAAGCTTTACTTATAAGTCTTAAGTCTACTCTACCTTTGTCGTCAACTTTGATAACTTCGACTTCTACCATATCACCAATATTAACAACATCAGTCACTTTTTCAACTCTTTTTGAAGATAGTTTTGAAATATGAATCATACCATCTTTACCAGGTGCAACTTCTACAAAAGCGCCAAATTGCATAATTCTAACAACTTTACCAGTGTAGATTTGACCTTCTTCTAGATCTTGAGCGATACTCAAGATAATTTGTTTAGCGCGTCTAGCCATATCTTCGTCACTAGTTGCGATAAATACTTTACCATCATCATCGATGTCAATTTTTACGCCAGTTTCGTCAATTATCTTATTGATAACTTTACCACCGCTACCGATAACATCACGGATCTTATCTGGATCAATGTTAAAGCTGATAATTTTTGGAGCGTATTTTGAAAGTGATTTTCTTGGAGCTTTGATAACTTTTAGCATTTCGCCCAAGATGTGCATTCTACCAGCACGAGCTTGCTCTAGAGCTGTTGTTAAGATATTTTCGTCAATACCTTTGATTTTAATATCCATTTGGATAGCTGTGATACCTTTTTCTGTACCAGTAACCTTAAAGTCCATATCGCCCAAGAAATCTTCTAGACCTTGGATATCGCTTAAGATAGCTACTTTGTTTGATTCGGTATCTTTAATAAGACCCATAGCAATACCAGCAACAGGAGCTTTGATAGGTACACCAGCATCCATAAGTGCCAATGTAGAACCGCAAGTACTTGCCATAGAAGAACTACCGTTTGAGCTCAAAACTTCACTAACAAGTCTCAATGCATATGGGAACTCTTCTTCACTAGGAATAACAGGTTCTAGTGCTCTTTCTGCTAGAGCGCCGTGACCAATTTCTCTACGGCCTGGGCTCTTAAGAGGTCTTGCTTCGCCAGTAGCATATGGAGGCATGTTGTAGTGATGGATATATCTTTTTGAATCTTCTTCTTCGATACCATCAAGTTTTTGAACTTCGGCAATAGTACCTAAAGTACAAGTTGTAAGAGCTTGTGTTTGACCACGAGTAAATACAGCACTACCGTGAACTCTTGGAAGAACACCTGCATCACACCAGATAGGTCTGATCTCGGTAAGTTTTCTACCGTCTGGTCTTACACCCTTCTTAAGGATCTTTGCTCTAACTTTTTCTTTTGTCATCTTGTAAAGAACTTCGCCTATCATTTTTGATTTGTCAGCAAAAATTTCTGCAAAGTGTTCTTTTACATCTTTGTCTACTTCGTCTTGACGAGCAGAACGAACATCTCTATCAAAAGTATCTAAAGCATGATCAAGCATTTTGTCGGCATATTCTCTAACTGCTTTTTCTACTTCTGGGTCTGGCAAGTTGATAGGAACTTCTGTATTTTTTGCTTTGCCAGCTTTTTTAACGATTTTTTCTTGGAAATCAATAAGTTTTTTGATTTCTTCATGTGCAAACATGATTGCAGCAAGCATTTCTTTTTCTGATACTTCGTTGGCACCAGCTTCTACCATTAGTATAGCTTCTTTTGTACCACTAACATATACATACATAGAGCTTACTTCTCTTTGAGCGATAGTTGGGTTGATAACAAATTTGCCATCAATGCAACCTACTGCTACAGAGCCAGTTGGTCCACCAAAAGGAATGTCAGAAATTGATAGTGCTACAGAACTAGCGATCATAGCGATTGGTTCTGGCGCAACATCTTGGTCTACTGATAAAGCAGTTGTCACAACCGCAACATCATTGTAAAAACCTTTTGGGAAAAGTGGTCTTAAAGGTCTGTCGATAAGTCTAGAAGTCAAAATTGCCTTATCGCTTGGTCTACCTTCACGCTTTTTGTATCCGCCAGGAATTTTACCTACAGCATACATTTTTTCTTCGAAATCTACACCTAGAGGGAAGAAATCGATACCGTCTCTTGGTTGTTTAGCCATTGTCACGCAAGCTTGAACAACAGTTTCGCCACATCTTACAAAGCAAGAACCATTAGCTTGTTCTGAATACTTGCCAAGTTCTACTGTAAGAGTTCTGCCACCAAGTTCGGTCTCAAAAATTTGGGCTTTTTTGTTACTCATAAATAAATTTTTCTCCTTTTTACAAAAAAAATAGCGGCAATACCTTTATAAGTATTATTTAACCCGCTATTTTGTTTTTTATCTGATAGATAATGATTTTTTGATTTCTCTGTATTTTGCGATATCTTTGCTTTCAAGATATTTCAACATTGATTTACGCTTACCAACAAGTTGCAAAAGACCACGACGAGAATGTTTGTCGTTTGGATTTGCTTGAAGGTGTTTTGTCAAATGGTTGATTCTTTCTGTCAAAAGAGCGATTTGAACTTCTGCAGAACCAGTATCTTTTTCGCTAGTAGCATAAGCAGAGATGATTTCTTGTTTTTTAACTTTATCCATTTCGATATACTCCTTTTTTAATGTAATTCACCTAAAACAAAGTAGAACTGCTGGAGTTGTCAGTATCCCCTTGTCTTGGTACGAATTTATAATAACATAACAAAATACATTTGTAAAGTATTATTTTATTGTTATTAATATAATTTTATATTATATATACTCCGAGATATATTACAAAGTTAGTGTGCTCAATATTAAGCTTATGCTATTGTAAAAACTAGATGTGTTAAGGTTGGCAAATATCTTTTTGTTTTCGATAAGAGTATAAAAATCTGCATCTTTTTCTACAGTAAATATGCCAAGTTCTACAAAGGTATATAGGCAATAAATATACTGCTTAAAAGATAAATTTTTGTAATGTGGGTTTAGAGCTTTTAGTGTCTTATATAGTGTTAGCTCATTTTCAAAAGATATTTGTTTAGCCGCTAGGTCACTTAACATCTTAAAGTATTCTCCAAATACTTTGCGCTCTGTAGACAATCCCTTAAAAATATTTGTATTAACCTTTTTGTATTGAGGTATATAGACTTTTGCAAAAGTACTCTCTTCTAACTTTGACAAAAAGTTGTTATCAAGTATTGGGTCTAAAAATATAATTTTGCCAAATTGATTAAACTTATTAAAGTTGATTGGGCTTAACAAAATCATATTAACACCACTATCATCAGTTATCTCAAACAAGTTGTGAGCAAGTTTGATATCACTATTTTGAGTTATAAACTGATTATAAGTCTCATAGGTGCTAGCTATAAATAGTGTGCCAAGCATTTCATTTTTTGCACTCTCTACAAATTTGTTTAGATCATTTTTTGAGTATAATGTAAACTTTGCTTTTTGCTCTGCTATATTTTTGTAGAATAGTTGTTTTATATATTCTCCATACAAAACATCATTGTTTTTTTGCTTAACAATTGTAGTAGTCACAATATCCTTTGCGATACCTTTAAGGTACTTTTTACCCTTAAATTCGCTCATTTGTAATTCCACAATGATATTTTGCTCTGTAGTATTTTTTAACAAATTAGCGTATTGCGCACTATTAAAAGCAACCATATTAAAGTTGTTTGCAACGATATTAATATGGTTTGGATGGTTAGACATGGTTGATACATTTACTTTATCAAACTTTAGGCAGAACAATGGTTTTGGATTGCCACAACCACATGGTTCTAATATCTCCAAGTCTTTAACTAATTTTTCGTTAATTTCTTTTGCATCTATCTCAAAGTCATATTTCTTTTGAGGCAAGTAGTCGTTGTTAGTATAGTTTTTGCGAAGTTCTTCGTTAAGAGACTTGATAAAACTACTAAACTGCTTGGTCTTGATAGTAAGACCTGCAGCCATCTTGTGACCACCAAACGCTTCGACAACTTCTTTTATGTTAGAAATTGTCTCACAAATGTTGATATCACCTATACTGCGAGCAGAACCTCGCAACTCATCATCAACTTCAGAAAACAAAACTGTTGGCTTGTTATATTCGCTCGCTATACGGGCAGAAACTATGCCAAGTATGCCACTATCCCAATCTTTAGAAAATAGCACGATGGCATTATATTTTGACAAATTGATGATCTTTAGGCGCTTTGATGCGTCTTCGTATACTTTGTTACATAACGCCTGTCTTTGAATGTTTTGATTGTTTAGATCTTCTATTGTATATTTTAGTATTTTTTTGTCTTCTTTAAGATATAGCTTAAGTGCAACTGTAGGATCACCCATTCTGCCTGCGGCGTTAATTTTTGGCGCAAGCCTAAATGCGATGTCTGTAGCTGATAGGTTGTAGTTAAGTTTATTGTCTTTTATAAGCAATTTTATGCCTTGTGGCAATGTGTTTTCTAGGTCTTTTAGGCCATAATAGACAATTATTCTGTTTTCATCAACTAATGGTACTATATCTGCGATAGTTGCAATGGCGCATATTCCTAGATATTTTTTTGCTTCTTCTAAACCACTGATAGCTTGAACCAGCTTAAAGGCAACACCTGTGCCACATAATTGACTAAAAGGATATTTTTGATTAGGCAATTTTGCATTGACAACTATTGTATCTGGCAGTATTTCTGGTATATCGTGATGGTCAGTCACTATTATCTCAATGCCAAGAGATTTGGCATACTCTACTTCTTTGTGACATGATATACCACAGTCTACAGTAATAATTAAAGAAGGGTTGTATTTTTCTTTTACTTTGTCCAAAACTTCACATGTTAAGCCATAGCCATCAATATATCTGTTAGGCAAATAGTAATCTACATAAAAACCGATTGAAGCAAAATATTTGATAAGTATTGCGCTCGCTGACACTCCGTCAACATCATAGTCACCAAATATAAGCACCTTTTCTTTTTTAGAAATAGCTTGTTTGATACGAGCAACTGCTCTATCCATATCTTTTAACAAAAATGGATCATGCAAGTCACTTAAGCTTGGGTTAATAAATTGTTTTATTTGATCGCTATTTGTATATCCTCTAGCAAATAATATTTTGATAACTTGTGGGCTTAAATTAAAAGTTTTTGACATTTGTAAAATATCTTGTTCGTTATTAATATTTGTCATACTAAAAATTTTCCCCCTTGTATTGTTTTTTACTATAAAGAATACTGTATTTATACAAAAAAAGCCCCTCAAAACTGAAGGGCTATAAATTATTTAGTTTCGTCTTTTACTTCTATAACTTCTGCTTGGTCGTCTTTTTCGTTAAGTGTAGGTTCTTGAACTTCGATAACAGCTTTTGGTTTTGACAAATCACGCTTGTGATTTACATTTGCCCAAAAAGCTGGTAGCAAGAACATTGCAGAATAGAAACTAACCAAAGTACCAATAGCAATAATTGCAAAGAAATGTCTAATAAATGCTGGTCCTACGATAACAAATAGTATCGCAAAAAGCAACATAGCAACTGTTGTTGCAACAACTCTTATAATAGATTGTTTTAGAGATAAGGTTGCAATTTCTTGGTTTGTCTTGTTAGTAAGAGCTGGACTTTTTAGGTTTTCTTTGATACGAGCAAAAGTAATCAAAGAATTGATCAAACTAAATGTTGCAACAGCTGCAACTGCACCAAATATTGCTGTAGTCACGCTAATTCTTGTAATAGCAACAATAGCCAGTGTCAATAAGATGTCATGAACAACACCTAATAAAGCTGTCAAACCAGCAAGAACACCAAATCGTATTGAAATGTAAAGTAATAGAATAGAAAGAGCAAAAAGGATTGCTACAATAGCATTAAACAAAAGGCCATTTTTAAGATTAGATGGTGATGTAATACCACTACCCAAAGTAATGTCAAAGTCTCCATCAATAGCATCAAACTCTGTAGCATTGTACTTTAGGTTGATTTGAGTACGAACTTCGTCAATTAAAGTTTGCATATACTCTGCATCTTTGCCTGATTTGTTTTTGAATTCGAATATAACAACTGTATTATCAGCTTCGCCTTGTTTTTTAACAGAAACGCCGCTAATACCTCTGTTGTTTAGTATAGCTGTAATATCTTTTACAGCTGCATTATAGTCTGATGTTTGTTCTACTTGATAGCCAAGTCGTGCGCTAATAACTGCACCACCTGTTATATCAATGCTGTAGTTAAAACCCGCAAAGATAACAACAAACAAGCTAGCAACAACTAATACTACTGATGCAAGCCAGAACCATAAAGAATTTTTTGTAAAGTTGAATTTAGAATTTTTTATTGTACTTACAAGAGATTGTTTAGATTTCATCAATGTTGTCCTCCCTTGTTAGTTTGAATTTTTTAGCTTTTGTACTATTTAGTGGTAAATAGTAGTTTACCAAACCCTTTGTGACAATAACACTTGTAAACAAAGTCAAAATAGCGCCAATTAATAGTACACTAGCAAAATTAGCTATTTCTGCAGCGCCAATAAACAACAATAATGTTGATAGTACTACAGCAACTACGCTAATATCCAAAACTGTAAAGATTGATTTTTTGAAACCAGAAGTCACGCTAGCAGGGATTTTTTTGCCATAACTATACTCTTCTTTGATACGCTCAAAAATAATAACATGAGAGCTAAATAGCATAGCATATACAACTGCAATACCTGCAAAACCGCTTATAGTTAGTTCTACTAATGGCACAGCTTGTAGGAAGAATGCAAACAATACAGTAAAGATAACTACTGCAAAGTCAGCTAATAATCCTAGTACGCCATAACGAACGATCATCAATGCAAATGCAACAACTAATGCTACAGCAAGAGCAATCATGATACGAACAAGTGGACTATTTGGGTTGACAACAACTTGGTTAGAGATAAGCTCTAAATTAGCTTGGAATGTAGAACTTAAAAATCTATTAGAATATTCTTCTGCTGTTGCTTCGCTACCCATACCACTAATAAATGTAGAACCATAAGTGATAGCTGCGCTAACTTGTGGAGAAAGTACTACTTCTCCATCTAGCCAAATGTCAATTTTGCCTGTGGTTGTACCACTAGAAGAAACTTCGTTAGTAAGGTCACTAAATTTTTGTGTACCCTCATCGTTAAAGATAAGTGCTACACCCCATTCGCTTTGTTGCATAGATGCTACAGCGCTCTTTAGGTGTGTGCCGTCTAAAATTGCTTCTTCTTCGCCATTTTTTGTAATTTTGAATTCGCTATTTTTTGCTAAAGTGTCAAATGTCTCTCTCATATCTACTGCAGAGTTGTTGTTTGCTTCGATACGAATACGATTAGTACCTTGAGAAACTAATGAAACATCGGTAATTCCTTTTTCGTTAAGGATCTTTTTGAAATTGTCTAAAGTATGTTGATATTTTGTTGTAAATTCGTTTGCGTTATCTACACTAACTTCGTATACAGCAAGAACACCAGAACTAACATCTCTACCAAGAGTTATAGCCCTTGCAAACCCATTGAAAGTATATGTTGTATAAGGTATTCTAAAACTAAAGCAGGTCAAAACTAAACCTATAATAGTTGCTAGTGTGATAAGAGCGAATTTAACTTTGCTTTTCCTTTTGCTCATTAAATACAGTGCTCCTTCAATATGCGTTTATTATATAATAAATGCGTGCCATAGTCAAATAGTTTTTTGACAAAATCGCCATTTTTAGTCACTTATTTTTAATAAATAGGCAATAAAAAAATAAGTCAAAAATTTTTTGTCAAAAATAACAAAAAAACTAATGACTTATTTGCAAAAAACAAATTAATTTTGCACAGTATTATTTGTGTTTATATTTTTCTTTTTGCTGGCATATTGGCACAAAAAATACCACAAATACACCCAATAATGCTAGCAAACAAAATATCAAATACCAAACTTTTGCCAAATATAAAACTACCTTCTAACAAAGAAAAAACAAAGAATGCTATCACTGTATAACACACCCCAACAACAGCACCTTTTACAAAACCTTTTTGCTTATCTGTTTGCAAACAAAAAAAAGTACCTAAAAATATACTAATAATTTTTATAATTTGATTAATACTCTTTACCACAGCATCTGACATATCAACAAATTTTAGTACTATAGCAAAAATTAAAACCCCAACAAACGATACACACAAGCTAATAAGAATACTTTTTATTAAACAAACAAGATCAATATTTTTTATTTTGGCTGACATAAAAAAACTCTCCTACTCTGCAGTTATAATACAAGGTATGAGAGTTTTGTTTTAATTATGATTTTTTTGTTGTAGATTTTTTGTAGAAGTTGCTTTTTTAGCTGTTTTTGGAGTTTCTGTTTTTTCTTCTTTTTTTTGCTCTTCTTTTTCTACTTTAACTTCTTCTTTCTTTTCTTCTGGTTCTACAATATTGCCATCAGCATCTAAAACTACTGGTTCTTTTGTGTCGATACCAATAACAACTGACATATTTACACTGATATAGCTAACATTTTTGCCTTCGCCTGACTTTAGCAATAAGATTTTACCAAAGTTTGTAGCTGTAATTTCTACGATTTCGCCATAGATACCAGCATTTGTCACAACTTTGTCACCAATCTTTAGGCTATTTAACATTTCTGCTTGCTTGTCGCCTTGTTTTTTGCGAGAAAACATATTAACTACAAGCAATATTGCTAGCAAACCTAACAATAGTATAACTGGCCAACCAGTTGCAATGTTAAAACCAGTGCTTTGTTCTAATAATAATGATTTCATAATTAAGTTCCTTTTATTTGTATTTTATAAGCTGATTATATATCAATACGATTGTTTTAACAAACGATTTTTGATTTTTGCATCAAATTTAGTCAGAATAACCGTATTTTTGATAAAATTCTTTTCTAAAGTCTAAAAATCTGTCTTCTTTGATAGCTTGTCTGATATCTTCCATAAGCTTTAACAAAAATCTTAAGTTGTGCAAACTTAACATTCTTGCACCAAGTATCTCGTTGGTATTCATAAGGTGACGAAGATATGCTTTAGTATAATGCTTGCAGCAATAGCAGTCGCACTCGTCATCTAGTTTAGAAAAGTCTTCTTTATACTTGCCGTTTTTTACAACAACTTTGCCATGAGAAGTAAATGCAGTGCCATTTCTTGCTATACGAGTAGCAAGTACACAGTCAAACATATCTATACCCCTCAAAACACCTTCTATTAAGCAGTCTGGGCTACCAACACCCATAAGGTATCTTGGACTGTCCTCTGGCAAATGTGGTTGCATATGTTCTAATATGTCATACATAACTTCTTTTGGCTCACCTACTGACAAACCACCTATAGCAACACCACATCTGATGTATGGTTTTACTCTCTCCAAAGCTTGCAAACGCAAATCTTTGTACATATTGCCTTGAACTATAGGAAATAGCATTTGCTTTGGATTTTGTTGTGCCTTGTAGCATCTATCAAGCCATGCAATTGTACGGTCAAGAGCTTTTTGAGCATAAGAATATTCGGTACCAGGAGGTGTACACTCGTCAAAAGCCATAATAATATCAGAACCCAAGTCGTTTTGTATTTGCATACAATCTTCTGGGGTCATATACAATCTTTCGCCGTTTAAGTGAGACTTAAACTCAACACCATCATCAGATATTTTGCGAAGGTCAGCAAGCGAAAACACTTGAAAGCCACCACTGTCTGTTAGTATCGGTTTGTCCCAACTCATAAACTTATGCAAACCACCAGCTTTTTTTACTATATTTTCGCCTGGTCTTAAATGCAAGTGATAAGTATTTGACAAGATAATTTGAGCACCGATATCATACAAATCTTGTGGGGTCAAGCTCTTTACTGTAGCTTGTGTACCTACTGGCATATATATTGGTGTTTGTATAACACCATGTGGGGTCTTAAACTCGCCGCAACGAGCACCAGACTGCTTGCACACATGGGTTGTTTTGTATTCAAATTCCATACTGTTTGTTTTTCCTTAAAAATATATTGTCACAAAAAATAATTGTTTTTGTACTAAATAGTATTATTAATACAAAAATGTTGCATCACCAAAACTAAAAAATCTATACTTTTCTTCTACTGCTGTTTTGTACATATTCATTGTGTTGTCATATCCAAGATAAGCACATACAAGCATTATCAAAGTACTCTCAGGCAAATGAAAGTTAGTTATGATAGCATCAACAGTTTTGAACTTATAAGATGGGTAAATAAATATATTTGTATTATTTTTTTGAGCTACAACTAGCCCATCTTTTGATGCACTCTCAAGCGTACGCACAGAAGTTGTACCAACAGCAATGATGCGCTTGCCGCTTGCTTTAGCATTGTTAATAATATCAGCAGCTTCTTGTGTCACTTCAAAATATTCGCTATGCATGTCATGGTCTAATATATTGTCACATTTTACCGGTCTAAATGTACCCAAGCCTACATGCAACAATACTTCTACAACAGTTATGCCTTTTTGTTTGATCTTTTCTAGTAGTTCTGCAGTAAAGTGTAATCCTGCAGTTGGCGCTGCAGAAGAACCGTCAGTTTTTGAATAAACTGTTTGATAGCGATTTTTGTCTTTTAGCTTTTCTTTAATATAAGGTGGCAATGGCATAGAGCCAACTTTATCTAACGCTTGTTCAAAAGCACCTTCGAAGGTAAATCTAACAACTCTACCACCAAATTCTAGCTCTTGCATAATTTGACAACTCAAGCAGTCGCCAAACTCAACCACATCACCTATATGAAGTCTTTTTGCAGGTTTTACTAATACTTCCCAATCTGTATTGTTAAGTCTCCTTAGCAAAAACACTTCTATATTTGCACCAGTTATAGCTTTTTTACCAATAAGTCTACATGGTATAACTTTGGTATTGTTAATAACCAAAACATCGCCCTCGTTAAGATAGTCAATGATGTCATAAAAATGTTTATGTTCCATCTCACCCGTTTGTTTGTTGCAAACAAGTAATCTAGAACTATCACGAGGCTCGATTGGTGTTTGAGCTATAAGTTCTGGTGGCAAGTCATAATAATAACTTGAAACTTTAGTTAAGTCCATCTGTCACGCCTTTTTGTAATGAATTTAGTTGTGTTAACTTATCATCTGACAACTCAACACCCATATGTTTATATGCTGGCGCTAGCGCAATACGACCTCTAGGTGTACGAGCGATAAAACCTAGTTGTATTAGGTATGGCTCGTATACATCTTCGATGGTACCTGCCTCTTCGCCAGTTGCAGCTGCCAATGTGTCCAAACCAACAGGGCCGCCGCCAAATTTTACTAAAATATTTTGCAATATTCTACGATCGATATAGTCCAAACCAAGTTCATCTATCTCCATTAGAGTTAGGGCTTGTTTTGCCATATCAACATCTATAACTCCACTGCCTTTAACTTGCGCATAATCTCTTACTCTCTTTAGTATGCGGTTGGCGATACGAGGAGTTCCACGACTACGCTTACCTATCTCTAGTACAGCTTGGTCGTCAATTTTTATCTTTAATATATCAGCACTACGCTTAACAATAGTTGCTAATTCTTGAGTATTGTACAACTCTAATCTAGCAAGCACGCCAAATCTATCTCTCAATGGAGAGCTAATACTACCCGCTTTGGTTGTAGCACCTATTAAGGTAAATGGTTGTATCTTTAGTCTCATATTGCGTGCAGAAGGACCTTTGCCTACGATAAAGTCCAAAGCAAAGTCTTCCATAGCTGGATACAATATCTCTTCTACCGAATGGTTAAGTCTATGTATCTCATCTATAAACAATACATCGTTTTTGTTAAGATTAGTAAGTATCGCTGCCAAATCAGCTGCATGCTCAATAGTAGGACCAGAAGTGATCTTTATTTGAGCACCAAGTTCATTAGCTATAATATGAGACAATGTAGTTTTGCCTAGTCCAGGAGGGCCATATAGCAGTACATGGTCTAAAGCTTCTTTTCTAGACTTTGCAGCTTCTATATAGATAGAAATGCTATCTTTAATTTTTGTTTGGCCCACATAGTCTGTAAGTCGTGTAGGTCTTAAAGAATTTTCTACCTCGGCATCAGACATTGTACGAGTGCTTGTAAAAAGTTTGCTATCTTCCATACTAATTACCCATACCTCTTAAAACTTTTGCAATAATTTCTTCTGCTGTGCTATCTTGTTTTGCATTGTTGCGAGCAAGAGCAAGTGCTTCGTTTTTATTTATACCAAGACTAATAAGGGCAAGTACAGCCTCATCTATTGCTTGTGTATCTAAAAATACGGTTTGCTCTGACATAGCTTCGCCGTTATACTCAACTTTGTCTTTTAACTCTACTACAATTCTTTCGGCAGTCTTTTTGCCTATACCCTTTGTAGCAGAAAGAGCTTTTAGATCTTGTGTTGCTATTGCTACAGACAAGTCAGAAAGAGAAATATTAGACAATATAGCTGTAGCTGCCTTTGGGCCAACGCCACTGACAGATATAAGCAGCAAAAACATTGCCTTTTCTTCTTGTGTTAAAAAGCCATATAAGCCAATACCATTTTCGCTCACTTGAAAATAAGTATAAATTTTTACTTCTTCGTTAATAGCTGGCAAGTTGTTAAGTGTATAGTTAGAAACTGTTAGTTCATAACCAATGCCGTTATTTTCTAACACAAGCACATTGTCTTGCTTGTATCTAATTGAGCCTATTATAAAAGAATACATAACATCTCCTTATATTTGGTTATTGCTAATATGATTGTTGGTTTGGCTGTGTGTGATGGCGGCGGCCAAAGCATCTGCTGCATCATCTGGACGAGGTATTTTTTCTAAGCCCAAAATTGTTTTTACCATAAACTGAACTTGCTTTTTTTCTGCTCTGCCATGACCAGTTAGAGCTTGCTTAATTTGCATAGGTGTATACTCAAACAATCTGCCCAGCTTTTGAATACAAGCCAAAACTATAACACCTCTTGCTTGTGCGACAGGTATAATTGTTTTTTGGTTTTTGAAATAAAATAATTCTTCTAAAGCAACCTCGTCTGGGTGATACTTGTCTATAAGAGCACTAATACCCTCATAAACCATAGCTAGTCTAACAGCGATAGTTTCGGTCTTTGGTGTTTCGATAACACCATAGTCAATAACACTAATACCTGTATTAGTTTTTTCGATAAGTCCATAACCAACGATACCAATACCAGGGTCAATACCTAAAATAACCATACAATCCCTTTTATACTCTTTTATACTACCCCAAAACAATAAAAAATGTCAATCAAAAAGCAGTTTAATAATAATTAATATAATAATTAAAATATATGCTTGCAGCATTTTGATTGTACAAACTATAAAAAACGACTGCTAAACACAAATTGCTATTGCAAATATCGACACAATATGCTACAATAATAGCAACAAACAAAAAGGGAGGGATTTTTTGTGAGTTGGAATTATTCTGATTGGGAAGAGGACAAACAAGAAAGAGAACACTCTGTCTATGTTTGGACAAAGTGGAACGAAGCAAGCGATACACTATCTGACTATGATAGAGACTGCACCCACACCCAAAATTTGATATCAAAAATGAAATATTCTTCTGTAGACATGGCTGCTTTAGAAAAGTTTTTAACAACAGAAGAATTGTCTGGTAAAAAACACCACGAAGCATTAAAAAATTTAATATCTCAATATGACTACGAAAGTGTACTTATTGAAGATTATAACATTTCAAAGGAAGATATCGAGCACTTACTAGCAAAAAGTAAAGCTACAGATACCCTACACACTCAAAACAAAACTGGCGTTGCGGCATTAGACCCTACAAAACCTATTGCACAAGCATCACCACAACCAGTTGAAACACCAACACAACCATCATTTTTTGATCTAGGATTAATGGAAGACCCAATTGATGCCCCTAAACCGCAAACTCCTAGTGAACCAACACCAAAATAATTAAAGGAAACAAAGAATTATGGCAAGAATGCAAGAAAAAGACACTCCAAGAGGCAATTGGAGTCAAGCATATGACTACGAAGAAGATTATAGAAACGGATCTAGACTTTGCGATAGATACGAACAATCCCTATCAACTCTAGAACAAAAAGCTCTAGCAATATACAAAAAAGTGACTGGCCTAGAAACAGTATCACAAGCTGTACTAGAAAGCATCTGTGCTAACTGCAACGCAATAGTGTCAGAATATCAATCTAAAGAGCGTGATTTTAACGAATCAGCTGATTTTAATGGTTATGTTCAAAGAAATTCTTATGATGAGTCAAAACCAGACAAAGTTATCGATCCAAAAAACCCATATCTAGAAGAAAGTGATATTTTAAGAAGAGATGCTGCATACTCTCGAATGAGAGAAGCTGTATATAGCATAAGCAGTGTTCAAGAAGAAGATGGATCTATTAAATTTCCAATAATATCTATTGATATACCAGAACCAATATCAAAATCAAACGCAAAAGAACAAAACTAATATAAAAACACGGATAACATCCGTGTTTTATTTTTTTATTAAGCAGCATTTTTACCCATAAAAACAATGTTTTTTGTTGCAATACACAAAAATTTGTATACCAAAAAAAACAACCAAAGCTAGGTTGTTTTTTTATAGTTATTCTTCATCATCTGGCATGTTAACATTGTGATATACTTCTTGTACATCATCAAGTTCTTCTAACATATCGATCATTTTGATAAAGGTATTAAGTTGTTCTGCTTTTAGGTCGATAGTGTTTTGAGGTACCAAAGTCACTTCGGCTTCTTCAAAAGCTAAACCTTGATTTTGCAAATCTTCTCTTACTTGGTTAAAGTTAGCTGGGCTTGTGATAATTTCGTATACATCGCCTTCGTCAACAACATCATCTGCATTTGCTTCTAAACACATCATGATAATGTCGTCTTCTACCATGTCTTTGGTTTTTGCTAGCTCTAAAATACCTTTCTTTTCGAACAAGTATGATACACAACCAGTAGAACCCATGCTTCCACCTAGTTTGTCAAAAGCGTGTCTAACATCACCTGCAGAACGATTTTTGTTGTCAGTTAGGCATTTTACTATAACAGCACTACCACCTACACCATAACCTTCGTATGTAATTTCTTCGTAGTTGATTGAGTTTAGCTCACCACTTGCCTTTTTGATACTTCTTTGGATGTTGTCATTAGGCATATTGTTTGATTTAGCTTTTGCTACTGCATCTCTTAATCTTGAGTTGCTGTTAACATCTGGGCCACCCATTTTTACTGCAACGGCGATTTCTCTACCGATTTTTGTAAACAATCTACCACGAGCAGCGTCTGTTTTACCTTTTGCTCTACGGATTGTTGCCCACTTGCTATGTCCTGACATATTATTATTCTCCCTTTTTATAATTTAGCATATACATTGCTATACCTGCACTAACACCGGCGTTAAGTGACTCTAATTTTGGATTCATAGGTATTGTGATTTTGTCCTTAGCAAGATCGATAAGTTCATCACAAAGACCTTTGCCTTCATTGCCTATTGCAAGACCATAACAGTCTTTTTTAGGTGTAAAATCATAAATATTTGTGCCGTTTAGGTTAGTACATATTAGTTGCAAATCATTGTTTTGCATCATAGTTTTTATATCTTGTAAGGTGCATTTATAAATATTTAGACCAAATATTGCACCCATTGTGCTGCGCAAAACTTTTGGAGTTTTGTATCCTACACAGTCGATCAAATATAGGTCTAAATAATTAGCACCAAGTGCTGTACGGATAATTGTACCCAAATTGCCTGGATCTTGGATATTGTCCAAAACCAAAAATTTGTTAGTAGGGTTAGAAAAAGTTTTGTCAACCCACTCTACACTAGCAACTATACCTTGTGGCGAACGAGTATCAGACAAACTTTTTATAATATGCTCGCTTACTATATAAGCATTGTATTGATCAAAGTTAATAACATCTTTGTATAGGTCATACTTTTCTTGAGTGACAAGTATATTCTGTATTGCAAGGTTGTTGTTTATAACTTCTTTTATAATTTTTATACCCTCTACCAAAACAACATCGCCATGGTTATCTTTAAGGCTATTTAGTTGTTTTATAAGCGGGTTGCTTGTACTTGTTATTGTTTGCATATACTACCCTTTTTTATCCAAAAATACTCGCAAATAATTTTGCGAGTATCATTTTGTTATGCATTAGCAATTTGTTTTTTTGCTGTTTCTGCAAGAGCTGTAAAAGCTGCTTTGTCATTAACTGCCATTTCTGCAAGAACCTTTCTGTTAAGGTTGATGTTAGCAAGTTTTAGACCATGCATGAATTGGCTGTATGAAATATCGTTGATACGGCAAGCTGCGTTGATACGAGCGATCCATAGAGAACGCATATCTCTTTTTCTTTGTTTACGGCCGATATATGCATATTGACCACTTTTCATAACGGCTTGGTTAGCAACTCTAAATAAAGTTGATTTTGCGCCTCTATAACCTTTAGCAGCTTTAAGAACTGCTCTCTTGTGTTTTGCTTTGTTTACGCTTCTTTTAATTCTCATAACTGTACTCTCCCTTTATTAGCCTTGCACCAATGTCTTAATAGTTTTGCTTTGTGTATCGCTTACATAAGCACCTTGACGTAGGTTGCGTTTACGCTTTGTTGTCTTTTTGTTTAGAATGTGTCTTTTACCTTGTTGGCTGCGTTTAATAACACCAGATGGTTTTACTGTAAAACGCTTTTTTGCTGAACTGTTTGTTTTTTGTTTTGGCATAATAATTTCTCCTAAATACTATTTATTTTTTATTGGGGCTATAACCATGTTGATATTTCTGCCTAAAATCTCGGCAGCTTTTTCTATAGAACCAACATCTTGTAGACCTTCGGCAAATTGATTCATAACTTGAATACCAGCTTCTGGACGAGATTGTTGTCTACCACGCATACGAATAGTGACTTTTACTTTGTCACCATTGTCTAAAAATCTACGAGCATGTTTTGCTTTGACTTCTAAATCGTGACGCTCAATTGTCATAGAAAGTTGAATTTCTTTCAATTCTACAACTTTTTGTGCTTTGCGTTGTTCTTTTAATTTTTTAGTTTGCTCAAATTTGAACTTACCATAATTCATAAGTCTGCATACTGGTGGTTCTGCATTAGGTGAAATAAGCACTAGGTCAAGATTTTGTTCATCTGCGATACTGTTTGCCTCTGCACTTGACATGATACCTAATTGCTCGCCAGTTTCGCCTACTAAACGAACTTTTGGCAAATTGATTTGATCATTAATTAATTGGTCTTTAATGGGTTTACCCTCCTTAAAATTTTGTATCCATAAAAAAAGGTGAATGCACAGCATCCACCTAAAATTACTAATCATTAATATGAATAATAACTACCGGACGAAGTGAACTTGTACGGTGAGAAGCGGATACTTCTTCTTTGAACGCTCTTATATTATCACACAAAATAATATAAGTCAACATATTTTTTACAATTTTTATAAATTATTTTATTTCTTTAGAATCGCTTTCTTGTTGCAATTTTGCGATTAATTCTTCTATAGACATAACGCCCAAATCACCCTCTTTGCGATGACGAAGAGCTACAACTTTATCATCACGCTCTTTATCACCAACAACGATCATATAAGGTATTTTTTGTAGTTGGGCTTCTCTAATCTTTTTGCCAATCTTTTCGTTGCGGTCGTCAAGCTCTACTCTAAAACCTGCATCTGCAAGTTTATTTTTTACTTCTACAGCATAGTCTAAATTGCTATCGGCAATATTCATAACAGCTACTTGAGTAGGAGCAAGCCATAGTGGGAACGCGCCAGCATATTTTTCGATAAGATAAGCCAAAGTTCTCTCATAGCAACCAATAGAAGTTCTGTGTATGATATATGGATTTTTCTTAACACCATCTTTGTCAACATACTCCATACCAAATTTTTCGGCAAGTAGTTGGTCAATTTGGATAGTGATAAGAGTATCTTCTTTGCCCCAAACATTTTTGATTTGGATGTCAAGTTTTGGACCGTAGAAGGCAGCTTCGCCTACACCAATTTCGTATGGTACATTTAGGTTGTCCAAAATGTTTTTCATAACACCTTGAGCCTCGTCCCATTGTTCTTGAGTACCAATGTACTTTTCTCTATTGCTTGGATCCCATTGTGAGAATCTATAAGATGCATCTTCATATAGGCCAAGAGTTTTTAGCATATATATAGCAAGCTCTAAACAACCTCTAAACTCTTGCTCTAATTGTTCTGGAGTACACATTAGGTGGCCTTCAGAAATAGTAAATTGTCTTACTCTGATAAGACCATGCATCTCACCACTATCTTCGTTTCTAAACAAAGTAGAAGTTTCGTTATATCTTAAAGGTAAGTCTCTATATGAGCGGCCTTTGTTAAGATATGCTTGGTATTGGAATGGACAAGTCATTGGACGCAATGCAAAAACTTCTTTATCTTTGTCTGGATCGCCCAAAACAAACATGCCAGATCTATAGTGATCCCAGTGGCCAGAAATTTTGTACAAGTCGCTTTTTGCCATAAAAGGAGTTTTTGTTAATAGCCAACCGTGTTTTTGCTCAACATCTTCTACAAAGCGTTGCAAAAGTTGTACAACTCTAGCGCCGTTTGGCAACAAAATTGGCAAGCCTTGGCCAATATAATCAACAGTAGTAAATAAGCCAAGCTCACGACCTAGTTTGTTATGGTCACGCTTGATTGCTTCTTCTAGACGATTAACATATTCTTTTAGATCTGCTTTGTCACAGAAACCAAAAACATATATTCTTTGTAGCATCTTATTTTTTTCGCTACCACGCCAGTATGCACCACTTACTCTGTCAAACTTAAATGCAAAACCACGAAGGAACTTTGTATTTTCTACATGAGGGCCACGGCACAAGTCGTACCAGTCTTCACCTAGATAGTATACAGAAATATCTTCACCTTCTGGCAACTCTTGTATTAGTTCTACTTTGTAAGGTTGATCTTTGAACATCTCTAAAGCTTGTTCTTTTGATACTTCTACTCTCTTAAAGTCTTGATTTTGATTGATAATCTCTCTCATTTTTTGTTCGATCTTATCAAAATCTGCAGGAGTAATATTTACTCCCAAATCAAAGTCATAATAAAAACCATTGTCAATGCTTGGGCCAATAGCTAGCTTTACATCTTGGTACAAACTGCATACAGCCTTTGCCATAACATGACTCATACTATGACGCATCATTTCTTGTTTATTTTCTTCCATAATTATCTCCTAAATTTCTAATTTTTATATATGGCACAAAAATATGTATTTTTATACCCAATTTATTATCTAATTGTTAAATACCTCATAACCCTTACGGGTAAATAGCGCGTACAACATAATGTTTATTTGCCTCCTTGCAATAAAAAAATCGCCCTCTTGTAAAATATACAAAAGGACGAAGATACATACTACTCCGCGGTTCCACCTTAATTGTTTTATAAAAACCACTCAATATGTCTATTGTCGCAAGGCATAAGCGTCATAGTCAAAAGGTGGTTTCGGTAAATAAGATTGTATCTATCTCACAGCCTAGGATAGACTCTCTGGAACAATTGGTTTATATACTTACTTGTCTTTATCAACCTATGATATTTAACTACACTGCTATTATATTATTGTTATCATAGATTGTCAACAGTTTTATTTTATTATTTCTATGCGATCGTTAAATAATTGAAATAGCAAATTAACAGTCGAGTTTTTTATACTTGTATCACAATATAAACATATCTTTTGTGGAGCTAGAGCAATAATAGATGTTATCAAACATATATCATCACAATTAGATATATCACCCACCATATTGTCCTGTATAGGTCTATTGCTAGCATCATATAACCTAAAATTGTTTTGCTTAAACTTAATCGTCACCTTGCTTGTACGGTAGTCAATATTGCTTATAATAAACTTTAATAGCTCTAAAAAATTGTTATTGTCAAAAAGATACATAATATTGTCATTAGCTATCTTGACAAGATCAAACCATTTGATTTTGAGTATTTTTAGCCTAAAGTTAAAAAACGAATCTAAATCTACACTGTCAAAGCCTTTTAATTTTTCGATTACTATTTGCTTATCTATATCGCTATCAAAAACGACAAGTGCTTTTATTAGAGCTTGCATATTAATATCATTAGAAACTGTAAAGTTAAAATGTTTCAACAAATAATCTTGTTTATAGTTTATAACAATCATATTGCTTATATGCTCTAATATTTGAGCTTTTATTATTTGTTTATATTGCTCTTTGCAAGCTATAAGAAGCGTTGTATGACTTGATTTTGATATTATAGTACAAACACC
>JAZRSV010000009.1:0-7332 GCA_045651685.1 Clostridia bacterium | reverse complement strand
ATTATTTTTGCAAAAATTTTTATTTTTTGTTGGTTGTGTGATTAATATTTTTGTCAAACATCGTTGTGTTTATAAAAAAAATCACCACTATATGTTGTGGTGATAAAAATTTTTAATTATTACTGCTCGATATTGACAATATCTATATATTGTGGGTCGCTATCTTTTGGCAAGACTACCCACTCTACATGGACATCAGGATCTGCCACTATCTTGTCTAATGGTATTTTTATATAGGTTGCACTACCTTGTGCCAGCAAAACACCGTTTTGATCTTCGATAAATCCTTCGCCAACAAAAACTCTGTTGGTATTTTTTGTTATTTTGCCGACAACCTTTATTGGTTCGTTAAGAGGTACAGGCTTTCTAAACTTAATATTTAACTCTCCAGTGACTCCCCACATGTCTGGATCTTCTATTTGTACTGCTCTACCTATTGTCTCGTCTATTAAGGCCGATATCATGCCTCCGTGCATGCGATTTGGGTAACTTTGATGTTCGTCTTTGCCTTGAGTTATGCCGACAATATAGCCGTTTTCTAGCTCATAATATTGAGTATTTAGCGAGTATGGATTTTTATAGCCACACACAACACACATGTCAGAATTACAGTGTTTTTTTAGCACTTTGTATTGCATAAATTGCTTACCTATATCCTTTTTATATTTTATATGCCAATTTTAACAAAAAAACTAATGATAATCAAATAATTTTTATTCTTTGCCATTGCTTTGCAAAACTTTTTGATGTATACTAAAATCACAATTTTGGAGATAATAAATGAAAAAGACCAAAGAAAAAAAAGTTAATAAACTAAAAGGCTACCCGGGATTAAAAAAACTTGTACCGTTTTATAAAAGATATGGTGGCTTATTTTTGCTGACTATTGCATTTTTGGTGCTGTCGGCTGTGGCGGGCTTTTTTAACCCAATATTTAAGGCGCAGATACTTGCGACCCTTACAAGCGCCGACTACAATTCGGCACTAATGTATTGCGCATTGCTTGTTGGCATTATTGTTATTGTTTCTATATTTAACTTTTTGCACAACATCTGTTATGTCAAAATGGACAACAAGGTTGTTTTTGATATAAAACATGCCTTGATATCGGCTATAACAAAAGTGACAATGTCAAAAAATGACAAAACCAACAATGGTGTTTATATCGAAAGACTAAACCAAGACGCAGACAAGTGCTCTGATGTTTTGATAGATATAATGTCAGTAATGCTTGACGCAATAAGCAATATCGGATTTTTGATATATATTGCTTTTCTTGATTTGAGATTCTTTTTTGTACTACTATTGTATGTTTTGGTTTTGTGGTTATTTGATAGCAAAAAAGAATATGTTTGGTACAAACAACGCAAAAGCTTTAGAGAAAAACGCGACCTATCAACAGGTGCCTTTAACGAGCAGATCAGAGGCTTGAGAGACCTTAAAAGTCTTAACATAAGCAAATCTACCATACAAGACTCTGGCGAAAAGTTTAAGGATGCTCTTAAGATAAACATTTTGTCTCGTACTACTAGACAAAAATTTGTAGTTGTTCGCAACATTGTTGCAGCTATATTTGAAGTTGGCTTTTTGGTAATGGGCATACTATTTGTAAAAGGCGGCTTTTCACTAGCATCTTTCTTGGTTATTTATATGTACCATGGCAACATTCGCAACCTAACTAGCTACTTTGCATCTATCAAACAATATGCTATCGAAGGCGAACTTGCTGCACAGCGTATTTTTGAAGTTATTGACGAATACCCAAAAGAAACCTTTGGTGACAAAACAATCAAAAAAGTTGTTGGCAATTTGCAATTTAAAAATGTCACATTTGCTTACGAAAACGGCAGAGATGTATTAAAAAATATTAGTCTAAACTTTGAACCTAACAAAACAACTGCCATTGTTGGCAAGTCAGGTAGTGGCAAATCAACAATACTTGCGCTAACTAACAAATTGTACAAGATACAACATGGCGAAATTTTGCTCGACAATGTCAATACTGATGAGCTTACCGAAGACTGCTTGCGAAATAACATTGGTATAGTCACTCAAGCTCCATATATCTTTAACAGAACAATTAGAGAAAACTTACTATTTATCAACCCTAACGCTACCGAAAAGCAAATGATAAAAGCTCTAAAACGAGCTCAAATTTGGGACTTTATAAAAACGCTAGAAAGTGGACTTGATAGTAAAGTCGGCGAAAATGGCGTTATGTTGTCTGGTGGACAAAAACAAAGAATTGCCATCGCCAGAATATTATTAAAAAATAGCAAAGTAATAGTCCTAGACGAAGCAACCAGCGCGCTTGATAATGAGAGTCAAAGCAATATTGTAAAAGCAATAGATGATCTAAAAAAAGACCATACCATTATCATAGTTGCTCACAGACTATCTACAATAGTTGATGCAGATACAATCATGGTACTAGACAAAGGTGTAATAGTAGACCAAGGCACTCACAATCAATTGTTTAGAAGATGCAAATTATATAAAGAACTATACAAGAGTGAAGAAACAGCCGAACAATTAACACAACTATTAAAACAAACCGATCACTAAAAAAAACACATAGCGATTTTGCTATGTGTTTTTATTTTTTTAGATAGGCAACAAACTAAATGACAATGCACACAAGATAAGTAGTGATACAGCGTCAATAATAGTTGTTATAAAAGGACTTGCCATAACTGCAGGGTCTAGGTGACATTTTTTTGCAAGTAGTGGCAAACTGCTACCAACAATTTTTGCTATAGTTATTGTCACAAACATAGCAAGGCAGATAACACCTGCTACCATTAGGCCTTGTGGTTCGTTATACAAACCATCCAAGAACAACAATTTTGCAAAGCACAAAACTGACAATGTAAAGCCAAGTATTATAGATACTCGTATTTCTTTCCAAATAACCTTAAACGAATCTTTGAAACTAATTTCGTCTAGCGCTATACCACGAATAATTGTCGCAGAAGCTTGGCCACCAGCATTACCACCAGTACCCATTATCATAGGTATACAAGCAGTAAGTATGATGCCATATGCTGATTGACTTAACAAATTTTCGTTATGAGTTATTATTAAGCTAGTTATTGTAGAAGACAACATAAGTAGTGCAAGCCAAGGCACACGGTTAAGCCATAGCTTAAACACGCTTGTCTTTAGATATGGTTTATCGTTTGGTGCTACCGCCGCCATCTTTGAGATATCTTCGGTTGCCTCTTCTTCGATAATTTCTACAACATCATCGACAGTGACAATACCTACAAGTCTATTTTCGTTGTCAACAATAGGCAAAACAAGTATGTCGTATTTTTTAAATGTTTGTGCAATTTCTTCTTGGTCGGTGTTGGTCTTGGCAAAGATAACATTATCTTCCATAAGATCAACTATCTTTGTATCAGGCTCTGCTAGCAAAACATCTTTTATATCTAGCACACCTTTTATAACTCTGCGTTGATTAGTCACATACAAAACGCTAATTGTTTCTACATCTTTACCTATTTTGCGTATTCTTTCTAACGCGTCCGAAACTGTATAATCTTCTTTTAGATCTACAAATTCTGTTGTCATTATAGAACCTGCAGAATCTTCTTCATACTTTAGAAATTTATTTATGGTTCTTCTTGTTTGAGGTGTAGAGTTTTTTAGTACTCTTTCTACCAAGTTTGCTGGCAACTCTTCGACAAAGTCAACAGCATCGTCTATATACATATCTTCGATAAGATATGCAAGGTCACCATCTGACAAAGCAGCTGTCAACATTTCTTGCACTTTGCTATCAACATAACTAAATACATCTGCGCCAATATCTTTTGGCAACAACTTAAACACTTTTAATAATACGGACGGGTTTTCTATCTCTTCCAAAAACTCTGCTATATCTGGCACTAACATGTCTTGAAGCATGGCTTTTACTTTTGTGTAATTTTTTTCTTCTAATAAGTTAATTAGTTCTTCTACCATTTACTTATCCTCCTTTTCCGTATTAATTTTTTTGTTTATTTATCTCAAAGCGCTCCATAAATAATATCATTGTCGGCTTTATACATTTTATTATAAAAATACCAAAATAGCCACAATGACAAAATAAAAAAAGTTAATGGCATGTCCTTAACTTTTTTTTTGATAATTTATACTAGCATGGCACAATAAACTAGTCAATAAAAATTTTTCAATTTTTAACTATTTTTTTGTGCATATTGGTTTATTTTATTAACTACTTGTTCAAATTTGTTTTTATCAAACTCATATTTACTTCTTGGTTTAACAAAATTTTTCGAACCTCTTTCTTCATAGTCATATCTTGGTATAAGTTGCACATGATAATGATTCATAGGGCCATCTGCCATTGTGCAAAGATAAACCCTTACACAACCATACACTTCAGTAATAATATTCATGTATGCCCTTGCAAAACGAATAATTTTTTCGTTAACACTATCTGGGGCTTCTGCCATGTCGTGATAATGTTGCTTTGTAGAAATCATCATATGTCCTGGCGCGCGTGGATTAGGCACAAACAAACACTCTATGTCGTCATCTTCGTATGTTTTTAACATACTATCATCTCCATAAAGAGCTCCACCTGTAGCCCTATCAAAACAAGTTGGACAAATACCCATATCTGTCAAATCACCAGGTTTTAATGTTTTTAGTTTTTCTACATCAAGTTTTTCTATTTCTATCTTATAACTCATACACCCCTCCTACTTGGTATAATACATACCCTGTGTCAAATTTTCTACTCTCAATATGTTTCCTATTTTGTTAAGAACTATTTTTTTGTGCAAATTCCACTCTGGTGCAATTAACAAATCTTTTGGAGCATCGCCAGTTATCCTATGCACAACTATATCAGGTCGCAAATTAGTTAATATGTATATAACCTTCGAAATATACTCTTCCATTTCTAACTCGGTATAGCTACCAGCATTGTACATTTTTTCTAATTCTGTGCCTTTAATAACATATGTACTATGTACTTTTATACCACTTACATTTTGCCTATTAACAAAATCAACAATTTTTGGTATGTCTTCTTTTTCTTCTTGTGGCAAACCAACCATAATATGCGCAACAACATCAATGTTATACTTTGACAATATTTTTGTCGCCTGCTCAAAGTCATTATTTGTATATCCACGATTAATTACTTTGCTAACATTTTCATTAACAGTTTGCAGGCCTAACTCTACCCACACATACAAACCCTTTTCTTTGTATGATGCTATCAGTTTTGCTATTTCTTCTGTTATGCAATCTGGTCTTGTTGCAATAGCAAGCGCAACAATTTTTTCAGATATTAGCGCAGCGTCATATTTTGCCTTCAAAACATCTACTTTTGCGTATGTATTAGAAAAATTTTGAAAGTAAACCACAAACTTGTCTGCCCTTTGGCCTCTATAAGAGTCTAAATGCTGCCTAATTTGGTCAGAAACATCTTTTACCAAGCTGTGTTCGCCCGAACCTTTTTCGCCACAGAAGACGCAACCGCCGACTCCACAAGTACCATCTCTATTAGGACAAGTAAAGCCACCATCAACACAAATCTTCAAAACACGCTGCCCAAACTTGTCTTTCAAAAAGTTACTTAACTTATTATACCTTTCCATGTTTTTAGTATAACATAACAATCAAAAACAAACAACTTTAGCAAGCTATTAACAATATCTTTTTATAAATCAAACCAACACCCCAACCCTATACCCAGCACACAATAACTATAATAAAAAGTTAATTATTTTTCGCAATCATATTTTTTTAATTGCTTTTTGTTTAATTTTTACACATATATTAATCAAAAAATATCTATTTGTCGCAAAAATACATCAAAAAATATCAAAAATAATATTGACAAACAAAACAAGTATTTGCTATAATAACGAAGTCACAAGTAAATATCTTATACGGAGGTTTGGCTGAGCGGTCGAAAGCGGCGGTCTTGAAAACCGTTGATGTGATGAGCATCCTGGGGTTCGAATCCCTAAGCCTCCGCCATTTGGGACTCAGTTGAACCGGAGTCCTTTTTTATTGCAATTTTTCAACACTTCCCACTATACTATATCACATCAAAAACAAAAATTTACTTGTTTGCAATTCAGTAAACTAAAAATATACATATAAGGCATAACACACCCCTCCTAAGCGATAGGTCGGATGTTCAAATCATCTCGGTTGCACCAATTTTTAAAGGAAAAAGACGCTATTTTACGGCGTCTTTTAATTATATTCAGCAATATAAATATCTTTTCCAAACTTGTTTATAACATTATTTTTTAATGTTTCAAAATCCAATATATTTTCTGGGTTTGCTATATAATTTATTATTAATGATTTTCGTGCTCGCGTACATGCAACATAAAGCAATTTATGTGCATTCTGAACTGATTTTGAATCCACATTTTCATCTTTAATAAGTTTATCAAAATTATATGTCGTCCAGGATTGATCTTGATGTAAATTTATAATTACATTATCAAATTCTAACCCTTTTACTCCATGCAGAGTATCCAAAGATGTATTGCCGGTTATTTGTTCATCTAAAGCCAAAAATTCCTTTAATGGTGTATTTAATAAAGATGTATAAAACTCATCATCATAATTAATTAACTCTTCAAATCTCTTTCTGCTTACAAGATTCTTCGCAATGCAAAAATCTATAATAGATGAAATTGAATCATCTATGTTAGAAAAAGTAAAAACAATCTCTTCTTTTAGTGAGGATAATTCTGCAAGCGTTGTAAATTTTAACTTTTTTATTATGTCTTGAAATATTTCTTTGCTTGTGTTATTTACCAATACAACAACTTGACTTACAATAAAATTAATCATTGGTTCTTTTAATTTAAATAATTCTTCGTTAGCATTCTGTTTAAATTTATTATTAAAAAGATTAGCTATATGTGAAAACCCCAATTCGTCTGCGATATACTTATTGGATAAATACAATCTTTTATATTGATTAAAGTTGTTTTGTAAAGTAGTGTAATGTTCCAACTTAAAATCTTGTGATTTATTATAAATAAACAAAAGCTCTTTAAACTCTATTTGAGGGTTTTGATTGTTACAATTTTGTTCCAAACCATCGCCCCTTAAAATATTGTTTGCCTTTACGATTTTTATATTTGTTCTATAATTGTCTAGTTTCTCTATTCTATATAAACCAGCATTCTCTAATGATATATTATTTTTTTCATATATCCTTTGCATTGAATCTCCATATAAGCCAATAATTGATTTTTGAGATTCATTTACTATTTTAATCAGTATGTTTAGTAAATCGAAATTTGTATCTTGATATTCATCAATTATAATATATGGAAAGTTGCT
>JAZRSV010000008.1:0-14318 GCA_045651685.1 Clostridia bacterium | reverse complement strand
ATATATTTTTTTGCATTTTTGTTAAAATTTTAATAAAACATTTCAAAAAATTATTTTTTTAATGCGATTTTTGCCCTTATTATTTATATAAATAATAACTTTTGTTTTTATTTGATAATTATTACTTATTGTGTTATAATGAGTTATCAAGGAGAAATATTATGAGCATTGCGGCGATTATAGACATTGTATTTGTTGCAATATTAATCATCCTTGCTGTTATAGGTTTGACCAAAGGTTTCTTAAAATCTGCCATTGCTATGGTAGGTACATGCCTTTCTGCATTGATAGCATACTTTGCAGCACAACCTGTCGGCAGTTTGGTTAATATGATTTTTAAATCGACCAAGTTTTTTGCAGGCAAACTTACAACATGGTTGCACTCTATTAGCGAGTTCTTTTCTATCACAAGAAACGGAGAATCATTTTCTACACTTGCTGGCGAGATGACAACAGGTGGTGTTGATGGTGCTGTTCAAAAGCTTGCTAATGTTGTATTAGGTTCTAGCAATATACCTGCAGGACAAAGCGTAGGTCAAGTTATTGGTGATGCGTTAGGCGCATTGATAACAACACTTATCGGTGGATTGGTTGCATTTATACTAATTAGAGTTATCATCAAAATTTTAGAAAGACTTGCATCAAAAATTACTCAAGTTAGAATTTTTGGTGTTATAGATAAATTGTTAGGTTTTATCTTTGGTTTGGCAAAAGGTTTGCTATATTGTGCTATCGCATTTGCAATGATGTCAATACTAACTTATGTAAAACCTATCGACAACAAACTTACTCCTATAATGGATAGGACAACCGTTGCTCAAAAATATTATGATTGGATAGATTATAATGTACAAGATTTCTTAAACGAAAACTTCTTTAAGAAAAAACCAGGCACACCAACTCCAACAGGTGCTACAGAAAAATCTTTAGAAGAGATGGCTTTATTATTACCAGAAATTGGTAGAGCATATGTAGATCAAGATAATTCAAAAGTTTATTTGCTTACTGGTACTGCAGAAATAACAGATCCTACTAATATTGCAACTCTTGCAAAATATTATGTAAAATATTCTAATGAAACAGAATTATTTAATATAATGACAGTTATTGATTTTTATGCTTTGGCAGAAGGTAAAACAATAACTATTGATAATAGACCAACAATAACAATGGCTGAAGAAGTTGAAATGACTTTCTTAACTGATGATAATTTAGAGACTATTTCGTATGTATATATTGATTGGGAGTTTGAATATGCTTACTTTAAGATAGACAATTCTGCACCAATTGATGTAGAAAACTTGGCGATAGATTGTGATTATTGCATTAACTTTTCTACTATAACAGATGGTGGCAATCAAATAAAAACTGCTATCGAAACATACAATACTAACAATGGCGCAAGCATAGTTGTGACCGAAAGTGAACCAGTAGTATAAAAAACAAAAGAGAGTAAAACTTACTCTCTTTTTTATTTTTGCAAAATGTAAAATGCAAAGTTTGTTTTAATATGTCAATATGTTATTATAATATATATAAATACTTAATTATGGGCAAATAATGTTTGATAAAATAAAATTATTATGTTAAAATTAACATACTATGATGACATAATATTGTAGTAAAAAAAACAAAATAACGCAAGTAAAATTTGCTTATAAATAAACAAAAAAAGGAGACACAATGAAAAAGAAAAGTTCATTCAAAAATTTAGTGTGGATAGTAGCATTAATGCTAGCCGTTATACTAATTTTTTATATGACTGACAACAGTGGTTTGGGTACACAAATTTATTTTAAGGGTACCGATCCTGAAATTCAAAGTTTTGAAAAATTGGTTGCAAATAACGAAGTCGAAGCAGTATGTATTAATGGCAACACAGTAAAGATAAAGTTAAAAGATTCTAAAGTAGAAAAAACTTTCCCAAGCAAAGCTGACTGTTATTTTACAGTAGGTTGGAGCGCATCTACAGCAGAGTTTTATGAAATGATTAGAGGTACTGGTATACGAGTTGTAGACCAACCACAAACACAATCATTTTTAGAAAGAATTGCTCCATACTTTAGTATTATTATTGTATTGTTTATGGGATTCTTCTTAATCAAAAGTATTGCCGGTGCTAATTCAAAAAATATTAGCTTTGGCAAAACTCGTGCTCAAATGGCACAAAATGTTACAACAAGATTTAGTGATGTAGCAGGTATCGATGAAGAAAAAGAAGAATTGCAAGAAGTAGTAGAGTTCTTAAAAAATCCTCAAAAGTTTACAGAGCTTGGTGCTAAAATACCAAAGGGCGTATTGTTAGTTGGTGCTCCAGGTACTGGTAAAACTTTGCTTGCAAAAGCAATAGCAGGCGAGAGCAATGTACCATTCTTCTCAATAAGTGGTAGTGACTTTGTTGAGATGTTTGTTGGTGTTGGTGCTAGCCGTGTTAGAGATTTGTTTGATCAAGCAAAAAGAAGATCTCCATGTATCGTATTTATAGACGAGATCGATGCTGTTGGTAGACAGCGTGGTACAGGTCTTGGTGGTGGCAATGATGAGAGAGAGCAAACACTTAACCAATTGCTTGTACAAATGGATGGTTTTGAAGCTAACGAAGGTATCATTGTTATCGCAGCAACAAACCGTAGCGATGTACTTGACCCAGCGTTGTTAAGACCTGGTCGTTTTGATAGACAAGTATATGTTAATCCGCCAGATGTAAAAGGTAGAGAGTTAATATTAAAAGTACACGCAAGAAAGAAACCAATTGATAGTAGTGTAGACTTTAAGAATATTGCAAGACTAACAAGTGGTTTTACTGGTGCAGATATCGAAAACTTATTAAATGAAGCAGCAATTTTGGCAGCTAAAAATAATCGTTCAAAAATAACTATGACTGATGTGACCGAAGGTATCAATAAAGTTCTTTTGGGACCACAAAAACGCAGTCGTATCATAACCGAAAGTGACAAACGCATCACTGCATATCACGAAGCAGGTCATGCTATTATTGGTAAAAAATGTAAGCACTGTGACGAAGTACAAGAAGTATCTATCATACCTCGTGGTATGGCTGCAGGTTATACTTTAAGTAGACCAGACAGTGACGAAAATCACCTAAGCCTAAACAAACTAACAGACATGATAACAATGATGTTAGGTGGCCGTGTAGCAGAACAACTTGTAATAAAAGATATTACTACTGGTGCACAAAATGATATTCAAAGAGCAACACAAATAGCTCGCAAAATGGTTACTGAATGGGGCATGAGCGAACTGGGTACAGTAAATTATGGTTCTTCTAGCGAAATATTCTTGGGTAGAGATTATCAAACTCAAGTTTCTTATAGCGAAAAGACAGCTTCTGACATAGATAACGAAGTAAGAAAAATTATCGACAAATGTTATGACAGAGCAGTAAAAATATTAAAAGAAAATATGTCAATACTTAACACTATGGCAGAAGTTTTGTTAGAAAAAGAAACTATCTACCAAGACGAAGTTGAACTATTGATGAAAGGTAAATCAAAAGCTCAAGTTATAAAAGTTATGGAAGAAAACGACCGTAAAAATAGAGAAAGACAAGAGCTTGAAAAAGCCGAGTCAGATCTTGAGCGTATCACAAAAGAACAAACTGCAAGAATAAAAACTGCCGAAGCATTGCGCAATGCAGAAGCATTTACTCAAGAAGAAATTGACAAAATAAAAGCCGAAGCAGAAAAACTAATTGCTGATGCAAAGCAAAAATTAGAAGAATTAAAACAAAAAGCTGCCGAAGCAGAGAAGCAACAAGAAGAACAAGTAGAAGAAGAAACAGTAGAGTCTGAAAAGAAAACTACTCGTCTTCGCGTAAAAAAAGTGAAAAAAGAAGAAGAAACAGCTTCTACAGAAGCAAATGATGAAGATAAAAAATAATAAAAGCATTGACACAAACACTATAATAAAATATAATGTTTGTGTTAAATAAATAATTTGAGGTAAAAAATGAAAAAAGTTATTACAATAGCTTCATTAAGCATAATTGCTGCATTAATAATCGTTACTATCATTATGGCTTGCGTACCAGTAGGTGCTAACCCAAAATTTGGTACTCCAGACAGTATCACAATTTATAGTAGTAAAATGATGGTATCTAGCAGAGACTATGACAAAGGTGATGAAGCATACAACACAATTTTAGAAAAATTAAAAAAGGCTCCTTCACAAAAAGCTTTGAGCGCATTGTTTAATGGTACAATTTCTCAAGATGTAAATGTTGTTGAACTATCATCTCAAGAAAACTATGCAACAATCACCAACACTGATGAAAATGTTGTTAAATTCAAAGTTTCTTATCAAGAAGATCAAAAATTAAAATTTGAAGATAAAGATGTTGTTTATACAGATATGTTATATATCTTAAACAAAGATTCTGGCAGAGTTGAAACTACAGTATATCTTCTTAACGAAGGCAAAGCTAAATATGTATTAAATTATTATGGCAACTTTGATGGAGTTTTTGAATATATTACTTCATTAATCGATGCAGAATAATATTGATAGCAAAAATAAAAAACTACCAAAAATTTGGTAGTTTTTTTATTTATTAAACATTAAACTTAAACAAAGTCACATCGCCATCTTGCATAACATATTCTTTACCAACGCTTGCAACTTTACCTTTTTCTTTTGCTTGGTTAAAACCACCAAGACTAACAAGATCATCATACTTAACAATTTCTGCTCTGATAAAACCTTTTTCGAAGTCGCTATGTATCTTGCCTGCAGCTTGAGGTGCTTTTGTACCAATTTGAATAGTCCACGCACGCACTTCTTTTTCGCCAGCTGTAAGATAACTCATTAAGCCAAGCAGTTTATAACTAGCAACAATCAATCTTTCAAGACCGCTTGTTGTAAGGCCAAGATCTTCTTTGAACATTTCTCTTTCTTCTTCGTCTAGCATGATAAGTTCTTCTTCTATCTTGCAGCTCAAAGCTAGAGCGCCGGCATTTTCTTGTGCAGCATAATCAAAAACTTGTTTTACAAATGGTAAACTTTCTGGGTCTTTTGTTATGTCGCCTTCGGCAATGTTTGATACATAAATAATAGGTTTGTCTGTTAGTAAGAAAAATCCATCAACCAAAGCTTTTTGCTCTTCGTTAAAGGTTAAACTACGAACAGGTTTTTCGTTTTCTAGAGTTGCTTTTATAGTTTCTAACAATTCTAATTCTTGCTTTGCAACTTTGTCGCCTTGCTTTGCAACTTTAACAGTTTTGTCCAATCTTTTTGTGACACTTTCTAGGTCGGCAAGTATAAGTTCTAAATTAATAATCTCAATATCGCGTTTTGGATCGATAGAACCTTCAACATGGGTGATGTTAGAATTTTCAAAGCATCTAACAACATGTATCAAAGCATCAACTTCTCTAATGTGACTTAAAAATTTGTTGCCAAGACCTTCGCCATGACTTGCACCTTTTACAAGACCTGCAATGTCGACAAACTCTATTTGGGCTGGGGTCACTTTTTTTGTATTATACATCTTTGCAAGAACATCAAGTCTTGGATCTGGGACATCTACGATGCCAACATTTGGCTCGATAGTACAAAAAGGATAGTTTGCACTCTCTGCACCTGCTTTTGTTATTGCATTAAATAATGTGCTTTTGCCAACATTTGGCAAACCAATTACGCCTAATTTCATATTTAGTAAAAATTCCTTTTAAGTAATAATAATTATGTCAATATTGATTAATATACTTTTGTATCATATATAGCAAAAGTTTTTAATAACATAGGTATTATACAACAATTTATTGTATTTGCAAAGGTTATTGTTAAGTTTTTATATAGAGTAGATACAAGGGAGTGGTTTTTTGAGTATTTTTGTTGCAGTTGTATTAGGAGTGGTGCAAGGTTTGACCGAATTTTTGCCAGTATCATCTAGTGGGCATTTGGTTTTGTTAGAAAAAATTTTTGGCATCAATAGCAACCTAATTTTTCTTAATGTATTTTTGCATCTTGGTACGCTATGTGCTGTAGTGGTGTATTATAGAAAGCGTTTGCTTTGGTATATCAAACACCCTCTTTGTCACGAAGTAAAATGTCTTGCTGTAGCAACGGTGCCAACGGTGATAATTTTTTTGTTGTTTAAGAACTTTTTCGAAAACAGTTTTGATGGTAGTTATCTTGTTTTTGGTTTTTTGACAACGGCAGTATTTTTGGTGATATGTCATTTTGTTGGCAATAGGCAAGGCGGCAAACAACTAGATTATAAAACAGCTTTTACAATGGGGGTATTTCAAGGTGTTGCAATTATGCCCGGCATCTCTCGTTCTGGCTCTACAATAAGTAGTGGCGTTGTATCGGGAGGGGACAAAAAATCAGTTGCAGATTTTTCTTTTTTGATGAGTTTGCCAATAATACTTGCATCGCTTGTGTTAGAACTTTTTAAGATAAAAACAACGACTTTTGACTTGCCTATCTTGTCGCTTATTATAGGTTTTTTGTGCGCTTTTGTTTTTGGATTAATTGCAATAAAATTTATGTTAAAAATAGTTAACAAATGCAAACTATATTGGTTTTGTATTTATCTAGTTTTGCTCTCACTTGTTATGATTTTTACTAATTTTTAATTGTTTTTATTTTGTTTATTTTGTACTCTGTGTTAAAATACATACATGGAGAGAAATGTGCTAATTTGCACTAAATAACAATGGATATAAAGAACCTTATTATTAACGAATTAGATTTTGAAAATCTTTGTGTAGAAAAAAACATGTTAATGTCTCCACCTTCTGTTGAGATGGGTGACTTATGCTTACCATGTTTTGCTTTTGCAAAAGAATTAAAAAAATCACCAAACATTATCGCACAAGAACTTGCCCAAAAAGTAAAAACAAATGGCTTTGTTTCTAAAGTAGAAGTTATGGGTGGATACCTTAACTTTTTTATCAACAAACAAAAGTTAGTTTTTAATGTTCTTAACGAAGTTTTGGTAGGTGACAAAAATTATGGCAAATCAACCATGGGCAAAGACAAAACTGTATGTATAGATTATTCTTCAGTTAACCTTGCCAAATATATGCACATAGGTCACTTGAGTACCACAACAATAGGCGAGAGCTTAAAGCGTATTTATAACTTTATGGGATACAAAACTGTTGGCATCAACTATATAGGCGACTATGGTACACCTTTTGGCAAAATGATCGCAGCTTACAAACTATGGGGTAGCGAGCAAGATGTGTTAGAGCGTGGTGTTGATGCTATACAAGATCTTTACATAAAATTTTGTGCCGAGGCCGAAGAGGACCCAACACTTGACGATCTTGCTAGAGACTGGTTTAGAAGAATAGAAACTAAAGAACCAGAAGCAACAAAGATATACAATATGTTTATCAAGCTTGCTATAGAAGAAACCGAAAAAATTTATGCTATGCTAAACATCAAGTTTGACTCATGGCGTGGCGAAAGTTATTATAATGACAAAATGCAACCTATGATTGACGAACTTGCAGACAAAAACTTATTGCAACAAAGTCAAGGTGCAAAGATAGTAGACTTGTCAGATCACAATCTAGGCATATGCTTAATACAAAAAAGCGATGGTACAAGTTTGTATGCCACTCGTGATTTGGCTGCAGCTGATGATAGATATATCAACTACAACTTTGATAAGAGTTTGTATGTGACAGATGTTTCACAAAAACAACACTTTGCACAATTCTTTAAGGTGTTAGAACTTCTTAATAGACCATATGCAAAAAACTTGCAACATGTTTATTATGGTAGATTAAGTTTGCCAGATGGCAAAATAGCTAGCCGCCGTGGCAAACAAGCTATACTAAAAGATATTTTCCACACAGCAGTGCAAAAAGCTCAAACAGTAATGCAAGAGAGAGGTACTATTAGTAGCGACTCTGCAAAAACTGCAAGGGAGATCGGTATAGGCGCAGTTGTGTTTAGCGCATTAAAGTACGAAAAAACAAAAGATGTTGTCTTTGATCTAGACAACGCACTTAACTTTGATGGCGAAACAAGCCCATATATTCAATACACACATGCAAGATGTGCTAGCATACTTCAAAAAACTGGCATAAAAGATTTGTCAGATATTATTAAGGTAGATTTTGATTATTCACAAGTTGACACTGTCGAATGTGCCGAACTTGCAAAACTTCTTAATAGTTTTCCAGATACTGTAAAAAATGCTTGTATTGATAACGAGCCATGTTATATTAGTAGACTTTTGATTGATATATGCAAAGAGTTTAACAAATTTTATAACAATAGCCGTATTATTAATCAAGATGGTAGCGTGTTATATACAAGATTAGCCATGACCAAAGCTACAAAAATAGTATTAAGCAATGGTCTTAATTTATTAAATATCGCTGCTATAGACAAAATGTAGGAGAAGACAATGAAGACTTTTTATAACAAAAGTATACAAGATACTTATAAAGAACTAAAAACCTCTCACAATGGTCTTTCTACTCAAGAAGCAGAAAAAAGACTTGCCGAAAATGGCGAAAACAAATTAAAAGAGGCAAAAAAGAAAAGTATAATAGTTAAGTTCCTTATGCAGTTTACAGACATAATGGTACTTATTCTTCTTGCAGCAGCTGTTGTATCTTTGGTAGTTGCTCTTATAGAAAATAGACAAGAAGAACTTATAGATTCGTTTATTATATTTGGTATAGTATTGCTTAATGCCACACTTGGTACGATACAAGAGGCAAAAGCAGAAAATGCCCTTGAGTCATTAAAAAAGATGTCTCAACCTTATGCCAAAGTAATAAGAGATGGCAAACAAACAAAAATAAAAACAACCGAGTTAGTTGTTGGTGACATTGTCTTGTTAGAAGCAGGTGATGTTGTACCAGCAGATATGCTTTTGACAGAGTGTGCAAGCCTAAAGTGTGAAGAAGCTTCGCTTACAGGCGAAAGTGTACCTAGCGAAAAAGAAGCTGGCATAGTACTTGCAGACAAAACACCTTTAGGTGATCGCAAAAATATGTGTTTCTCATCAAGTACAGTTGTATATGGTAGAGGCACAGGTATTGTAGTAGCAACTGGTCAAGAAGCCGAAATGGGCAAGATAGCATCAATTTTGGCAGAGACCAAACAAGATAAAACTCCACTAGAACATAACCTAGATAAGTTAGGCAAAATTATTACAATTTTAGTTTTGGCAATAGCTTTAGTTATTTTTGTAATAGACCTTATTATCAAACCAGGTCAAGTGCTAGAATCTTTCTTAACAGCAGTAGCGATAGCCGTAGCGGCCATACCAGAAAGTTTGCCGGCAGTAGTCACAATTATATTATCAATTGGTGTGACTAGACTTGCTAAAAAGAATGTTATTATTCGTAGACTACACGCAGTAGAAACTTTAGGTTGCTGTGAAGTTATATGTTCTGACAAAACAGGTACAATTACTCAAAATAAAATGACAGTTAGAGCGGTTAGCTTTAACGGACAAATTTATTCTTCTACAGAGATAGATTCAAAAGATACAGTAGCTGCAACATTGCTAAAATGTATGACTTTATGTAATGATGCCTCAAAACAAGGCAAAGGTTATATAGGTGACCCAACCGAAACTGCACTTATCGAGTATGCAGAAAAATTCAAATTTACAAAATCAACTTTAGATAAAAAGTTTAAGCGTATAGGTGAGATTCCATTTGACTCTGTGCGCAAGTTAATGTCTACAGCTAACAAAGAAGATGACAAAGTCATCATTTGGACAAAAGGTGCTGTTGACGAATTATTAAAACAATGTACTCATATATTTGAAAATGGCAAACGCCGCAAGTTAACCGATGCAGACAAAGAAGTTATCTTGCAAAACAACCAAGCTCTTGGCGAAAAAGCTTTGAGAGTACTTGGTTATGCGATGAGTGATGGCCCAGCCAAAGATCATCTTGTGACAAAAGACATCAAAGAAAAAGGTCTTACATTTATTGGTCTTACTGGTATGATTGACCCACCTCGTGACGAAGTTGCCGAAGCTTTGAAAAAATGCAAACAAGCTGGTATGAGAGCTGTTATGATAACAGGCGATCACAAAGATACAGCTTATGCTATTGCAAAAGAACTTGGTATGATAACAAGCAAAAAGCAAGTTATCGAAGGTTCATATCTAGACAAATTTACCGACGAAGAACTTGTCGATGAAATTAACAAATTTAGAGTGTTTACTCGTGTTAGCCCAGAACATAAAGTAAGAATAGTAAAAGCTCTAAAAGCTAATGGTAAAGTAGTTGCCATGACAGGTGATGGTGTTAACGATGCTCCAAGTATCAAAAATGCCAACATCGGTATTGGTATGGGTATAACCGGTACAGAAGTGACCAAAGAAGTTTCTGATATGGTTCTTACTGATGACAACTTTGCAACAATAGTTGTAGCAGTAGAAGAAGGCCGTAAAATCTTTGGCAATATCCAAAAAACAATTCAATTTTTGTTAGGCTGCAATATCGCAGAAGTATTATCAATATTTATCCTAACATTGCTATTCCCAAAATATGATTTCTTATTGCCTGTTCAAATTTTGTTTATCAACTTAATTAGTGACACCTTGCCTGCAATAGCACTTGGTGTAGAGCCTGCCGAAAAAGATGTTATGAAACATCCTCCAAGAAAGATGAACGATAGCATAGTTGGTGGTAAAACAGGTATTAGTATTTTGTATCAAGGCGCAACACAAGCAATACTTGTTATAACTGCTTACATTATTGGTTTCTATGGTTTCAAAGATTCTTATACAGCAGCTACAATGGCGTTCTTTGTACTTAATATTATTCAAATGATTCACATGTTTAATGTTCGTACTAACGGATCTATCTTTAGAGAAAATCCTCTAAAAAATAGAGTATTATGGCTTGCATTTGGTGTAGGTATACTTATGGTTGTTTTAATCTCTGTTGTACCTTTCTTAATGTCAGCTTTCCATGTGACAGCTTTAAGCCTAGCACAATGGGCAATTGTTATTGGCTTGTGCTTAATATTAATTCCTGTTTGTGAAATTGCAAAAATTTTCTTAAACGCAAAAGAAAGAAAAAAAGAAAGCATTTCAACAGAGCAAGAAGTTGTAGCAGAACAAGAAGATTAATAAAATAAAAAAGACTATCATTCGATAGTCTTTTTTTTATACCAATAATATAACAATCATCGACAATGCTGCAAGTACAGCAACAACAGAAACAATCATTGCAATAACGCCAATGGCTTTGTGATTAAGGCGTATTTGCATTATTGCAAAAATCATCGAGTATATAGCAAGTCCCAAAGGTATAATAATGCCAGCAACAATAGATAATATTGTAGATAAAACCGAACCAAAACCAACTAGGCCAAAATCGCCAAAAGCTCTTATACCAAACAGTAAAATAAATCCCAGCGAAACAACAAGTGAAATAATAGATAATATCAACGACAAGTTGCCATATCTTTTGCAATGTATGCGTTGACTTTCGTCATTGCGTATTTGACGGTATTTGTTAAGAAAATTTCGAAAAAGAAAAAATCCCGTAGCTTTGCCCACTTCGTCCATAATATATCTCCTTATATATTTATTATAAATATTTTGTAAAAATATATACTTAATAAATAAGTATAAAAAACATATCTTTTTGTAAATAATATTAATGTGTAAAAGGAGATAAAAAAATATGTTTAACCCATTTAAGCAAAAAGTGATAAAAATAGAAGATTGTCTAAACAATTGGAAAACACTTAACCCAAAACAATATGACAAAACAAAAACAAGCCCATATACAAAAACAAGAATAATTTTGATGAATGGCACAGAGTTTGAGGCGTGCTGGTTTATGCATCAGTTTATGCGCAACTGTGACAATGCAGAACTTCGCAAAGAATTGGCATTAATTAGAAGAAACGAACAGCAACAACAAAAACGCATATCTGCGCTAAAACCATGTGACGAAAATATTTTGGAGACAACTATTGGTTATGAGCAACTTGCAGTTGACCTTACAGCAATGCTCGCAAAAAGAGCAACCGATCCAAATATAAAAAAGGCGCTAGACTTTGCCTTGCTAGAAGACTTTGACCACTTGTATAGATTTAGCAATTTATTAAAAATGGATTTTGACATTGATAGTAAAAATCTTGTAGGCGACTATACCGAAGTGACAATAGGTAGGCCAACTATTGCCGAGCACCGTTATCCATATGATGATATCAAAAATTTTTGTGACAGCAAAAAGGCAGATATGTTTAGCAAACTAACAACCAATATTATTACTGCTGCCGAACAACAGACAATGAATTTTTATATGAATATTGGCAACACATACCCTTATCCTTTAGGTAGAAAATTGTATGCAGAAATAGCAATGATCGAAGAACAACATGTAAGCCAATATGGTAGTTTGATTGATCCTAACTGCACCTGGCTGGAAAAGTGGTTGATGCACGAATATGTAGAGTGTTATTTGTACTACTCTTGCTACGAAGATGAGAGTGATGCTTATATCAAAAAAATATGGGGAGAGCATCTTGAACATGAGATAGCACATCTTAATAAAGTTGCAGAACTTTTGAAAAAGTACGAAAACAAAACCTACCAAGAAGTCTTGGGTGGCGAGGGTGATTTTCCAGAACCTTTACGCTTTGGCGAGAATATTGAATATATCAGAAATGTTATCAAAGCATCTCTTACCATTACTGCTTTTAGAGAAGATTATAAAAACATAATTGATATGGATGACAAAGCCGAATACTTTGCCTATCAAAAAATAGTAAATAACAAACTAGAAGATGTCGCTAGTCATGTAGTGATCGAAGAGTATATTAATCGCTTTGACAAAGACTATAGGGTAGAAACAAAAGCACATCCAATCGAAGCTTTGCAAGATAGAACTTGTGATAACACCAAGATAGCACGCTGCAAAAAATGTGATTGTGGTTGTGTGAGTATGGATGATTGCATAACCTTGCCAGAGTGTTGTTGTTGCGAAGGTGGTAAGGCAAAATCTAAAGCAAAAAAATGATATAAAATAAAAATATAAAAGCGCCTAACACTATTAGACGCTTTTTATTTTTTGTGTTGTTTATAAAAAAATTGGCCAATCTTGCTGTCCGAACACGAGTTCGATGGTAAAATACTATCCGAACAAATGGTCTTTTGTAAAATGCTAGATATATAGGGGCTTATAGCAATATTAATTTTGAATTTTGTTATGGCAAATAATAAGGCGACCAAGTGGTCGCCACAGTGTTTTGATATATTTTTTATTACTTTTTGTTTGTTAATACTACATAGATAAAACAATGAAAAACTTTTATATTAAAACATAATACATCCGACCATATGGTCGATTATTTTAATGTTTAATGAAAAATAATAAAATTTTTATTTGTCTTAAAAATCAATTTCGCTAGGTATCAATCCAGAAAAACCAGTTGTAGGCATATCATCAATAATGCGTATATCGTCTTCTGATATTTCAAAAGAGTTGCAATCTAGGTTTTTTATAATATTATCTTTGCTGCATGATTTTGGCAAAGGCAACACATTTTTTGACATTATCCAGTTTAGGCAAAGTTGTGCCACGCCAACATTATATTTTTTGGCAAGTGTTGTTAGTGTAATATCATTTAATAAAGATCCAGAACCTAATGGACTCCAAGCTTGCAATAAGATGTTGTTTGCTTGGCAAAACTCTAGCAATTCTTTTTGATAATAACCAGGGTGAAATTCTACTTGATTAACCATCGGTGCAATTTCGCAATGTGTTAATAAGTTATTAAGATTATTAATGTCAAAGTTGCTAACACCTATTGCTTTTATTTTGCCTTGTTTGTAAAGATACTCAAGAGCTCTCCAAGTATCAAGATTATCTTTGTCAGGATCGGCAGAAGTATTGTTGTTGTATGGCCAGTGTATTAAATATAGGTCAAGATATTCTAAACCCAAATTGTCCAAGCTTTGTTCAAAAGCTTGTATAGTTTTTTTGTAGCCACGGCAGCTGTTCCAAAGTTTGCTCACAACAAAAAGTTCTTCTCTATTTATGCCGCTTTGTTTTATAGCTTGTCCAATATATTTTTCGTTGTTATAAACTTGTGCTGTGTCGATCAATCTATAGCCAGCTTTTATAGCCGTAGTCACGCAGTTAATCACAGTTTCTTCTTCGGTGATTTGCCAAGTACCATATCCTATATTTGGTATAGCAACATTATTGCTTAAAATAAAATGTTTGTTATTCATACATATTCTCCTAAAGCAATTATAAGTATAAATAAAAATATTATCAACTTAATTGCAAAAGTTTATTATAATACTTATTATGATGCTGTTAAATTTTTTGTATAATAAAAAC
>JAZRSV010000007.1:0-37162 GCA_045651685.1 Clostridia bacterium | reverse complement strand
CTATATTAAACAATATGTAAAAAAATAAATTTTTTATTTTTAATTTTGGGGTAAAAATGGACAGAGTATATCAAACTATCTTAAAAAACAACTTGATAAAAAGAGGCGACACTTTAGGTATTGGTGTAAGTGGTGGTTCTGACTCAATGGTGCTACTACATTATCTTAACGAGATAAAAGAAAAACTAGATATCGACATTGTTGCAATTACTGTTGATCATGGCTTAAGAGATGCTTCTGATAGCGATTGTCAATTTGTTATAGATTATTGCAGACAAAATCGTATTCGTTGCCATAAGTTTAGTGTAGACGCTGCAAAAACAGCTAAAGAAAAAGGTATTGGTATCGAACAAGCTGCAAGAGAAGTAAGATATGGTGTTTTTGAAGCTCTTATCAAAAAAGGTATAGTAGACAAAATTGCTCTTGCTCATCATCAAGCAGATCAAGCAGAAACAATTTTGTTGCATATTTTGCGTGGTGCAGGTATTTCTGGTGCAAGTGGTATGGAGTACCAAAGAGACAATATCTATATCAGACCAATGTTAGATTTGCCAAAAGAAGATGTGCTAAAATACGCTTATACTAATGGTATTAACTTTGTCGAAGATGAAACTAATAGCGACAGCTCATACAGTCGCAACTTTATCAGAAACAAGATTATGCCTATGCTTCGCAAGCGTTGGCCTGCAGTTGATCAAAATTTGGTTAACTTTGGCAAAGCCTGCAAAGAAGATGATATGTATATTTTGAGCCAAACAAGTTTTGATGCAATTATGATAAACGAAAATTCTGTATCAATACCGCTTACTTATTTTATATATGCTTCTAGCGTGACCAACCGTATGATAATACAAGCATTAAACAAACTAGGTATCGTATCTGATATAGAGCGCAAACATGTTAACTTAATAAAAGACTTGGTAAAATGTGAAAATGGCAAAAAAATTGACCTACCACATAATACCACTGCTATAAAAGAATACGAATATATCACTATAGTCCGCAAAGTAAAAGAAGTTATTACTGATACATACCCAATCGAAACTGGCGAAATTAACTTTGCAGGTATGTATGAGTTTGTAGTAAAGCGTACCAAAAACTTTGATATCAAACCAGGTGTACTACTTATGGATACAAAAAAGGTGCCACAAGATAGTGTTTGGAGAGTAAGACAAAAAGGCGATGTCTTTGAAAAGTTTGGTGGCGGCACAAAACCATTGCGTTCTTATATGATAGACAAAAAAATACCAACTAGATTAAGAGACACTTTGCCTGTGCTAGCTTCTGGCAACAAAATTTTGTGTATACTAGGCGTTGAGATAAGTGACTCTGTAAAAATTGACGCAAGTACAAAAATGGCATACAGTGTCGTTGTAAAAAAATCAAAATAATTAACAAAAAGATAGGTTATTTGCCTATCTTTTTTTTATTGTTTACAATACTCTTTTACTGCAAAATTAGTTTTAGTTTATTTTTTTGTGTGGTATAATTTTGGTATGAAGATAAAAATTAGTAAAAAATTGTATAAATTAGCAAAAATATTTGGTCACGAAAATCCACTTTTTGTAGTGGGTGGTTATGTGCGCAACAAAGTTGCAAAAGTATATGACTCTGATGTTGACCTTGCTTGCAACTTAAAAATCGAAGATGTCGAAAAGTTGCTTGCGGGCAGTAGATACAAGTTTTGTGTAAAAAACAAAGCTTTGGGCACTGCAATTATTTCTTGTGGTAAAGAAGAATACGAATACAGCACCTTTAGAAATGAGTTTTATAAAGGCGAAGGCGAGCATACGCCAGAAGTTATTAACTTTGATGCGAGTATTGTAGAAGATGTAAAGCGTAGAGATTTTACCGTCAATGCACTTTACTATAATATTTTGGACGGCGAGATAGAAGACTTTTATGGCGGGCTTAATGATATCAAGACCAAACATATTCGCACTGTCGAAGATCCAGAATATGTTATGCAAAATGACGGCGTGCGCATTTTGCGCATGATAAGACTTGCGTGTGAGCTAAACTATTTTGTTGATGATGCTACTTTTGCAGCAGCTTGCAAATACAAGGACAATCTAAATAACATAAGCCAAGACAGATTGCGTACAGAATTTTTGAAGATAATTAATGCGACATATCGCTTTGGCAAATGGGCAAAGCGCAACCGTTCGTTTAGTCCAAACCTAGCTTTTAATGGTATAAAAATGCTAGACAAGATGGATGCTTGGCAATATTTTGTCAAAAAAAATAGAGATATAATAGGCAATTTGCAAGGAGTTGGTTCTTATCTTACAACATTTATTTGTTCAAAAAAACAAGACTTACTACTAACATTTTGTTATGATGCCTACCATTATCTAAACAAATATAAGCAAGTTTTGACAGTTAATGAGTTTTGTAGCAGCTTTTTGGGCAAGTCTGGCCTAAATTTCAAAAAGCAAGATTATGAATATATCCAAAATGCTATAACAAATATTAATAAAGCAATGTCTCTTGACTATAACCAAAAAGATATTGTTAAGACCTTTGCTATAACCAAGTTGCAACATACAACTTGTTCTGAAGTAAGAATATTAAAAACTTTGAGCTTGGTAAGATACAAACAAATTATTGACTGTCTAAAACAAGCAAAATCAAAACAATACCCTGTAGTTATCTCAAAGGTAAAATTAAAGGTAGAAAAATTTTATAAAAGCAACCCTACCTTTGATAAAGCAAAAACAAAAGAATTGTTAACTAAATTGCAACAAGCGATTATTCTTGATAAAGTAAAAAACAATCATGCTGCTCTAATGACATATTGCAAAGAAACATTGCTTAAAGGGGGAGAGACAAAATGATATTATCTGTTATTTCAATAATTTTGGCTATTGTATGTGTTGCATTGCTTTTGTATTTGGTTTTCAAAAAAAATCCTACAGCAAATGGCATTGACAATGCTTTGCTTGAAAATAAGCAAGAACTAAAAGATTTGCAAAAATCGTTTAATACTACATACGAACTTTTGTTAAAAGCCAATACGGAGTTTAACCAATTATTATCTACCCAAATACAAACATATAATCAAAACATCGAAGCTCGTCTTGGCAATGTATTACAAACAACAGAGACAAGACTAGATAAGTTGTTAGACAATATTCAAAAGAGTTTAGAAAAAATACAAACATCTAATGATAAAAAATTAGAAGAAATGCGCCAAACAGTAGACGAAAAGTTAAGTTCTACGCTAGATAAGAGACTAAACGAGTCATTTAAGGCCATTACAACGACTCTAGACAGTTTTACAGCCAACTTTGGTGAAATACGCAATGCCGTTGCAAGCGTGTCAGACTTTAAGAAAGTTCTTACCAATGTTAAGACTCGTGGTGGTTGGGGCGAAGTTCAACTTGGCAATTTGTTAGAACAATTGTTATCACCTGTACAATATGCTAGCCAAGTTCAGATCAAACCAAACACTCAAGAGCGTGTTGATTTTGTTATCAATTTGCCTGGCAAATCAGATGGCGAAACGATACTATTGCCTATTGACGCTAAATTTCCACTAGAAGATTATTCTAGACTTTGTGCTGCTAGCGAAAATGGCGACCTTGCACAAATAGAAGAACAATCAAAAAATTTAGAGCGTCGTATCAAAGACGAGGCAAAAAAGATAAGAGACAAATATATCGATTTGCCACGCACAACAGATTTTGCAGTTATGTACTTGCCGATAGAAGGTCTTTATGCCGAAGTTGTAAGAAAGCCTGCTTTGTGTGAGACTTTGCAAAAAGAATTTAAGATTATGGTATGTGGTCCAACAACATTAACATCTTTGTTAAATAGTTTGCAAATGGGCTTTAAGACACTTGCTATCGAAAAACGCTCTGGCGAAATTTGGAATTTATTATCAGTGTTTAAGCAAGAGTTTAATAAGTTTGTTGAGCTTATCGCAAGAACTCAAAAACAATTGTCTGCGGCAACCAACACTATTGATGACGCTGCCAAAAAGACTCGCACTATTCAACGCAAGTTAAAAAGTGTAGATGATATAGAAGGTAGCGAGCAAGTTTTGTTAGATGATGTAGACCTTGATGCATAAAAGATTATTAACTCTACCATACTAGTTGTGGAGAGTATAATATGGATAAAAAAAATAAATATCACAAAATTATATCTTCCATTTTGGTAGGATCGGTTATTTGTACCGGTTTTATATGTGGAGGATATTTTTTATCAAAAAATTCTACCAATACCTTTAAGCCCAACACTTCAATAAGTGGTGTAGATGTTAGTGGTCTTACTCGTATGCAGGCGCAAGACAAAATATCACAATCGTTAGACTCAACTGCGCAAGATGTCACCCTTGATATTGTTTATCAAGACAAAGTGTGGTCTTTTAACGGTAGCAATTTTAATATTAATAGCAATATTGATCAAATTGTCGAAAATGTTTATAAAAAACACAGAAGCGGCAATTATTATCAAAATGTACAAACAGTAAAACAAATAGAAGACATGGGTTATGATTCTGGTGTTGCGTTAAATTATGTCTTTAGTGGTATGGAAGAAAAAATAGACAGTATTGTTGCAGAGATAGAATGTTTACCTCAAGATGCAACAATTAGTTTTTATCCCAACTCAAATGTTATGTTTAATATAACTCCACATACCGTTGGCACAGCTGTAGACAAACAAAAATTGTATGATGATATTTCTACAGCACTTGCAATGTCAAAAAATGCGGTGGTGCAAGTGCCGGTTATAACAACCATGCCAAATATCACTCAAGAAAAACTAAATCTCTCAACAGTAAAGCAAGCAGAATTTGCAACAGACTTTTCAAAATCGTCTAATGAGCGCAAGAGCAACATTAAACTTGCCTTCGAAAAATTAAACGGAACAATGGTTTTGCCAGGGCAAGAGTTCTCTTTTAATCAAACAGTGGGCGAAAGAACGGCAGAAAATGGCTTCAAAACGGCCAAAGTGATTGTGGAGGGCAAATATCAAGACGGAATTGGCGGCGGCGTATGCCAAGCTTCTACGACTTTATACAATGCGTTAATTAGAGCTGGTGTAGATGTTAGCGAAGTGCATAAGCATACTTTGCCAGCAAGTTATGTACCTCTTGCATTTGATGCAATGGTGTCTTATGGCTATGCCGATCTAAAATTTACAAATAGTACAGATTCTCCAATTTTTATAAAAACTTATACCGATGACAAAAATGTTTATGCTCAAGTTTTTGGCAATACCAAGTTGCCTAACCAAACTATAAAAACAAGAGCAGAGTTTGTCGGAGTGCTGCCACATAGTGGTGATAAGATTATTGATGACACGCAAGGACTGTATGCAGACAAAATTATGTTTAAGGGCGAATATTTTAGAGTAAAATATCCGCAAGAGGGTTATGAGAGCAAAGCATACTTGCAATATTATCAAGATGGCAAGCTCGTAGAAGAAAAACTTTTGCGTCACGAAAGGTACGAGCCGCAAGATGGTATTGTATATCAAGGGGTAGAAACTTTGCCTCAAGGTATGACCTTGCCAAACAACTCGGTTAATATTATTTTGCCACAAAGCAAGACTGACAAAAAAGAAGCTTTGGACAAATTAGAAAAAACCAACCCTGCAAACTATAATTTGTAATAAAAAAGACAGCTGTTTTAGCTGTCTTGTTTTATGCAAAACTTATGCAAAAAACACCAAAAAGTTGTCCACAGTTATGCACAAAAGTTATCCACAAACGCATTATTTTTATCAAAAAAACCACATCAAAATATAAATTTTGCTTGGTGGTATGTGGATAACTTCTTCAAAAATGTGGATAAGTGGACAATTTTTGTGTAAAACTGGTTATTTATACAAAAAAATGGTTAATAATTCATTTTTTTTATAAATATAAGTAAAAATGTATAAATATGAATGTGTGGATTGGTGGATAACTTTTTTCGTTATCAACATCTCCACTTTTTGGCTGGTTTTGATGCTTTTTTGCTAGTAAAACAAGCTTTGCTATGGCTCGTTTTGTATATATTATGATTAATTTATGATAACAATTATTAATTTATATATATATTATGCAAATTTTATTGCCAAAAAATTTGTTTTATTGTAGAATATAACCAGTAAAGGAGGGAATTATGAGTCCTATTAAAAAATTAAAACTTATGCCTCTTATCGTTGCTTGTGTACTATTTACACTTGGTGTTATAGTAGTACTATTGAGCACAGCAGTAAGAGACAGTTTGCCAGCTGTATTTGGTACTATCGTACTTGGAGTTGGTATCGTTAGAGTTGTGTATGGCTTTTTGACTTACAAAGAAGAAGCAGATGCTAGACATAACATCACACTAGGCGTACTTGATATTGTTTGGGGTATCGCAATGCTAGTGCTTATTGGAAAAGTTGGTGCTTTTTCTATCCTATTTGGCGTTTGGTGCTTAATCGGCGCTGTATTAGAATTTGCAGAAATGGCAAGAGATGTTTTTGCAAAGAGATCTTGGCTTGGTCTATTGGTAGACGCTGTTATTAACCTATGCTTTGGTATAGTTGTTATGGCAAGCAATTCTACAATCAATGAGACATTTGTTAGATTTGTTGGTATTTATCTACTACTTAACGCATTCTCTACAGTACTTATCACTTTGGTTTCTATCAAAAAAGATGTTGTAATTGCAGTTAATGCAGAAGTAGCAGCACAAGAAGCTCAACCAGAAGTTAAGGTTGAAGCAGAACCTGTAGTAGAAGCACAACCAGAGGTAAAAGCAGAAGAAGTTAAAAAACCAGCTGCTAAAAAACCAGCTGCAAAAAAGACAACTACTACAAAAACAACAGCTACAAAAGCTGCAACCACAAAAACAACCACAACAAAGAAAACAACAACTACAGCTAAAAAACCAACAACAACCAAAAAGACTACAACTACAAAAAAGACAACTACAACAAAAGCAGAGTAGTCAAAACTAAATAATAATACAAAAAACCTTAAAATATTTTAAGGTTTTTTTATTGCTAAAAAGGGTGTTTTGGTGTAAGATATAGATATTAAAAAAAACAAGAGAGGATATTATGTTTAATAACGCTCCAAAGTATAAACTAATACCATACATCCTAGCAGGTTTATTATTTTTGCTAGGTATGGCTCTTATCAATGTAAACACTATTGTAGAGGCACAAGACAATTTGCCTTTGATAGTTGGTGTGAGCATTTTGATAGTTGGTGTAGTTAGACTTATTTATGGTTTGGTACTTATCAAAAAAGAAAAAGACAGCTTATATAATATTGTATATGGTGCTATAGATCTTATATTTGGTATTGTCTTTTTGGTTTATATTCATGACAAAATTATATTTATGGTTGTTTTGAGTATATATATTTTAGTTGAGGCATCATTTGATTGCTATGCAGCTATCTCAAAGTCTTATCCAGAGATCCCTTGGCTTGGTGCATTAATTATAGGCCTTGTTAAGTTTGCTTTTGGTATACTTATCATGTTTAAGCCTTTTGGTGGATTTAACCTATGGGTTGTTTTTGCTGGTATATACTTTATGTTGCAATGCGCAAGTTGGGTTTTCTTAACAACAAAACTAAAAAATGCAGCAAATAGCAAGCAAGAATAAAATATTTTTTTAGGCACTGCAAAGTGCCTTTTAATTTTTTTAGGTGGAGATACTTATGAAAAAACAAAAAGTTAAAAAACAAAAATCCCAACAAAATACCTTTATTTTGTTGTGGGAGGTTATGACCAAGACAGACAAAGCAAAGTTTTTTATTTTGGCACTGCTTGGTTTTGTATCTAGTTTTGCGATACTTATACCAACCCAAATGGTAAGTATAATTATTGCCAAGTTGGCAGGTGATACAACAACATTTTTTGGTATAGTTTTGCCTAGCACATGGAGCTATATTACTATTATTGTTGCCGGTGGTATCATAACATATCTAATGCGTATGTTAAGTTTGGCATATAGTCTTCGTACAGAAGCACTTATCAAAAGAGTAGTTTGCAACTTGCGCACACACAATTATAGTTGGTTAGTAAGTCCTCGCAAAAACATGGACCTAAAGATGACTCAAGGTGACGCTTTGTATCGTATGAACGAAGGACCAGAATATATAGTTAGTGTTGTAGACTCTTTCTTTTCTGATGTTTTGCCACAAGTTCTTTCTGCAATAATTGCCTTCACTTATGTATGTATAGTTGATGTTATGTCAATGCCATTTATTGTAGGTGGTTTGCTTATTGTTTTTCTTTGTGTTGTTATCAGAACAAAACTAGAAAAAAACATACAAATAAACATGGAGCTAACAAAATCTGCAGTATCTAATAGCGTGGCCAATTCTATAACTAATTTGCCAGTTATTAACTTGTACAAATCAATGGGCTTTGAACAACTAATTTTTAACAGAAAAATAGAAGACTATTATGTACAACAAAAAAAGCAAATCAATTTGCGTTGGGCATATTGGGCGATGGTTAGACTTATAGAGATACTTTGTACCTTTGGTATTATCTTTATTTGTGCTAAACGAATTTTTGACAATCAAATGGATCCAAGTGTTATCATTGTTATTGTCAACTATGTATCTCAAATATTTACCCCAGTACAAACAATTGGTTATTTTTCTACCAAGTGGGTTCAATGTAGCGTTAAGATAAAACGATTGTACGAGCTAAAACCTAGCAAAAACGACTTGTTGCCACTAGAGCCAATGGATATCGGCAAAATTAAATCGCTAGAGCTAAAAAATATAAATGTTCAAAATGGCGATATCTTCCGCATAGAAAATGTCAATGCTAGATTTGAAAAAGGCCAAATGACAGTAATATATGGCGAAAGTGGTTGTGGTAAATCTACCATTATGAAAGTGATAAGTGGTTTATGCGAAAAAGAGTCTGGCCAAATTATCGCCAATGATGATGTAGAAATACCAGTAGCATATCTTATCTGTGACAAAATGTCAGTGACAATGCAAAGTGCATATATCTTTAATAGAGATGTAAAGCTAAATATTTTGTACCCAGATGGTCAGCATTATAAAAATACAAAAGAAATAATAGACCTATTTAGCATGCAAAAATTGTACAATCGCAAGTTTAACGAAAAGCGCCAACAAAACCTAGAAAATATGCTTTCTGGTGGTGAGAAAAAAAGAGTATGTATTGCAAGAGGTTTGTTAAGACCTGCAGACATCTATATATTTGACGAACCAACCAATGACCTTGACCACAAAAATGCAATGAATGTTATTCGTAGCATTAACAAACTAAAAAAAGATGCAATAGTTATCGTAGTGTCTCATGACGAAAGAGTTATGAAAAAGGCAGATCAACTAATCGAGTTTAACAATAAGGTTATGATCAATCCAGACACTTCCGATGAAGAAATATAACAAAAATAAAGATGCCAAAACAATGGCATCTTTTTTATAAAAAATTTTTATAATTGCAAATAGACAAATACTTGGGTGCAATATCAAGTACGCTAAAAGTGCCATATTGTTTTGACATATACAAGTTGTATAATGCTATACCAAAGCTAGACATAATCTTTGCTGTAAGAGTAGGGTTGCTAGGCGTTTGCAAGCTAAAGTTGAGAGTGTTTCCAAGGGTCATAACTGTGCCTGCATGATACATCTTTTTGTGTTTTTGTAGTGTTTTTGGCGAGACAAACTTAACCTTTGTTTTGTACCCTTCAAAATAATCCGGCATGGTTATAATATCGTTTTTTATGCAGGTTTTGTTTTTTGCAGCGACAACATAACACAACCTTGTATGATAACTTTTTGTATTGTGGCAAGGGGCAATACCTTTTTTTATATTTTTTACTATTGTTTTGTTGGGCAATGTATATTGTATGCAGTCTTTTACATCTGCAATTTTGCGTACTGCTTGAGAGTGACCTTGACTAACACCTTTGCCCCAAAAAGTATAACTATTGCCTTCGATACTATCAAACAAAAGTCTCATCAAGCTAAAAATCCCAGGATCCCAGCCACAACAACATATACTTGTATGTTTGTATTGTTTGCAGCGTTTGTCCAAATTTTTTGTATATATCTCTATATGATTATGGTTGTCAAAGCTATCTATTGTATTAAAATCTTTGCAATATGTTAGGGCGTGATTTTCGATATCTGTTTTTGACCCACCACACAAAAATAGCAGGTCAAATTTGCCTTTGTATTCTTGCAAAGTGCTTAATGGTGCAACAGGTACTTTTGCTGTTATATTTCTTCTGCTAAAAATATGTGTTAGATGATATCTATTATCATTAAGCAAAACTTCTTCTAGAGCCTTGCCCAAATTGCCATAACCTACGATTGCTACTGTTAATTTTTTCATAATAATTTATATGTTTTAGTAGCAGTTTTTGATACAAAAAATAAACTTTATTCGGCATTTTGGCCATTGACATAATGGTAGGGTGATGCTACAATAAAAATAACAAAACAATGTTTTATTTTTTTGTAGCGGGGTAAAAAATGAAACAAGACAAAAGAAGAAGAAATATTCATAAATCTCACGAACAAACTAGAAGAATTAGAGATGAACAACTGCTTCGTAAAAGAAACAAACCAAAATCTTATGACAAGCAAAAATCAGAGTTTTATCGTGAGTATCAAGAGTATATAGGTATGCCTATAACCAAAAAGATAGAGAGACAATATCTTGCTGATTATATTAGAGCTGTGTTAACAGATTATCGTAGACCTATTGCCTACGATTATATGCATGCGCATATTGATGAAGATTATTCTATAAAAAATTATTCTTACGAAATTAATAAAGCACGCTATCTAGCAGATCCTGCCAACCAACCAAAGCTAGTACAAATAGCAACCAACATCGCCGAAAAATATTTTGGTACAGATGTGTGCCACAACTATGGCGTACCACATTCTTACAAACTAAAAGATTTGCCAAAAGACAAACCTTCTAAAAGATCAGAAACATTTTTATTTCCATACGATGACGAATATAGAGACGCTATGCTAAACGCAGTTAAAGTGCCTCTAGGCGATTGGGAGTTGAGATCTAGTACTAGCGAAAGCACCATAAAAACACGAAAATATATTTTTAATGTCGGTGGAGATATTTTGATTGGTGAGCTTACTGTAGAAAAAGCTAAAAATCATGATAATATCAAAGTCGGTGCCGGTAGTGATATTAAGTTTTGTGTTTATTATAAAGGCCGAGAAGATGGCAAGTTTATATTAGACAGATGGGATTTTGAACCTACAGGCGCACATTACAATAAGAAAAATCCAGACGGCTCTATATCACTAGACGGATATCTTTGCCCTCATACCAAATATGGCCATAGACATCTTGGTACTTTAGCTAATAGACTGTTTGCTACCCATTGCCAGTCGGTTGATATTTGCCCAACACCTATTAACCAAGGTAAGGGTCTGTATGAAGAAGAAGCGAGATACGAAACCGTAGAAGATATGCTGGCAGATTTCGAAAAGACATTATGTCTGCTTGATACACCAATACCAGCAAAAGATCTTGCAAAGGCTAGATCTGTTAGAGATCTTGGCAAAAAATTTTGCGACCCTTATTATCCAAGAACTACTCAAGAAGAGACAAGACAATTAGATTATATAGATTATGATGCGTTAAATGGCTTGCCAAAAATTGAAGACTATTTGCCATCATCGCCAGTTGATGTACAAGCACCAACCGATGTAGCACCTGTACCACCAACTACAGATGCTCCAACAGTTGAGGCAGATGTTGATGTACAAACTCAAGATGACGGAATATGTCAAGGAGAATAGTTATGTTAAATTCAAAACAAATAAAAGAAGTTTTTTTAGATACTGTTGATATCAAAGAATATGACAGCTCTGTTATTATTAACACCAACATGTTGTATCTAGGTTCTGGCCAAACAATGGCTGTTGCTGTATTTGAGCAAGACGGTCATTATATCTTGTCAGATATGGGCGAGACATACAATAGACTAAAAGACGAAGACTTTGACCTAAACCTTGATGAAGACATCAAAGAGTACAAAAATCGTGTACTTTCTAGCTGCTATGTTGTTTTAGAAAATGACGAGTTAACAACTTTTGCCGAAGACATCAAACAGCTACCACTAGCACTTGGTAGATTGCAACAATGCATGATTTTGCTAACATACTTGCCAATGCAATTTGATGAAGAATAATATATCAAACTTCTAGCTACAAGCTAGAAGTTTTTTTATTAAAAAAACTACAATATAATTAATACTTTATACAATTTACTTTATTAATTTGTATTTTTTTGATAAAATTACCTTGTAATGCAAAAAAAAGGAGTTATTATGTGTAATTGCAAGAGACTTGGTACTGATGAACAAGTAAAAGAATTTGAAGCACTGCTTGAAAAGAACAAAAACAACAGTGGAAATGTTATGGAAGTTTTACAAAAAACACAAGGCATCTTTGGATATATCCCAGAAGAAACAGTTGCCCTAATCTCTCAAGCGCTAAAAGTAGCAGAGAGTGAGATTTTTGGTATTATAACTTTTTATAGCCAATTTTCACTTACACCAAAAGCAAAGTACAACATCGATGTATGTTTGGGTACAGCATGTTTTGTACTTGGTGCAAATGATATTATGGAAAAGATTTTATCAAAACTTAATGTCAAAGTTGGCCAAATGACACCAGATGGAAAATGGATTGTGACTAGCTGTAGATGTTTGGGTTGCTGTGGTTTAGCTCCAGCAATAACAATCAATGGCGAAGTTTACGGCAAACTAAAAGTCGAAGATATTGACAAAATTATCGATAGCTTTGCAGATGAGGTGTAAAAATGGATAACAACGAATTACAAAAAATCAAAGAACAATTTATAAAAGAAGTAAACTTTAGAAAAAATGCTGATGCAAGTGGCGTAGACTATAAGTATGACATCATGGTTTGTGGTGGTACTGGTTGCCGCAGCTGCAAAAGTAAAAAAGTTCAAGACCAATTAGAAAAAGTTATCAAAGAAAAAGGTCTAGAAAAAGACATGAAGGTTCATGGCGTAGGCTGCTTTGGTCTATGTGTTAATGGCCCAATTGTTTTGGTATATCCTCAAGACGCAATGTACGAAAAAGTCACTGTAGACGATGTAGAAGAAATTGTCACAAAACTTAACGAAGGCGAACTTGTAGAAAGACTTTTGCATCACGAAAATGATGCTGCCGTAGCAAAGAAAAACGAAATTAGTTTTTGTAAAAAACAAAAATATATCGCTCGTAATAATGCAGAGTATATGAGTTTAGAAAATATACTTGGCGACTATATCGCCCTAGAAGGTTATGCAGCTTTGTACAAAGCAGTCACTTCTATGACACCAGAGCAAGTTATACAAGTTGTAAAAGATAGCGGCCTTCGTGGTCGTGGTGGTGCAGGCTTCCCAACTGGCAACAAATGGGAGTTTACTAGAGTAGTAGAAGCAGAACAAAAATATGTTATTTGTAATGCAGACGAAGGCGACCCAGGTGCATTTATGGATCGTAGCATTATCGAAAGCAACCCACACGCTATTATCGAAGCAATGGCAATATGTGGTTATGCAATTGGCGCAAGCAAAGGTTTTGTATATTTGCGTGCAGAATATCCTTTAGCTGGCGAAAGATTGCAAAACGCTATTGACGAAGCAACCGCAAGAGGTCTTCTTGGCAAAAACATTTTTGGTACAAACTTTAGTTTCGAACTAGCTATCAAATATGGCGCAGGTGCTTTTGTATGTGGTGAAGAGACTGCACTTATGCGCAGTATCGAAGGTCACCGTGGTGAACCTACATTAAAACCACCATATCCAGCACAAAAAGGTCTATATGGCTGCCCAACAGTTATTAACAATGTAGAAACTCTTGCAAATGTAGCTCAAATTATTAATAACGGTGCAGAGTGGTTTAACTCTATCGGTACAGAAGATAGCAAAGGTACAAAAGTATTTGCTCTAACAGGCAAAATCAAAAATTCTGGTCTTATCGAATTGCCTATGGGTACTACCATTAGAGAAATTATCGAAGATATCGGTGGCGGTATACCTAACGGCAAAAAGTTTAAGGCTGTTCAAATGGGTGGCCCAAGTGGCGGCTGTATACCAGAACAATATTTAGACACCCCAATCGACTACAAGAGTCTTAACGAACTAGGCTCAATGATGGGTAGTGGTGGTATGATCGTTGTTGACGAAGATTCTTGTATGGTTGACCTTGCAAAATTCTTCTTACAATTTACCCGTGACGAAAGTTGTGGCAAATGTACTCCTTGCCGTATAGGTAATAAGAGAATTCTAGAAATTCTTGACAAAATAACTAATGGTAGCGCAACTATGGAAGATTTAGACAAGCTAGAAGAACTTTGTGATTATGTTAAGAGCAATTCTCTATGTGGTCTAGGTCAAACAAGTCCAAACCCAGTTTTGAGTACATTGAGATATTTTAGAGATGAATATATCGAGCATATCGTAGAGCACAAATGTCGTGCTGGCGTATGTAAAAATTTAACAAAATACAAAATAACCGACAAATGTATCGGTTGTAGCGCATGTTCTCGTCAATGCCCAGTAGGCGCAATTAGTGGAGAACTTAAAAAACAATTTACAATAGATCAAGAAAAATGTATCAAATGTGGCAAGTGTATAGCAACTTGTAGATTTGGTGCGATAGTAAAGGAGTAAGAAATATGCAAGTAACAGTAACAATTGACAAAAAACAATTTTCAGCTGACACTGACGAATCTATCTTGCAAGTTGCAAGACGCAACAATATAGAAATACCTACTCTTTGCTATCTAAAAGGTATTAACGAACCAGCAAGTTGTAGAGTATGTGTTGTCGAGGTAGAAGGCGTACGCAATTTGTGTACAGCATGTTCTACAAAAGTTAGAGATGGTATGGTTGTAAAAACCAATACCAACAGAGTTATAAAGGCCCGCAAAAATGCTATGGATTTGCTTGTGAGCAACCATAACAAAAATTGCCTATGCTGTCCAAAAAATCTAAAGTGTGATTTTCAAAAATTGTGTCAACAATTCCATTGCGATGATCAAAAGTATGCAGGTGATATGACACAAGGCACAATTGATGATAGCAACCACTCTATAGTTAGAGACGATAGCAAATGTATTCTTTGTGGCAAATGTGTCGCAGTATGTGCAAGCAGACAAGGTTGCAGTGCTATTGGCAAGTTAAACCGTGGTTTTGAGACAAAAATTGGTACATCTTTTGATAGACCTATGCAACAATCTAATTGTGTTGGTTGTGGTCAATGTGTTTTAGTTTGCCCAACAGGTGCTTTAACTCAAAAGAACGCAATATCTCAAGTTATGGATATCTTGGACGACCCAGATATTATCAAAATAGCTCAAGTGGCTCCAGCTGTTAGAGTATCTATTGCCGAAGAGTTTGGTGGCGAGATTGGTACTTTTGCAGAGGGCAAGATGGTTAGCGCATTGAGAGAAGTTGGCTTTGACTATGTCTTTGATGTTAACAACGGTGCAGACTTTACCGTTATCGAAGAAGCAAACGAGCTTATCTCAAAAGTTCAATCAGGCAACGGTTTGCCACTATTTACAAGTTGCTGCCCAGCATGGTTTAACTATTGCGAAAAGAACTATCCAGAATTTGTTAACAACATGTCTACTTCAAAATCTCCTAACGAGATGCTAGGTAGCTTGGTAAAATATTACTTTGAGCAACAAGGCAAAAAGGTAAAAATTGTATCTGTTATGCCTTGTACAGCAAAGAAAAGAGAAATTATCGCTCATGGTACTATAGATCAAAGTATCACAACTCGTGAGTTGGGCGAAATGATCAGACTAAAAAATATTAACTTTAACGAGCTAGAAGATGGCAAATTTGATGATCCATTTGGTGAGTATACTGGCGGCGCACTAATCTTTGGTGTGACTGGTGGTGTAACAGAAGCAGCTCTTCGTTATGCTGTATACAAACTAACCGGCAAAAAACAAGACATCATCGAAGATGTAAGATATAGTGAAGGCGTAAAAGAAGTTAGCGTAAAAGTTGGCGATGTGACACTAAATCTTGCTATCGTTCATGGCTTGGCAAATGCACCAAAAGTTTTAGACGCAATCAAAGATGGTAGCAAGACATATCATTTTGTCGAAGTTATGGCTTGTCCTGGTGGTTGTGTTAACGGTGGTGGACAATCATTTGTTGACTATAACAAAGTTGATGTAGAAGAAGTTATCAAAAAGCGTAGCGCAGCAATATATAATGCTGATGGCAATTGCAAGTTTAGAGGCAGCGAAGATAATAAGAGCGTTGCAAAGATTTATAAAGACTTGCTAAAAGATGACCACAAGTTAATACATGCATTATTGCACTACGAACAAAACGGTAAAAAATATTATTAAAAATAAAAAAACAGGTTAAATTTTAACCTGTTTTTTTGTTTGCTATTATCTTATTACATCATATACTTCTTGCATTGCACGAAGTTTGTTAATAAATTCGTTTAGCTCTTGTTTGCTCTTTATCTCTATACCGATAGTAAATATTGAGTCATTATCTTTTGTCACTTCAGAATAAATATAATTTATATTAATTTTGTGTTCTGCAAGTTTGTTTGAGATAGATACAAGTGTAGATGGAGAATTTTTGCAAATAACTTTAATAACAGCAGTGTATTTTGTGTTGGCATTATTTTTGCCCCAATCAATTTGCATAATTCTATCTGGCTCTAGACTATCTACAAGGTGACAGTCTGCTCTATGAATTGTCACCCCACGACCTCTTGAGATATAACCAATAATTTCGTCACCAGGCACTGGGTTGCAACATTTGCCTAGTTTGGTCATAATGCCTTCTAGTCCAGATATCTCTGTGTTAGTAAGTCGTCTATCACCAGTAAATGCTTTGCCAGTTTTTAGTTCTGTAGGTTCGCTGGTATTTTCTTTGTACAAAGCAACAAGTCTATTAATAACCTTTAAGCTATTAAGACTACCGTGACCAATAGCTGCATATATCTCTTGAAGATCTTTTACAGCAAACTTTTCGTATAGTTGTGGCAACCATTCATCATTTAGCAAATTAGCGATTGGTATACCAGTTGCTTTTGCTGCTTGTTCTAATATAATTCTACCTTTTTTAGAATTTTCTTCTTTCATTTCTTTTCTAAAGAAAGCATTTATCTTATCTTTGGTAGATTGCATTTTAACAATTTTTAACCAGTCTTTTGATGGGCCTTTTGAGTTTGGTGAAGTTAATATCTCTACAATATCACCAGTTTTTAGTTTGGTATCTATAGGTACCATTTTGCCATTGACTTTGGCGCCTGTACAACGGTTGCCTAAGCCAGAGTGTACATAGTATGCCATGTCAATTGTATTAGAGCCTTCTAAAAGTTCTATAACATTAAGCTTTGGCGTAAATACAAATATCTTATTTGCATAAAAGCCCATCTTAATGATCTCCATAAACTCTTCTGCATTGTCGTCTTTTTGTGCAGGGTTGGTTTCGAGAGATTTTTTGACTTGCAACATAAGCGAATTGCCATCTTGTTGTGTAGGTTTGCTACCGCCTTTTTCTTTATATATCCAGTGCGCAGCTACACCATACTCACAAAAGTTGTGCATTTCTTCTGTTCTGATTTGTATTTCAAAAGGGATAAAACCTTCTTCTGTAGGGTACAAAACAGTAGTATGTAGAGACATATATAGGTTTGATTTTGGTGTTGCTATATAGTCTTTTATTCTACCTTCTACTGGCTTCCACTGATTGTGCACAGCACCTAGCATTGTATAGCAGTCTTTTACTTCTTGTACAATAATGCGATGTGCAACAATGTCATATACTTTGTCTTTGCCTTTTTGTTGTTGCTTTAGAAAAACGCTAAAGTTGCTTTTTATACGACTTTGCACACGCACTTGTGTTATGTCGTGCTCACTTGCAATATTTTTTATTGTGTTAGTTATATCAATAATTATTTTTTCGCGCTTTTTGTATGTGTCTTCCATGTATTGTTCTGTTTCGACATATTCATCTGGGAAGATATACTTAAAGCACAAATTTTCCAACTCACGCTTAAACTTGCTCATACCAAGTCTTTCGGCTAGTGGTACATATATATCAAGTGTTTCTTTGGCAATTTTGATTTGTTTTACTCTTGTTTTTACTTCAAGAGTTTTCATATTGTGCAATCTGTCTGCAAGCTTTACAAAAGCAACACGAGCATCTTTTTGCATTGTCAAAAACATCTTGCGCAAATTTTCGTTTTCGTTAGGATTTTGCATACGAGAGTGTTTGATAGGTTCTATCTTTGATGCCCCTATAACGATGTTTGCTACCTCTGGGCCAAAGTTGTCATAAATCTCTTTTTCGGTACAGTTAGTATCTTCGATACAGTCGTGTAGCATACCACTGACTACTGTTGGTATATCAGCGCGCATGTCTGCCAAAATTTTTGCAGCAGCATAAGGGTGGGTGATATATTCGTCCCCAGTATCTCTAAAAGTACCTTTGTGCTTTTTGTTGGCAAACTCAAACGCCTTAATGATTTCTTTGGCATCTTCGCCGTATGTATTAGTAATTTGTTGTAAAAATTCGTTGTCTAAAACCATATAAACAAAAAATTCTCCTTATTGACAACTTTATATTAACATAATTTTTCAAAATATAAAAGTTAAAAGAACACTTTGAGCAATATATCTAAAAAAAATACAAAAAAGTATTGGCAATACCCTTATAAACTTTGACATGTTTTTTTGTTTGATTTATGCTATTTATATAAATAATACAAAAACTAATTGGAGAAACAATGAATATTTTTAGCAAGTTTTATTATAGAACTTATCAAACAGTGTTTAAGTTGATGATACCGTTGCTACCTTACAGACAGCCAAAAGTGCTAAACAGCAATGAGCAAGTTGCTCAAGTATTATTGCAAAATGGCAAAAAAAATGTTTTGCTTGTGACAGACCAAGGCATCAATTCGTTAGGTTTGACAAAATCTTTAGAAAAGCAATTAAAAGCAAGCAAGCTTAAAGTTTTTGTTTTTGATCAAGTCGTACCTAACCCAACTAGCGACAATGTTCAACAAGCCCTAAATATGTACAAAGACAACAATTGTGATTGCATAGTTGCTTTTGGTGGTGGTTCTGTTATGGATTGTGCCAAAGCTACAGGCGCAAGAGTGGTTTATCCTAAAAAATCATTAAAGAAAATGAAAGGGGTGCTTAAGGTAATCAAAAAAATACCTTTGCTAATAGCTGTACCAACAACTGCAGGCACAGGTAGCGAAACAACACTTGCATCTGTCATTGTAGATAGCGAAACTAGACACAAATATGCTATTAATTCGTTTCCACTTATACCAAGTTATGCATTGCTTGATGCAAACTTGACTGTTGGCTTGCCACCACACATAACATCTACTACTGGCCTCGATGCTCTAACACATGCTATAGAAGCATACATAGGTAGAAGCACAACCAAACAAACACGCGCATATGCGCTAAAAGCAATAAAAGCTGTTTTTGAAAATTTGCCAGTGGCATACCAAGATGGCAAAAATATACAGGCAAGACAAAATATGTTGCAAGCTGCTTATGATGCAGGCGTAGCTTTTACAAAATCTTATGTTGGTTATGTACATGCTATAGCACACTCTCTTGGTGGCAAATATAATGTGGCACATGGCCTTGCCAATGCTGTTGTGTTGCCATATGTATTAAAAGCTTTTGGTAGCAAAATTAATAAAAAATTATACAACATTGCAGTGTATTGCAATTTGTGTCCAAAAGAAACTTTGCATCAAGATGCAGCTAATATTGTTATTGACAAAATAATCGAGCTAAACAAAACTCTTAATATACCAACAGGTATAAAAGAACTTAATGTAGAAGACATAACCGAACTTGCAAAAACAGCATACAAAGAAGCGCACCCATTGTACCCTGTGCCAGTATTGTTTGACCTAGGCAAGTTAGAAAAAATTTATAACCAAATACTTATAAAATAATACAACGGAGATCAATAATATGAAAAAAAATGTATTTATACTTAATATTATACTTGCGGCTTTAGTGTTAGTTGGGGATGCCTTTTATATGGCGTATGGCTCTTTATGGATAAAGAGCCTAACTAGCAGTTTGTTTGTTATAATGGGTTTGATAAACTTAATCTATGTACTAAAAGTTAACGCACCTAACAAAAAATTTAGCATATTTATGGCAATAGGTTTGTTTGTTGCTATGCTAGGTGATATAGTGTTAGAAATATTCTTTATAGGTGGAGCTGCATTGTTTGCAGCTGGCCATGTGTTGTATTTTGTTTCTTATACATTTTTGAACAAAATTCAACCAAAAGACTTTTTGTATGGTGCAATAATATTTGTACCTTCTGTTTTGTTTATTTTACTAGCGCCAATATTTGATTTTGGCGGCGTAGTAATGCAACTTGTTTGTGTTATTTATGCTATTATTATTTCTATCATGGTTGGCAAAGCAATATCTAACTATATCGCTCAAAAAAACCTAGTGACTTTGTTATTGTTAATTGGTAGCTCATTATTTTTCTTTTCAGACCTAATGTTGCTACTTAATGTTTTTGCTAATTTGCCAAGAGTTGTTGGAGTGTTGTGTTTGATAACATATTATCCTGCACAATGCATACTTGCTAATACTATTTTTTGGACTGCAAGAGTAGAAAAAAACAAATAAAAATTTTTATAAAAACACCTGATAGAAACAGGTGTTTTTTTTGTTTACAAATCGTTTTTTAGTTGCTAGTAATAGTTGCTACATGATATAATCATCTGTGGATTAATTAGTTAATCTATTTGTTTATTTTTTTTGACAAATGTGTCACAAATAGTACTTTTTGATTAATCTACTTATGTTATGTTTATAACTTATATATTTATATATTAGGAGAATATCATGTCAACAAGAAATCCAATACAAACATTGTCAGATCTAGAACAAGGATTAAAAGATGTACAACAAGCTCAACAAACCTATGCAACTTATTCGCAAGAGCAAGTAGACAAAATCTTTAGGGCAGTAGCACTTGCTGCTAACAATTTGCGTATACCTCTTGCAAAAATGGCAGTAGCAGAAACTGGCATGGGTATAGTAGAAGACAAAGTAATAAAAAACCACTTTGCAGCAGAGTATATCTATAACAAATACAAAGATGAAAAAACTTGCGGTGTTATATCATATGACAAAACATATGGCATCAAAAAAATCGCAGCGCCTATAGGTGTTATAGCTGCAGTAATACCAACAACCAATCCAACATCAACAGCTATATTTAAGATTTTGTTAGCTCTAAAAACTCGCAATGGTATTATTATCAGCCCACATCCTAGAGCAAAAAATTCTACTATAGAGACAGCAAAACTTTTGTTGCAAGCTGCAGTAGATGCTGGAGCTCCACAAGGCATAGTTTCTTGGATAGATACTCCTTCATTAGAGCTTACAACATATCTAATGCAAAATGCAGATACAATACTTGCTACTGGTGGCCCTGGTATGGTAAAAGCAGCATACTCTAGTGGCAAACCTGCCATCGGTGTAGGCGCAGGCAATACTCCAGCAATTATTGATGAAACTGCCAATATCAAACTTGCAGTTAACTCAATTATCCATTCAAAAACTTTTGATAACGGTATGATATGTGCTTCGGAGCAATCAGTAATAGTTATTGATAGTATTTATGACCAAGTAAAACAAGAGTTTGCAGCTCGTGGTTGCCACTTTTTAGATGACGAACAAATCGAAAAAGTACGCAAAACTATCATTGTTAACGGCGCACTAAATGCTCAAATAGTAGGTCAACCTGCTAGTAAGATAGCGGCATTGTCTGGAGTTCAAGTGCCAGATAATACAAAGATACTAATTGGCGAAGTGCAAAAAGTAGACTTGAGCGAAGAGTTTGCCCACGAAAAATTATCACCAGTACTAGCAATGTACAAAGCAACATCATTTGAAGATGCCGTTGCCAAAGCACACCAATTAGTATTGGATGGTGGTATGGGCCATACATCATCAATTTATATTGATTCAGAACAACAAGAAAAATTAGACCTGTTTGAAAAAACAATGAAAACATGTCGTATATTAATCAATACACCTTCTTCTCATGGTGGTATAGGTGATCTATACAACTTTAAGTTGGAGCCATCACTAACATTGGGTTGTGGCTCATGGGGTGGCAACTCTGTATCAGAAAATGTCGGTGTAAAGCACCTTATCAACATAAAAACAGTTGCAGAAAGGAGAGAAAATATGTTGTGGTTTAGAGCCCCAGAAAAAGTATATATCAAAAGAGGTTGTTTGCCAGTAGCTCTTGACGAGTTAAAAAATGTAATGGACAAAAAACGCGTGTTTATCGTCACTGACAACTTCTTGTACGAAAATGGTTATACAAAATGTGTCACAGACAAATTAGACGAGATGGGCATAGTTCATCAAACATTCTTTAATGTAGAGCCAGACCCTACACTAGCTTGTGCAAAAGCCGGAGCCGAACTTATGGCAAACTTTAAGCCAGACTGCATCATCGCAGTAGGTGGTGGTTCTGCTATGGACGCAGGCAAAATTATGTGGGTATTGTACGAACATCCAGAAGTAGACTTTTTAGATATGGCAATGCGTTTTATAGATATTCGTAAGCGTGTTTATACCTTCCCAAAAATGGGTCAAAAAGCATACTTTATCGCAGTGCCTACAACAGCAGGTACAGGATCTGAAGTGACACCATTTGCTGTTATCACAGACGAAACAACCGGTACCAAATATCCACTTGCCGATTACGAACTAATGCCAAACATGGCAATAGTAGATTGCAACCTTATGCTTAACGCGCCAAAAGGTTTGACATCAGCTTCTGGTATAGATGCTGTCACTCACGCACTAGAAGCTTATGCATCTATGTTAGCAACAGACTATACTGATGCCCTTGCAATACAAGCGTTAAAAGTTATTTTCGAATATTTACCAAAAGCCTACAACAACGGCGCAAACGATATCGAAGCTAGAGAAAAAATGGCCAACGCTGCAACAATGGCAGGTATGGCATTTGCTAATGCGTTCTTGGGTGTATGTCACTCTATGGCGCACAAGCTTGGCGCTTTCCATCATTTGCCACACGGTGTTGCCAATGCGCTTATGATTAACGAAGTGTTAAAATTTAATGCCCAAGAAGTTCCAACAAAGATGGGTACCTTCCCACAATATGACCACCCACACACACTAAACAGATATGCACAAGTTGCAGATGCTCTTGGCCTTGGTGGCAATAGTGACGAAGAAAAACTTAACAACCTAATTGCAAAAATAGAAGAACTAAAACAACAAGTTGGTATCAAAGCAACTATCAAAGATTATGGTATAGACGAACAATATTTCTTGGATAACCTAGACGATATGACCGAGCAAGCTTTTGACGATCAATGTACAGGTGCTAACCCAAGATATCCTTTGATGAGTGAGATAAAACAAATGTATCTAAACGCTTATTATGGAGGTAAAAAATAATATGTCTTACAACCTAACAAAAGTTATCGCACAAAGAGAAAATAAAGTTGTATATAAAGATGCTGGCAAAACTATAAAATTGTTTGTAGAAGATCACCCAAAATCTTATATCCTTAACGAAGCGCTTAATCAAGCTAGAGTAGAGGAGAGTACCGATCTTAATATACCAAAACTTATCGAAGTGACAAAAATAGATAATAGATGGGCACTTGTGTTTGAGCATATCGAAGGTGAAACTCTAGAAACCCTTATGCAAAAAAATCCAGACAAACTTGATGAATATTTAGACTTGTTTGTAAATATTCAATTAGAGATTTTGTCAAAGACAGCGCCACTTATTTATCGTGTAAAAGAAAAATTCAAAACAAAAATAAACAATTCACAAGATATCGATGACGGCATCAAATACGAGCTTTTGCAAAGACTAGAAGGTATGAAAAATCACACCAAACTTTGCCATGGCGATTTTAACCCAAGCAATATCGTTATCAAAGAAGACGGCTCTTATTATATTTTAGACTGGGCACATGTGACTCAAGGCAATGCTTCTGCAGATGTTGCACGCACATACTTGTTGTTTGCTATACAAGGCAAAAACGACCTTGCCGACAAATATCTTAACTTGTTTGCTCAAAAGAGCGGTATAGAAGTAAAACATATCCAAAGATGGATACCTATTGTAGCGGCAACACAACTAACAAAAGGTGTAGCAGAAGAAAGAGATATTTTGTTAAAATGGGTTAATGTAGCCGAATATCAATAACAATAAAAAAAAGAAAACTTTTTATTATAAGTTTTCTTTTTTGTTGCACTTATTTGACATTTATTTGCCCATTATTTTATAATAAATTATCTTAAAAAAGGACAAAAACATATGAAAAAGAAAGGTGGCTTTAGAGGTTTATTAAATTATTTTACCACTTACGAAAAGATTTGGTATGTTAGTATTTTTGTACTTACTATACTATTTGCATTTTTATTTCCAGAGGATTCTAGCGAGCTAGCTATCAATCCAAAATTAGTTATGATGTTGTATATTATAGACATTATTGCTAATATCACTTGTGAGTTGCTAATATCAAAACAAAGCAAATGGAACTTTTTAGTATCATTAATTGTAGAGTTTGCAGAGATAGCGCTATGTATTGTTTGTGCATATCGTTGGGCAACTTGTGCTGTCACAATATTTTTCTGGATACCTATTGATATTATTAGCTTTTTTGCATGGCAAAAACACAAAGACAAAAAAGAAGTTCAACTTACCGAAGTTCGCAAACTAAACTGGTGGCAAGATATTGTATTGGTAGCAGGTATTGCTGTTTGGACTGTAGGTGTTGGTTATTTGTTATCACTTATTGAGTACGAAGGTATCTTGTCTTACAATGCAGTTATTCAAGATGTTGGTGGTTATCTTGATGCTTGTGCAAGTGCTTTAGGCATTGCCAATGGTGTATTTATCTTGTTGCGTTATCGCGAACAATGGATATGTTGGTACCTAGTGACAATATTAGAGATAGTGCTTAATATCATGGCAGGACAATGGGTATTGTTGGTGCTAAAAGCTGGCTATTTGACCAATACAACTTATGGTTATATCAAATGGACAAAATATATCAAAAACAAAAACGCCGCTCCACAAGAACCAACCCAACCACAACCACTTGTAGAACAATATTCGTAAAATTTGACAAATTAACTTTAGATAGCAAAAAAAGACTGGATACAATCCAGTCTTTTTTTTTGTATATTGGAGCTGATGACGGGAATCGGACCCGTGACCCCCACCTTACCAAGGTGGTGCTCTACCTCTGAGCCACATCAGCATATATTGGTCAACAAATATTTTTTACTAGCGTTGCTAGTATATGATATTTATGACCGTTTGTCAATTATATTTTTGTTGTTTAGTTGTTAAATATAGCGTTGTATATCTCTACAACTGTGTTTATTGCAGACAAAATTTTGTTTGCGACAATGCCAAGTATAACAGAATTTTGAGCATCTAATACTACTGTTTGATATGATGCAGCTGCATGACAAAGTTTGGTCAAACTTTTTGCTAGCTCTAATGTATTAGGTATGTCATATTCTTCTACCTTGTCGTTGGTTGCATTAAGTAGAGTGGTTATTTCTACAAAGACATCTTTTGTCATAGTGTTGATTAATTGTTGTGCTTCGATATTGCACTTTTGTGATAGCTCCAACTCACCATTGTTTAATGCAATTTCTCCGTTTATCAAAAGTTCACTTGCGTGAGAGCTGTGCTCTATAAGTTCGCTTAATGTTTTGTATAAATTTTCGTTCATAATTATCTCCTATTTACATTATATCAAATAAAGTGTATATTTGAAAATATTTAGTGCATATTTTTGGCAAATAGCAAAAATAATTAATGCAACCAACAAAACTTAACTATAAAATAATAGACTAAAAAGTCTACAAATAGTATAATTTAGGTGTAAAAACATCAATATATTACAATTTTAAGAGGATAATACATGATAGAACTAAAAAATATTAGTTTTAAGGTTTTAGATAAAGATACTGGCAAAGAAAGATATATTCTAAAAAATATTAACATTTCTTTTCCAAAAAATAAAGTGACAGTTATAACTGGCGTTAACGGTAGTGGCAAATCAACCTTAATAAAGCTTGTTATGGGTGTTATTCAACCAACCAGTGGTAAGATATTGTATGACGGTCAAGACATAACCAATATGTCTATAGATCAAAGAGCTAACTTGGGCTTAACAATTGCCTTTCAACAACCAGTAAAGTTTAAGGGGCTTACTGTAAGAGATTTGTTAGATACAGCTTGCAAAAACGACACCAACTTGCATGACGCGTGCGAATATCTTTCTAAAGTTGGCTTATGCGCCAAAGACTATGTCGATAGAGAAGTTGACGGTACACTATCTGGTGGCGAACTAAAGCGTATTGAACTTGCAATGGCACTTGCCAAGGGTGGCGAAGTGTTGTTGTTTGACGAGCCAGAAGCGGGCATAGACTTGTGGAGTTTTGATAGCTTGGTTAATTTGTTTAAGAATATCGAAAACAAAACAGTTATTATTGTAAGTCACCAAAAGAAAATCTTAAACAGTGCAGACTATATACTATTACTTAACAATACAACAGGTGCAGTTTTGGGCAGGGCAGATCAAATGATAGACGATATACACAATCCAAAATGTAGCAAGCTAGAAGGAGTCGACAATGAATAATATTGACCAAAATTTGTTAGAGCAAATTGCCGACATGCACACTGTACCACAAGGTACATACAATATAAGAAAAAACGGCGAGAGTATTGCTCGCAACAGCACTCAAGATATCGAAATAGTGCCAAAAAAAGATAAAAACGGCATAGATATTATAGTAAAACCAAATGTAAAAAACAAAAGCGTGCATATACCCGTTATTGTCACTGCTGGCGAATTTACAGATGTAGTTTATAATGACTTTTATATAGGCGAAAACTCTGATGTATATATCGTTGCAGGTTGTGGTATACACAACGATACATGCAAGTCAAGCGAGCATGATGGCATACATACATTTCACCTTGCACCAAATTGCAAAGTAAAATATGTCGAAAAACACCTAGCCCTTGGCGAAGGCACTGGCAAAAAAATACTAAACCCAATAACTGCTATCAATATGCAAGAAGGTAGCTTGTTTGAGATGGAAACAACACAATTGGGTGGGGTGACATATTCTGATCGCAAAACTTCTGCAAAACTAGCAGACAATGCCAAGCTTGTCATAAAAGAAAAAGTTTTGACAACGGACAAACAAGTAGCTTTGACCAAGTTTGATGTCGAACTTGTCGGCAAAAACAGCAGTGTTGAGGTTGTTAGCAGAAGCGTTGCAAAAAACAAATCAAGACAAAGATTTTTATCAAACATCACCGGCAAAAACGAATGTTTTGGCCATGTAGAGTGTGACGGTATACTTATAGATAATGCTGTTATAGAATCTACACCAAAAATTGTTGCCAAAAATGTAAATGCTACTTTGGTACATGAAGCGGCTATAGGCAAAATCGCCGGCGAACAAATGACCAAGCTTATGTCTCTAGGTCTATCTCAAACAGAGGCAGAAGCACTAATTATAAAAGGCTTCTTAAAATAAAATACTTATATAAGGAGTATTACTTATGAAAAAACAACAAGTGATAAGATGTTGCAGTTGTGGTTCTAGCGATGTAGTAAACAACGGCAAAGGTATAGGTGTATGTAGTCATTGCGGTTCTAGTGTGATACTACCACGACAAGATGAAGAAATAATCTCAATGCTAAATGCAGCATATGTGTATAGAGAAAACTTTAACTATGACCTTGCAATAAAGAGTTATCAATTTGTTTTAGAAAAAGACTCTAACGAACTATCTGCATACGAAGGACTTTTGCTTGCAGAATATGGTATAGAATATGTCAAAGATACCTATACAGGCAAATTGATACCAACTTGTCACAGAGCACACTTTAAGAGTATTTTAGAAGACCCATATTATCAAACTTTAATTACGCTTGCTAGCGAAGAGCAAAAAGTTGTTATCGAGCAAAAAGCAAAAGAAATTGATAAACTGCAAAAAGCTATCGAAAGACAATTAAAAAACGAAGAGTCATATGATGTCTTTATCTCATACAAAGCTAATGACAAAAATGGCGAAAAAACAGAAGATTCTCTAATAGCTAGACAAATATATGAAGAACTATCTGCAAAAAATTACAAAGTGTTCTTTGCAGAAAAATCACTTGAAGATAGACTAGGCAATGAATATGAACCAATTATCTTCAAAGCCTTACATACTTGCAAAATATTTATTTTAGTAGGCACCAGCAAAGAAAATGTCGAAGCCAACTGGGTGCGCAACGAATGGTCAAGATTTGTCGATAGGGTAAAAACAGACAAAGATTTACCAACAGGCTGCTTTATACCAGTATTTAAGGATATGAATCCTTATGATATGCCAAAAGTAAGCAATACTTTTGTCCAAGGGGTAGATGCTGGCAAGTTAGGTTATCTAGTAACCATCACAGATGGCGTAACAAAACTACTAAAACCACAAAAAGAACAAAAGATACTTCAAGCTTTTGACAATGTAGAGAATTTTGCCGAGTTTGAGCGTATACAAAAACAACGAAAGAAAGATGTAAAAAAAGCTCGTTGGAAGGATTTACAAACCAACCCTCATCGCAAAGTAGAAAAATGGTTTTATAATACTTTCTTATGGTCTCCATATGTGTTAATCGCGGTTATTATAGGACTACTTGCAAGTCCTAGTTGTTGGTTTTCTACCAATGTAGGATTTGTATTTTTAGCAATATTTGAGATTTTGTTGCTGTGCGTAAGCGTTGCAATTGTTTGTGTACATCCACGCAAATATCCAACCAATGCGATTTTGCATGTTATGGTACCATTTTTATCATTTGTAGCTTTTGCCGTTTCATATACTTGTTGTGTATTGTTTTATCCTCTTGCTAACGATGGCAGAACAGCTGCCAATATGAATGTATTAGAGAGTGAGACATATATTGCAGATGGTCTTATTTACGGCAAGTATGAACAATCATATGGATACGAGTGGCACTTGATAGGTAGTGTAGGTAATAACTGGTATAAAAAATATACTAAAGAGATAGATGGCGATAAATATTTAATTTTGCCAGACACTTTTAGAGGCAATGCTATATCACGAGTTGAGGGCTTTGTGTTTGCTGGTATTGAAGAGGGCGATGTTGATATAATAGTAGCTCCAAAATATTGTAATGACCTAATAATAGGCGGTTCTCACGGTTGGAATAATAAATATTGGCACCTTAATGGCATAAAGGCGATTTATACATATCAAACATTAACAATCACTATATGTACTTTTAAAGACGAATTGCCAAATTTGAAATTATATTATGCTCTTGATAATTATATACCTGATTGCACTATTAATTATAGTGGAGAAATATATGCTCCAAGCGGCATTAAATATATTAACGACTATAACAACCCAGGATATAGAATACAAAAGGCTTTTGAAGGATACCTTAAATAAGGAGTAATCTAATGAAACATAAATTACAAAAAGTGACAAAACAAACCAACAACAAATATCTTAATCTTTATGCTTTGACATATGATGACAAAATTAATTATTATATAGCGAGCCGTAGAGCAGAGCACGAACTTGCCATTGTTAAGCAAGAAGACAAAACAGACGCTGTTAGGGTTGTGCCATATTTTTATCAAGATGACAAATTAAAAGTTGTTGTGATAAAAGAATTTAGATATCCAGTAAACAGATATATTTATCAACTACCAGCAGGTCTTGTCGATGATGGCGAAACCGAAGAAGAGGCTGTAAGAAGAGAAATAAAAGAAGAGCTTGGTGCAGATATCGTATCTATCACCTTGTCAGAAAAAGCAGGCTATGTTAGTGCTGGTATGACAGACGAAAAGATAGCTCACTTTTGGGCAAATGTAAAGCTAGGCAATGAGCCAGAGCTTGGCGAAGGCGAAGATATATCTGTAGAGATAATCGACTTTGAAGATATTATTAACTTTGTCGAAAATAACGAAATTGCACTAGTATCAAAAATGCAACTAAAAGCTTTTTATTATGAAGTTATGTATAAAAGAAATATCTAGACATTTTGTCTAGATATTTTTTATGCAAAAATATGCTATAAGCGCCTAAAATAGGGCAAAAATAAATCCCAACCGAATGGTCGGTTGGGTTGTTTTTATTTTTTTAATCTCATATCTTGTCCGTCAAGTTTTATGTTTAACGAAATAAGCTTGTTATTTATTCTGCTAAATATTCTTTCGCCGTATCTATTTATCACACCGTCTGGTGTTAGATTGGTTGTAATAATAGTTGGTTTGCCGGCAAGTTGTCTTTCGTTAATAACCAAATACAAATATTCTAGTGTCACATTTTTGTTAATAGGTTCTGTGCCTAGGTCATCTATAACAAGCACATCGCTATCAAGCAAAGTGTCTAGATACATGTTTTTGTTTTCTTCAAAGCAGGTATGATATTTTAGTGCTAGGTTGTTAAAGTTAAATGCGCTAGTAAAATGTACAACTACACCTTGTGAGATAAGGCTGTTGGCGATACATTCTGTTAGATAAGTTTTGCCTGTGCCTGTGTTGCCGTATAAGGTGATGTTTAGTATTTTGTTAGGAAATTTGTCACACCATTTTTTCATAGTGTTGTATGCAAGTATTGTATTTTTTTCTGTTGCAGTACTATTTTTGAATGTGTGTGTTGGGTCTATATTTTTGCAGCAATCTTCTCTAGAAAAATATTCTACCAACTTGTTGTAGCAGGTACAAAACTTGTCTCCACACACGCCAGTGTCATTACACTTTTTGCAAGTGTATTTTGGCTCTAGGTCTTGTGGTACATAACCAAGATTTTTTAGCAGTAGTTCTCTTTCTTTTTGTAGCACTGCTAATAGTTCTGTTTCCACATCAGTACTTTTGTTTTCAAACTCTAGGCGTGCAATCTTTAGAGTGACTGTTCTGATGTTGGTGTCGTTAGTATGAAAGGCAACATTTTGCAAAGCATTGTGATAGTTTGTTTCGCTTATCGCTTTGGCTTGATGACGCCTTTTTTCTAGTTCTGATTTTACTTTTTGTATTAATTGTTGTTTTGTCATAATTTACCTTAAAAATCTATATTTTCTAGATTGTCAAATAACGCAGTCAACTCATCTGGTGTATAGCTGCGAGTTGTCACTGTGTTGGTATTTTGTGTTGTTGTTTGAGCTGCTGTAGGTTTTTGAGCTTTTGCTTTTTCTACAGTTTTTATGTTTTGAGCATTCCAGTTAGATAGTATTTGGTTGATATATTGCATAGGGTTGGTTTTGTCATGTGCTAGGGTAGCTGCAAAAATAATAACATCTTTTGGCATACCCCAAACATTAGTCCAGGTGTTGTAGTAGTTGCGGTCAAACTGATTAACTCTGCGCTCAATATTTAGTTGAGACAATAGTTCTTTTATTTCGTTATCTTTGGCAACGATATCATTGATATATTGAGCCAAACTTTGCTCATTGATGATACCAAGTTTATAAAACTTGCCAACGGTATTGTCCATACCATCAAGCGAACGAATATTTTGTCTAAAGCAGTAGTTGGCGATAGCACACAATACTTCTTGTGTGTAGCCCATGTTTAGCCATTTTATTATGTAGGTGTCAATTTCGTTTTCTACACTGTCATAGTATACGCCAATAGCTTTGTTGATAGCGATAGCAAGAGCGGTTAGTTGATGTTTGTTGTTTTCGTACTCTTCTATCTCTTGTATGCTCATAAGCTTTTGTTCGTAGTATTTGGTCAATTTGTTATCTAGTTTTTCGTAAGCAAATTTTGTTTTTAGGCCTGCTATTGTTTTTGCAACATAAATAATTGAGCCTAGTTCAAAGCCCATCTCTTGAGTCCATTTGGTATACAGCTTTTTGTGTTCATAACCAATACTGCCGCCAAACTTTAGAGCTTTGTTTACTTGTGCGATATCTTGACTAGATGTCTCTAGCATAGATAGTTCTTCTTCTACTTTTTCTACAGTGCAGATGCCTTTTTTTGCCCAGTCGTGTGCAATAGACAAAATGTATTGATAGCGTATGTCTTCACCTTTTGTGCTAGCACAATATTTCATTATCATAAGCATAGCATCAGGTTCTAGATTGTAGCTTTCGATCAAAGTAAAATACTCGTTAAACTCGTGAGTATTAATCTCTCTGCCTGTGATAATTTCTTGTGCACGCAAAGCAAAGTTTTTGTACTTTTGCTCCTTAAAGCGAGCCAAGTTTTTGCTAGATGTTTTTACTGGCAAATATACAACTTCGATAGGGTCTACATTAATCACTTGTACCAAATTTTCGTCTTGCCAATAAAGAAAGGCGCTTTCGACATCTTCTTTTGACATGTTTAGTACTTTTGCAAAACTTTCGATATTGTTATCATAGCTAGAACTGTTATAGCATTTTAGTAGGCCATACATATAAACCTTTAAGCAGTGCTCTGGCGCATATGGTAGATAATCATTCAAAAATTTTGCGTCTATTACGACAGATGTTTGTGCCATATATCCGCTAGAAAATTTACAAAAAGCCATAATAATTTTTCCTTTTAATGCTTTTAGTGTATCACAACATTGTCAAAAAAAACAACTGTTTTATGAAATGCCAAAAAATATATTTATATTTTATGTTTATAATTTTATAAACATTGACAATAGACATGTTTAATGATATATTAATAATAGCGAGGACAAAATGAAATCTAAAGTTTTAAAAGCTATTATCATTATTGCCTTTATAGGTATTATCGCAGTTGTTGCTATAGTTCTTATGAACAACCACAATGTCGAAGATAAGGGTTATAAAGCTATAGTTGAGCAAAACAAAAGTATTGATATCAACGCCATGATGCTTAACGCAAGTGGTGTAAAAGCAAAGTATCATGATGTCACACCTGACGACTTTGCAGTATATCTAACTGCAGCTTTTGAGCAACTTGACGAAGGCATCTCTTATTACTTTAACTACTTTGACAATGTAAAAGGCATGTCAAGACAGGCAAAAGATGATTTGGTAAAACTTAATAAAGCATATATCGATCAACTAAAAGTTGCTAAAACAGCACTTTCAGAATATTACATTTTGGTTAATGATCCACTTATCACTGCTGACCAAGTTAACCAAGTGCCAGCAAGATCTGCTAACTTTTTGAAAGAGTTTTCTAACGCTTATGCAAAGGGTAGTGAGTATTTTAGAAGATTGTCTCAAGAGATAAGACAACTTGTGTTCAAATCTAATGTAAAAGACTTTACTATGATTGCTTTTGAGATGGGTGACATCTTTGCAGCAAAGAGCATTAGCTTTGTAAAACAAAATATGGAGGCTCGTATAGCAGGTAGACCAGATCAACCTACAACAGCTAACACCTCTATCCAAAATTTCTTAAAACTATATAACAAATTACAAAACAATACATCAGTTACACCTTCTACAGAGATGGTTAACGAGACATATTACAACTTTATACAAAACTACAACAAAATTGACGGCGCAAAATTGCTAGACGACCAAGCTACATATATAGCTTCTGTCGATGCTGATACAAAAGCAGCAGCTAACGCAGTAAGAGAATTTTTACAAAGCGCAGTTGGTTTTGGTTTGGTAATATAGGAGGATAGTTATGAAAAGACTTTGTTTAATTATCCTAATGCTTGTAGTTGTTATTGTGCCTATATCACTAACAGGTTGTGGACGCAATTATAAACCACAAGAAGTTATCACAATGTATCAAACAGTTGTTGCCGAAAATGGCAAAGACTACTTCAAAGATGGTAAGTTTAAGGTGACATACAACCAACCAGTTGTAGCTGCTAGCATCTATGATCAAAACTCACCATTGTACATCTTGGGCGAAGTGTACGAACCTATAATAAATTCTGTTAGCGAAATGGTTGCTTCACACTTTGCTTCTACAACTATTCAAACAACTTTAGAAAAGTTCTCTCAAGAAGCACTTAATGCACTAAACAATGCATTTAAGGATCTTAACGAAACACTTGCAAGCTTTAACTCTGCAAAAGTTTCTTTTGAAAATGCCAACCGTATCACAGCTGGTGGTATCGACCTAGCATCATTCTTGGGTGAGTACAACATGGTTATAGAAGATTTGATTAACCTAAACACAATCTTCTGCGAAGAATATTATTCTAAAGTGACCCTAACTACAAGAGCTCTTACAGATACTATTGCACTAGCATCTGGTGATGTAACTAACGAAATTATGCAATCAAAATTATATTTTGCAGATTTTATCTACAATGTATATGTAAAAAATTATACTATTAGCAACCCACCAACATCTGTAAAAAACTTTTTGGCAGAGGGCTCTAGTGCTCATCTAAAAACAACACTAACAATACTAAAAAAATCACACGCATCTGGTTCTGTTAATGGCACTGTAAAAGTTGCAACTATCAAAAGATATCTTACAACTATGCGCAATAGCTATGACATCTTCCACAGTGATTTTGACCTAAATAAAGAAGCAATAAAAGGTTTTGATTATAAAGGTTATTTTGCAGAACCTGCAAAAGATCCTTTTATAAAAGCTCAAACATCTAACGCGCAAGATGACTTTTATCTAAACCAAAACTTTTTGGCAACAAGATTTTCTGCAAGACTTAGCTTGCTTGATTCTTTAATTACTACTTTTACTACTATTTAATTGCCAAAAAATACAAAATAATTTACAATAAAAGAACAGGCAAGACACTTGCTTGTTCTTTTAAGTTAAGGAGATTTTATGGACTATAAAAAATTAGCACAAATGCTATTTCCTAATGTAGACAAAGATATTAACTACTATCTAAACAAATACAAAAAGCGCAATTTGCCACAAGGTGCACAAGTCACCCGTATCGCTCCAAGCCCAACTGGATTTTTGCATTTGGGTACAGCATATGGCGCTCTAATCGACTATCTAACAGCAAAAAATACAGACGGTGTATTTTATATGCGATTAGAAGATACTGACCAAAAAAGAGAAATAAAAGGCGCTGGTCAAATTGCCTATGATATGCTTTGCTACTACAACATAACACCAGATGAGGGTTATTGTGGTGATGATAAGCAAAAAGGTGATTATGGCGACTATGTGCAGTCTCATCGTTTGCCAATATATCACGCATTTGCAAAACACCTTGTAGAGCTTGGCAGAGCCTTTCCTTGTTTTTGTGAAAAGTCAGAAAACAAAGAAGATATACTAGCTCGCCGTAGCGAACAACTAGAAAATGCCGATGATATTGATGGTAAAGACCCATGTAGAGAACTTACCTACGAGCAAATAGAAGCAAATATCGCTCAAGGCAAACCTTTTGCATTGAGATTATTGTCTCAAGGCAACGCAGAAAAAACATTTGAGTTTGTTGACCTAATCAAAGGCAAAAGAACTTTGAGAGAAAACACCAAAGATATCGTCTTGGTAAAAAGCAATGGTATCCCACCATATAGCCTAGCGCATTTGGTTGATGACACTTTGATGGGCACAACCATTATAGTAAGGGGTGAAGAGTGGTACCCATCTCTTGCAGCACACCTAGAGATATTTGATGCTTGTGGTATGCCTAGACTAAAATATGCACATACGCCAGTTATATGCAAACTTGACGAGCAAGGCAACAAGCGCAAGTTAAGTAAGCGTAAAGACCCAGAAGCAGATGTTAGATACTATATTGAGCAAGGTTATCCAAAGCAAACTGTTGTAGAATATTTGCTAAACCTTCTTAATAGCGACTTTGAACCATGGCGCGCTACAAATCCAACACTTGATTATCATGAGTTTGCTTTTGATATAACAAAGATTGGCAGCAATAACCCAATGTTTGACATGGTTAAACTTAACGATGTGTCAAAAAACATCATTAGTTATTATCCTGCAGAGACTATATATGACAAAACATTAGAATGGGCACAAACATACAATCCAACTTTTGCCCAAGTACTTGTAGATAATAAACAAAAAGCTATCGATTTGTTTAAGATAGACAGAGTAGACACTCCAAAACCTCGTAAAGATATCGCAAAATGGAGCGATATACCTGTTTTGTACAATTATATCTTTGAGCAAACATACAATCCAAACGGCTTACAAGACTTTGACTTTGACGATAAGTTTGAAAAAGCAACTTTGGCTCAAGTATTAGAGAGCTATATACCTGTTTTTGATACTAACGATGACAAACAAACATGGTTTGACAAAATAAAAGGTATATGCGAACCTCTAAACTTTTGTGCAGATATGAAGACCTATCGCAAAAACCCACAAGACTACAAAGGTAGCGTAGCAGATGTTAGTGGTATTATAAGAGTAGCAGTGACTGGTCGCCGCAACACTCCTGACCTATATAGCATATGCAACCTACTTGGTTATCAAGAAGTTATCAGTCGTATAAAAGCTGTTATTGAGTTGTTAAAAAAATAAAATAAAATTTGTAAAATTATTTGTAAAAAATTATTGACAAAGCGTTTTTATAATGCTATTATTATAGAGCGATTTTGATAGTCGCTTTATATATGGGGGTATAGCTCAGCTGGCTAGAGCGCCTGCCTTGCAAGCAGGAGGTCATCGGTTCGATTCCGATTATCTGCACCATTATAACAATTAAATATACAAACTATATCAGTTTGTATCATATAGGAATATAGCTCAGCAGGTTAGAGCACCACCCTGATAAGGTGGGGGTCGGTGGTTCGAGTCCACTTATTCCTACCAGATAGCCTACTTAATCAAGTAGGTTTATTTTTTTCTTACCCACTAAAAGAAGAACTGCAAAAAAATCTACAAATTACAATCAAACTTATAGACAACGCAGATATAAAACTCGCAGTCGTTCTCGTAGATATTATAGATAAAAAAAAGACCAATTATGGTCTTTCAATAAGTTTTAGATAAAAATAAACTCTTTTATTAGGGACTCTATCAAATTCGATGTTGTATTTTAGCAATTCCCTTTTTAATTCTTCAAAATTTGAAGAAAAAATTTTATTATCTTTTTCTTCTCTGAATATTTTGTATTTAGTATGTTGAATTCCTACTTTAAGATTTCAAGCAAATTGTTGTATTGAGAAAGGTATTGTTTTTAAGTATTCTTGCATTTTT
>JAZRSV010000006.1:0-30515 GCA_045651685.1 Clostridia bacterium | reverse complement strand
ATATAAAAAATATATATTATAATATAACCATTTTGTTTGCGTCAAAAAACAAATTGGTATATACTTGAAATATAAGTTGGAGGAGTCTACACTTTTTTGACTTAAATAAGATAAAAAGTAAAAAAATTTTTAATATAAAAGGTAAAAAAATATTATGGGTAGAGTAGTTGTAGTTACTGGTGGTACTAGCGGTATAGGTGAAAAAACTGCAAAGTTATTTGCTCAAAATGGCGATACAGTTGTTGTTTTATCTCTAAAAAACCAAAACCACTCAAAAAACTTTTATTTGTGCGATGTGTCTAACGAAGTAATGGTAAAAGACACATTTGACAAAATACATGACAAGTTTGGCAATATTGATATTTTGATTAACAACGCAGGCTATGGCATTTCTGGTGCTGTAGAACTTATAGATGATCAAACAATGCAACAATTGTTTGAAGTAAACTATTTTGGTGTTGTATATTGCTCAAAATACTGCTTGCCTTATATGAACAAGGGCGGCAAAATTATTAACATAAGTTCTGCTTGTGCGCTATTCCCATTGCCATTTAGAAGTTTGTATTGTGCAAGTAAAGCAGCTGTACATATGTTGAGCCAATCTATGAGACTAGAGTGCAAGAGTTTTGATATTGGTGTATTGTCAGTTTGTCCTGGTGATGTAAAGACAAGTTTTACAAAAAATCGTATCAAAAATTATGACACTAACGAGAGATATGGTGACCGTGTAAGAAACGCAGCTCTTGCTGTTGATACAAGAGAACATAAGCGTATGGCTCCAGATGTTGTAGCTCGTGCTCTATACAAACAAAGTATCAAAAAACACAACAAACCTTTTGTTATAGTTGGTGGCAAATACAAACTACTTTATTTTATGACAAAAGTTTTCCCAGCTAGTTGGGTTCATGGTGTTATAAGCAAGATGTTTGGTGGATACAAAACTATAAAAGTTAAGGAGAACGAAAAGTAAAATGTTTTTTGCAAAAAAATACACTCCTCGTCCAGAGCATTGCAAAATCTTTAATCAAATGTTTAGTTTGATAAGAAACGAAAAGTTAGATTTTATTGCTGACATTGGTAGTGGTAGAACAAGTTTGTACAACATAATTAATACTTTTGACAAAGCCCAAGTAGATGCTATTATTTCTACTCCTTATGATGAGAGAATAGCTCTTATGCACAGAGCGATCAAGTCTCCTAACTGGAAGGTTGTAGAAAAAGACCTTTCTTGTGAGCGTTTGCTAAAACAATATGACTTGGTAGTAGCACATCTAACATTATCTCGTGCTATAGACAGAGGTGATGATGTAGAAGGCCTAAAGCAAGGTTTGTTTGGTGTATATACAAAATATTTGCTTATTGTCGAAGACCTTAACCACAAGGGTATAAAAAGCTTTGACATAATTAATACCGGCCTAAAAAACGGTTTCAAACTTATCAAAACTATCAAAGTTGGTAGCGTTGGCTACGATAGTTTGTACAAGTTTGATGGTCAAAACGATATTGGTTATTTGTTTGAAAAATAAGAGGTTGCATTATGGGAAAAGATAAAAAACTAAATATAGCATTGTTTACTGATGCTTTTTATCCAATGATAGATGGTGTTATCACTGTAGTTAATCACTATGCAAGAATACTAAAAGACAAAGCAAATGTCTTTGTAGTAGCACCAAGAAGAAAAGGTCACAAAGACGAACTTGAATATGAAGTTATTCGTTGTGGAGCATTTAGAGTACCTCTAATTGGTTATGACTATGCAACTCCAGGTTGTGATAGAAAGTTCAAAAAACTAATGAAAGAAAAAGAAATTGATATTATACATATCCATTCTCCATTTAATGTTGGTAAGATGGGTGTAAAAATCGCTAGACAAAAAAACATACCAGTAGTTGCAACAATGCACAGTCAATTTAAGCAAGACTTTAAGCGTGCTGTAAGATTTGAGTGGATTGCTAATCTAATGGTAAAAAGCATCATGAAAACCTTTAATGGTTGTGATGAAGTATGGGCAGTTAACGAAAATACCCAAGATATATTAAAAAGCTACGGATACAAAAAGAATTCGTTTGTTATGCGTTCTGGTACAGAGATGTTGCCAGTTGACAAACAAGCCGCAAGAAAAGAAATTTGCAAATTGCATGATATCAAAGCAAAAACTCCAGTATTCTTATTTGTAGGTCGTATGATATTGCAAAAGAATATCATATTTATTGCAGAGAGCCTAAAGATTCTAAAAGACCGCAACATCGACTTTAAGATGATTTATGTCGGCGATGGTATGGATTTAGAAAAACTAAAAGAAAAAGTAAACGAACTTGGTTTGCAAGACAATGTTATCTTTACAGGTAGCTTAAGCGATAGAAGTTTGCTTACAAAATATTATGCAGCTAGTGACCTAGTATTATTCCCTTCTGTTTATGATACTGATGGTCTAGTAAAATACGAAGGTGCTGCTCAACATACCCCTACAGTTTTGATAGAGGGCATTGCTGCTATAAGTGGTCTTACTAATGATCACAATGCATTTATCGCAAAACCAACTGTAGAAGGCTTTGCAGATAAAGTAGAACAAATATTAAACGACAAAGAACTTTATACAAAAGTTTCTAACAATGCACACAACGAGTTGTACCGCACTTGGGAGCAAAAAGTTCAAGATGCATATGATAGATATTTGTATCTAATCGATCAAAAAAAGAAAAGTATAAAGCAACAAGAAAAATCAAAAAGTACTAAAAAATAAAATCTAGCAAACAAAGGAGAGTTAAATGGTAGAAAATCTATTTTATACTGATGCAAAAGAGTTGGTTGTAAAATTTGTAAGTAAAGAATTTCCAACAATGCCAGAGAGATTTTTGACATTTGTTATGAACTACATGTATAGGTTTTGTAATTACGAAGAAGAAAGCGTAAAAATAAGACCTAGCTTGTTTATAACCAATGATATAGATAAAGTGACCAAAAATATAAATAATTGCTACAAACTACAATTATTTGTTGATGATAACGAATTAAAGTTTAACTCTCGTATGAAAGCGCTAATGGGCTTTTGCAAAATTGACTGGGTTATTTATATAGAGATAAAAGACAACAAATATCATTATGGTATTTGCAAAGCTTTTAATAGTATAAAAGAAAAAGACATAAAAGAACTTGTATTTGAAAACGAAAATATCACAAGCTTGTCAGACAAATTTTCGTTTATCGCTTTAGATGCTGTAAGTTCATATTCAGTTTATCTAAAGGGTATACACTCTAACGAAGCTGTAGTTAACTTTTCTATCACTAACCAAAAATATATCAATAGAGATAGCGTAGTTAACCGTTTTGTTACTGCAAGTATTTCAAAACTAAAAACCACCAAGAAAAAGCTTAACGAAATTAAGATTTTGTATGGCAATATTCTAAAAAAAGCCTTTAATGATATACATGGTGCTATTTGCGTTATTGTTGACAAAGACTATCAAGATAAGGGTTATTTTAGCGATGGTATTTGGCTAGAAGAACCAATAGAGTTTTCTAAAGCATTTTTGCAGACAAAGAGCTACTCTGATAATAAGTTAAACAACATAGCAGAATTGTTTATTGAGATGCTTAATTATGATGGTATCACAATTGTTGACAATGCAGGCCGTATAAGGGCATACAATGTGTTTATTACCTCTAATAACAAACTAAATAACATTGTAGGCGGCGCAAGAAAAAGAGCTGCATATACCGTTATAAACAGCAAAGTAAGACGAATTATTGGTGTTTATTTTCAATCTCAAGATGGTGAAATTTTTTACGAAGAGGTTGTAAAATAATGACAAGAGATGCAATTTGGGAGACTGGAGTATCAACTGGCAGCTGTCAAAAAGATTCTGTTTTGGACATTTTGCAAAAAGACACTGTTAATTTGACTGATTATGATAAAGATTATATACAGACATTGTACAATGCCAACATGAACAGATACTTATTAGAGTATATGTACAAGATAACTTTGCGCACTCTAAAAAAACCTCTTATGGGGCTTGGCGAAAAGTTAGTAAAAGGCTTGTGCTATGTCATTAACAAAAGTAGCATGTCAGATGTGCCTGACATATACTTAATAGGCCTTGCTACAAAATTTGAGCTTATCAACAAAGAAGAGCAACTAAAAATAGTAGAACTTATCGAATTGTTGCAAATACAAAATTATTATAACTCTGCTACATCTATAACAAAAGAGCAAGCGGATTATTATTTGAGATGTTGTTTTGACTCTGTTTTGTTTAAGGATTATACAAATTTTGAAAATAGTTTTGCGGCGTTAGTAAACAAATTGCAAAACGAAAGTTTGTTGCCATTAAGTCAAGAATATGTAAAAATTGTCAATGCAACAAGACACGAAAAAATCGTTATAGCACGACTAATTTATGAGTTGCTATATGAGTATAAGGGCGAAGACAAACATGCCGCAATAATCAATAATTTTAGATTGTTATTGCCTGCATTGTGGGATGGTATACCTACCAGTGATAAATTGTTTTTTGCTTTTTATTACAAATCTTTGCCACAAGATTCTTTGCAAAAGGCTGTTTTTGCAGAGATAGCTTCTTTAAGCACTATCAAAATGCCAGACTTTAACACAGACCTTGATATTGTTCACAAACTATATAAGACTGGTCAAGATGTTATTTCTTGCCATTATGATATGTCAAACCGTAGAGAAGAAACAGCAGCGATAATAGATCTAAAAGAATATATATATTCGCCGGCAGTTTTTGCTAGATGTATAATAACCCCAGCGCTAATTGCGTATATGGGCAATAGTTATGGATATATTAAAGAATCTAGATTAAATGCCGAATATATATTAGATAATATTTCTAACGAAAAATGGATATATTATTTCAAAAATTATTTTTGGTCAGATAGCAATATCTTATTAAAGTTAGTGTTCTCGAGCAAATGTAGACACGAGTGGTGTGACATTGTTGCCAAATTTATCGATCAAGAGATTGATTTTGATGCAAAGGCTAGCGAATTTATAGATTTGTCTCGCAATGGCAAACTTGATAAGATTAGTGACATATGTAGCAAAACATATTTTGGCAGAACACAATTAGGCCAAGACTAAAAAGGAGAATGTTATGAACATTAAAGATGATAAAGATGTAAGAGTTTTTGTTGCAGAAGGTTGTAGATTACCTAAAAACAAAAACATTGTAGAAGCAGCTAGAAAGATAGGCGAATACCTAGGTAAAAGACAGTATGTTTATTTGCAAGGTTGCAACGAATTTGGTTTAATGGGTGTCACTTATAATGAGTTTATTAAGTACAACGACAAAGTAAGACTTGTTGACCTTGATGTTGTTTATATCAACAATTATAGAGAAGACATGGTAGGCGATCATATACCATGTGCACATCTAAATAACCGTCTACAAACATTTGCCGAAAATACAGATGTGTTGGTTGTGTTGCCAGGTGCTAACGGTACTTTGCATGAGTTTACTACATTTTACGAAATAAACCGTATGTACCCTAATGCGTACGAAATTATTTTGGTTAATATCGATCACTTCTTTGATAAATTGTTAGACTTTTATAAAGAGCAAGCTAAAGAAGATCTATGTGACGAAAACGAATTTGCAGAGCAAGTTAATGTTGTCACAAGTGCAGATGAGGCGATAGAACTTATCAAAAACTACAAACGCCGTTCTGGTGTATCTAGACTAAAACTAAAAAAGAGAGATTCTATATAAAATTAACAAAAAACACCATTTTAGGTCTTTTTTTTGTTATATATAATATGTACATATAATAAATATCTACTATGTATACAAAAATAATATTAAGCTGGTTAGCACTAATTTTTTCGGTTATAAGCTTGCTTTGTAAAAGTAAAAATAGAATATTGTTATATCAGATACCTGCCAATATATGTTATAGTCTTGCGTATGCTTTTGGTGCTAATTATGTGGGTTTTTTGTGTGTATTAATTGCAACAATTAGAGTTGTTGTATTTTTTTGTTATGACTTGTATGATGCTACATGCCCAACAGTTATAATGTTAACATTTGTTATTATCACTTGGATATGTGGGATAATAAATTATAATACTTTTGTAGACATATTGCCATGTGTCGGCATAAGCATCTTTACCTATGCGACATGGCAACATAGCGAAACGGTTATAAAACTAGGTAGCATAATTTTGTCAATTTGTTTATTGACATACAATATCATTGTCTCTTTGTATGTTAGTTGCTTGCAAGAGGCAATTTTGCTTATTGTTGCAATTTTTTCTATAAAAAAACAATGTTTTTTGCTTAAAATAATAAAAAAAATGTGATACAATTTTTGCATTGAGGAAAAATATATGCAAATAAAAACTATACTTTGGGGAGCATTAGAAAACAACACTTATGTTGTTATAAGCGATGACAAAGCTATAATAATAGATGCTGCATGCCCTGCAGAAGAAATAGAAAAATATACCCAAGGCAAACAAGTTGTTGGGGTGCTTATAACACATGGACACTTTGACCATATACAATACTTGGATGATATTGTTAACAAATTTGGTGTAAAATGTTATATGCACAAATTAGCATACGAAAAGTTGAGTGATGGCGAACTAAATGCATCTTTGTTTGCTTTATTAAGATCAGTCACAGTAAAAATTGATGAGCAAAACTGTGTATTTGTAAAAGAAGGCGATAAGCTAAACTTAATAAAAGAAGAGATAACAGTTGTCGAGACTCCGGGGCATACAAGTTGTGGGGTGTGCTATGTAGCAGACCAAATTATGTTTAGTGGAGACACCATATTCAAAAATTGTATTGGCCGAACAGATGTGCCAACAAGCGACTATATACAAATGCAAAACTCTATCAAAAAGTTATTAACCTTATACAAAAATCACACAATTTATGCTGGACATGGCCCAAAAGGTGCGATTTAGCATCAAAAATAGTATTTTTTGTACCAAGTTTAATTGCCAAGCAAAAAAAATATGTGTTATTATATAATATATACTTAAGGAGAAAGCAATGGGCTTTATTAACTTTATCATGAAAGGGGTAGGCTTTAGCGATGGTCAACAAAAAAAGCCAGCAAAAAAAGCACCTTCAACAAGCATAATACCTAACGAAAAATATTCTAATTTTGACAACGGTATGGCAAAAACTTTTGCTACATCAAGTATAGACTCTAGTGCTGTCAACTTGTCTCAAATACCAGCATTTAACGGCGCTATGGCGGGCAAAAATGTGGTTATTTATGCTCCAAAAACTGATAAAGATATTCAATTATTAATTGAGTGCTTGCGCAGACATGAGTCTTGTATAGTAAACTTGGGCAACTTGCAAAACACCGAGGCAGAAAAAGTTTTGGACTTTTTAAGCGGTGCTGTATATGCATTGAGAGGTGGCATAAGAAGGCTTCAAGGCGATCTATTTTTGCTAACTCCAGAGGGCATTAACATTATGACTCAAACCAACCCTCAACCAGAAAATAACGACTAATATGACAAAAAAGCAACATTTTGGTTGCTTTTTTTATTTTTGAGTAGTATAGTATTGAGACTTTTGCATTGGTGTTTTTTGACACAAAGTATTGTCAAAACATATACTTTTGTAGTATAATACAGCAGTAGGAGTAAGGATTTTGAAAAAGAATATTATTCTAAAACTATGCATATTGCCCGCCGTGGTTGCAATAGATCTTATTACAAAAATCGCTTTTCAAGACAAGGTTTATCCTTTTTTGAAAGGTTTTATTTCTATTCATAGTGTAGATCTTAACAAGGGTGCTGCATGGAGTATTTTGAGTGGTCACACTTGGGTACTTATTGTAGTCACTTTAATATTTTTGGTATTTTTATTTTTGTTTGATTCTAAATACAAATCAGAAAGTATATTATACAACATTGCCTTTTCGTTTATTGTAGGTGGTGGTGTAGGCAATCTTATTGATCGTATATTTTTAGGTGGAGTAAGAGACTTTTTGGTATTTGATTTTTGGCCAAGCTTCCCGGTGTTTAATGTAGCAGATGTATTTTTGTGTGTTGGCGTATTTTTGTTTGTCATGTATCTGCTGTTTGGTTTTAGCGAAAACAAAAAAGAAGGAAAATAATTAATGCAACAATTAACTTTTACCATTGATAGTCAAGATGTTCAACAAAGGTTGGACAGTTTTTTGTCTGCAAAAATGGTTGAGTTAACACGCAGTCATATCAAAAATATGATTCAAAAAGACCAAGTTGTAGTTAATGGTAAAGTTGTAAAAGCAGGCTATATGCTAAAGCTTGGCGATGTAGTTTCGCTTGATATGCCAGAACCAACATGTACAGACATCAACCCAGAAAACATACCCCTTGATATTGTTTATCAAGATCAAGATTTGGCTGTTATTAACAAAAAACAAGGCATGGTCACTCATCCTTCGAGTGGTTGTTATAGTGGTACTTTGGTCAATGCCTTGCTATATCATATCAAAGACTTGAGTGGTATTAATGGTGAAATAAGACCTGGCATTGTACATCGCTTGGACAAAGATACTTCTGGCTTGATTGTTATTGCAAAAAATGACAAGGCACACATAAGTCTTGCCAAGCAAATACAAGATAAAGTGTGCAAGCGCAACTATTTGGCATTGGTGTATGGCTCTCTAAAACAAGAAGAAGGTACAATACAAACCAACCTAAAAAGAGGCGAGCATGAGCGTAAAAAAATATTTGTAGTTAGACCTAACGAAGGCAAAGTAGCAATAACTAATTATAAAGTAAAAACAAGATACAAAGGTTATACTCTTGTAGAGTACGAACTAAAGACAGGTCGTACACATCAGATACGCGTACACTCTACTTATATAGGTCACCCTATAGTAGGTGACAAAACCTACTACAAAACTATAGACAAAACAGGCCTTGATGGACAATTGTTGCATGCCTACAAAATAGGCTTTAATCACCCAACAACAGGCGAATTTATGCAGTTTACATGTCCATTGCCTGATTATTTTGAAAAATTTCTAAATACATTACAAAACTAATTTTACTTTTTATAAAAGTATGTTATTATATTGACAGGAGAAATTATGTCAAAACTTACTACCAAAAACATTATTTTGTTTATATGCTGGTTGTGTGTTGTTGCCATTGCAGTGCTTTCTGTAGTTGGTAGAATTATAACAAGCATATCTGATATATGCCGTTCTGCCTCACTTTTTGTGGGTATTTTTGGTGCGAGTCTTGGTGGTATATACTTTTCTTGCAGTAGACGCAACAAGTTGTATCTTGTCACATTAATATTGGCAATTGTTTTGATTGCAGTATTTTACATTTTGTAATTTTGACTTTTTGAGGGGACTATGAAAAAATTTTTTGAATCAAAATTTAATTTAACAATAGTTGTATTTTTAGGCATTTCATTGCTTGGTTTGATATTGTCTTTATTAGTGTCAGTTGCTGTTATAGTTTGTCTAACAGCTCTTGCAATTGCTTGCTTTATGTTGTCAATTGTATTTTTTAAGCGCTACAGAAAAATTAAAGAACTAAAAAAAGAAGGTGTTGATGTCGAAGGCGAGACTTTTGATGTGTCAGAATACGGCTACGAAGAAGATGTCTATATGGTGCCAGACGACAACAAAAAGATTATCAAAAGAAAGTTAAGTTTGAGCATAGACACTTTAGCACCTGGTATTTTGTGTGTAACAATTAGTATCATACTTATTGGTATGGTTGTAAAAATGTTTTTAGCATTATAATTGAGTTAACGAACTTGTTTTTTAAGACAAAGTTCGTTATTTTTTTTGTAAATATAGTCATTTCAAACACAAAATGACTTGAAAAATTTATAGCAAATGTGATATAATCTACAAGGCGACTAAAATAAAGTATTGTAGGTTGCATTTTTAAGGAGAAATTTATGAAATATACTACTAAAACACTAGAAGACAAAAGAATTGAAGTAACTATCTCTCTTGATAAAGATGAATGGGAACAAGCAGTTCAAACAGCTTACGAAAAAAATAAAGGTAAATACAACATCCAAGGTTTCCGTAAAGGTCATGTTCCAAGAAAAGTTTTGGAGAAAAACTTTGGCGAAGGCGTTTTTTATGAAGATGCTATTGACGGATGTTTTTATAGATACTACTTTGAAGTTTTGCAAAATGAAAAAACAATTCAACCAGTTGATGCTCCAAGCTTGAGCATTCAAGAAATTGGTAAAGACGGTATTGTTATTGTTGCTACAGTTTATAACAAACCAGAAGTAACTTTGGGCGCTTATACTGGCCTAAAAGTAGAAATGCCAAAAGTAGAAGTATCAAAAGAACAAGTAGAAGAAAGACTTAACCAACTTGTTAACTCTCGTGCTAGATTTGAAGAAGTTTCTGACCGTGCAGTTAAAGTTGGCGATATCGCAACTATCGACTTTGAAGGTAGTGTAGATGGCGTTAAATTTGATGGTGGCGCTGCTAACGACTATGACCTAGAGATTGGTTCTCACTCATTTATCGATACTTTTGAAGATCAAATCGTTGGTATGAAAGTTTCTGATACAAAAGATATCAATGTTACCTTCCCAGAAGAATACCCAGCAGAAAACCTAAAAGGCAAACCAGCTGTATTTAAGGTGACAGTAAAAGCTATCAAAGAAAAAGTATTGCCAGAGCTAAATGATGAGTTTGCTAGCGAAGTTAGCGAATTTGAAACTCTTGCAGATCTAAAGAAAGATACAGAGCAAAAACTAGCAGACGAACTAAAACATTCTGCAGAACACGAATTTGAAAACAACCTTATCGAAAAGGTTACCGAAAATGCAACTGTTGATATCCCACAAGTTATGGTAGAACAACAAGCAGAAGACTATATTAGAGAATTTGAATATAGACTAAGCTATCAAGGTCTAAAACTAGAAGATTATCTAAAATATGCAAAAACTACTGTAGAAGAATTAAAAGCAAGCCGTATGGACGATGCTAAAAAGACAGTAAAAACTCGTTTAGTTTTAGAAGCTATTGTAAATAAAGAAAATATCACAGTGACTGACAAAGATATCGAAGATAAATATAACGAAAACAAAAAGGGTAGCGAAAAGACTATCGACCAAATCAAAAAAGAACTTGGTGATGACCAAATCGCTTACATCGAAAACGGTATCTTAATTAACAAATTGTTAAAATTCTTAAAAGAAAACAACTAATAATTTATACCTATAGTAAGGAGAATATGAATGTTAATTCCATATGTCGTAGACCAGACAAGTACTGGCGAAAGAAGTTATGATATTTATTCTAGACTTTTAGAAGACAGAATTATATTTTTGAGTGGAGAAATTGATGACAATGTTGCTAACAGTATTGTTGCTCAACTTATCTACCTAGAAGGCAAAAACCCAGACAAAGATATATCTTTGTATATCAACAGCCCTGGTGGTAGCGTTTCTGCTGGCTTTGCTATTTATGATACAATCAATTATATCAAATGTGATGTATCAACAATATGCGTTGGTCTTGCAGCAAGCATGGGTGCATTTTTGCTAGCTAGTGGTACAAAAGGTAAGAGATTTGCATTGCCTAATAGTGAGATCATGATACACCAACCTCTAGGTGGTGCAAAAGGTCAAGCTAGTGATATTCAAATACAAGCAAAACATATTCAAAACACTAAAGAAAAATTAAACAAAATCTTGGCAGAGCGTACTGGACAAGATTTAGAAAAAGTCAAAACAGATACAGATAGAGATTATTATATGTCTGCCGAACAAGCTAAAGAATATGGCTTGATTGACGAAATCTTTGAAAAAAGAAAATAACCCACAAGGTAGTCAGGCAAAAATTGTTTGACTACTTTTGTTATTTTTAGGTAAAACTCAAATTATTATTAGGAGACTTTATTGTGCAAAAAGAAAACAACCTAAACTGTTCGTTTTGTGGCAAATCACAAGTCGAAGTAAAAAGACTTATTGCTAGCCCAGAAGGTTCTAGTTTTATATGTGATGAGTGTGTAGATTTATGTAGAGATATAATAAAAGAAGGCGGCGGAGAAAAACAAGTTCAAGACAAAATCGACTTGCCTTTGCCTCATCAAATAAAAGAAGCATTAGACGATTATATTATCGGTCAAGACGAAGCAAAGAGAGCTTTGTCAGTAGCAGTATACAATCACTACAAGCGTATTAATTATAATGCCGAAATCAAAAAGCAAAAGCTAGATGCTACACCTATCGAATTAGAAAAAAGCAATATCTTAATGATAGGCCCAACAGGTTGTGGCAAAACATTGCTAGCAAAAACTCTTGCAAAAATACTAAAAGTACCTTTTGCAACGGCAGATGCAACCACTCTAACCGAAGCTGGCTATGTGGGTGAAGATGTCGAAAACATTTTGCTTAAGCTTATACAAAATGCAGACTATGACATCGCCAAAGCAGAGCGTGGTATTATTTATATAGACGAAATTGACAAGATCAGACGCAGCACCGAAAATCGTTCTATCACTCGTGATGTATCAGGTGAAGGTGTACAACAAGCTTTGTTAAAGATATTAGAAAGTACAATTGCAAGCGTGCCTCCTCAAGGTGGTCGCAAACATCCACAACAAGAAATGTTGCAAATAGATACAACTAACATTTTGTTTATTTGTGGTGGTGCTTTTGTAGGTTTGGACAAAATTATCGAAAAGCGTACCGTTGACAAATCACTTGGTTTTGGCGCTGGCGTAAAAACAACCGAACAAAAAGAAACATTTAAGCTTATCAAACAAATTCAACCACAAGACTTGACTAACTTTGGTTTGATACCAGAGTTTGTTGGCCGTTTGCCAATAGTGGTTGGTTTGCATGATCTTGATGAAGAAGCTTTAGTTAGTATTTTGACTCGTCCAAGAAACTCTTTGACCAAACAATACAAAAAGATGTTTGATATGGACGGTATCGATTTGCAATTTGATGACAGTGCAGTAAAAGCTGTCGCTCAAAAGGCAATTAAGCTAAAAACTGGTGCAAGAGGCTTGAGAACAATTTTAGAAGAAAGAATGCTAGGCCTAATGTATTCTGCACCTGCAGATAAGACTATTGAGAGCATTATTATTAATGATAACTTTATCAATGGTGATCCAGAGCCTAACTATATCAGAAAGCCAGAACAAGTAGAACAACCGATCGAAACAACTGATACCGAAGCTGCTTCTTAAGTTTTTACAAAGGAGTAATTATGAAAATAAAAAAAGCACAGTTTGTAAAAAGTGTGTCAAATTATAAAGATTTGTACCAAAGCAATTATAGTGAGATCGCTTTTGTAGGCCGCAGCAATGTGGGCAAGAGTAGCCTTATTAACTTGATTGCCAATAACAAAAGCCTAGCAAAAACATCATCTTTGCCAGGTAGAACTCGTTTGGTAAATTATTTTTTGATTAATGATGAATTTTTGTTAGTAGACTTGCCTGGTTATGGCTATGCCAAAGCAAGCAAACAAGATCAAGAAACTTGGGGCGATCTTATGGGCAACTATCTAACAACCAGCAAAAATCTAAAATGCGTATATATGCTATTAGATAGTAGACATATGCCAACCGAAAAAGATCATCAAATGCTAAAGTATTTGTATTTTTACAAGATACCTACTGTGTTTGTGTTGACCAAATGTGACAAACTTTCTAAAGCGCAATTGGGCGTTAACAAACAAAAGATAGCTAACGAACTTGGCCTTACAACAAAAAGCTTTATAATTACTTCGGTAGATAATAAGATAGGCGCTCAAGACTTGCTTGATAGTATAGAACAACGACTACAAGTAGACCTTGATGTAAAAATAGAAGAATAAAAACAACCTAGCAATTTGCTAGGTTTTTTTATTGTTAACTTTTGTATAATGTCCTGCATATTATTTAGTAGGAGGTTATATAAAAACTATGTCATTTTATACTTGCAACCGTACAGGAAATACGCCTGGAATTATTTCGGGCAATCCTCTAAACGGTATTTGCGAAAAAGCGTGTATTCAAACAAATAAGGTGCTAGACTCATGTATGAAACAGCTACAACAAACTAATGTGCAAGTGACTTTGTCTAACCAAAGCCCAGAGAATCCAACATTGCCACTTACTTTTGTTTCGGCGACAACTAATGGAGAAGCTACCATTACCAATCTTGTTGTAGAAAGACTTTTAGACAAACCTAACTTTGCTAGAGTTAGCGCAGATGTCAATATACCATTGCTTGTTACATATACAGATGCTAATGGTGTGACAGGTACAGGTACAACAACTTTGACAGTGCCTAATGATGTTATTTTGTTTGTACCACAACCATCAATTGTCCCTTATACTATCGAAGCTTTTGGCGCAAGCTCTAGTCCTTCTGGCGCATATGTGTCAGGTAGCACATTTAATATTAGCGCTTGTATCACAATAATTCTTCGTGTTATTGTAAGGGCAGAATTGTTAGTGCCAACATATGGCTATTGTTCGGCTCCTGCTTGTCAAGAGTATACTGTTGATGCGTGCAATGGTGTTTTAGAGCTGCCAATATATCCAACAGCTATTCAAAATCAACGCATATAAAAATATAACGATAGATTAATTCTATCGTTAATTTTTTTGTCGCAAAATACTTTGTTTGTAGTTAATGTCGTTGCCAAAAAAGCATTTTTATGTCATACTAACTTTGTTTATAAAGGAAAGTTATGAAAATATTTGCAATAAGTGATTTACATTTGTCTATAAACAATCCAAAGCCAATGGATATATTTGGCCCTACTTGGGACAATTATATAGATACAATAGCAAGTGACTGGCAATCAAAGGTGTCCGAAGATGACTTGGTTATTATTGCTGGTGATATAAGCTGGGCAATGTCTCTAGAAGATGCTGTTGTTGATATCGAATATATATCAAAACTTGGCAAGGGTAAAAAAATAATTTTGCGTGGCAACCATGATTATTGGTGGAGTACTATAAGTAAGGTAAGAAGTATTTTGCCTTCGGATATGTATGCTATACAAAACGACAGTATCAAGTTTGACAATTATATAATATGTGGCAGTCGTGGTTGGATTTTGCCAGAGAGAGAACCTCTTGATGCTCAAGATCAAAAGATTGTTGATAGAGAGCTTATACGACTTGAGATGTCTTTGCAAAGTGCAAAAAAACAACAACAAAACAACGAAGAAATAATATGTATGTTGCATTATCCGCCGTTTAATAGTAGAAGAGAAGCAAGCCCTTTTACTGAGCTGTTAGAAAAGTACGAAGTAAAAACAGTCGTATATGGTCATTTGCATGGTAGTAGTTGCAAGGCAGATCCAGTAGTTGTAAAAAATGGCATAACATATTATCTAACTTCTTGTGATAAGGTAGATAACAAATTAATAACAATTAAGGAGTAGTCATGAATAAATATATTATTATACATGGCACTGGTGGCAGTGTTTATGGCAATTGGTTTGGCTGGGTTAACAAATACATTAACGACAATGTCAAAGATGCTATAGCTTTGAGTGTACAACTGCCTACGCCATATAATCAAAATTTTGACAACTGGGAAGCTGTACTTATGGGGTATGTAAAAGCCGGTATGGTTGATCAAGATACAACTTTTATTTGTCATAGCGCAAGTCCTGTCTTTGTTGTAAAGTTTTTGTTAAAACACAACATATCTATCAAAAAAGCAATCTTTGTAAGTGGTGCTAATAATTTTGTTTCTGGTTTTGAAACAATAGATCAATTAAACAAAACATTGTTTTTGGATGATGTTTCTGGTTTTGAAAAACTTTGTCCAAAGAGAGTTTGTTTTTATTCTGATGATGACCCATATATTAAGTTAGAAGCCCTAAAAGACTTTGCCAACTCTATTAATGCAGAGCATGTCTTTGTGCCTAGCAAGGGTCATTTTAACGCAGAAACTGGCATTGTGACTTTGCCAGAGATATTACCATATCTATAGGGAGTAAAAATGTTAAGAGATGAATTAGTAAAAGTCGATCTTTTTGACAATGAGATTGGCATAATTAACAAAGCTGATGCCCATGCACAACCAGTATTGCATAGAGCATTTAGCGTATTTTTGGTAAATAATAAAGGCGAAATATTAATACAAAAAAGAGCTCAAGACAAATATCATAGTCCTGGTCTATGGGCAAATGCATGTTGCTCTCATCCAAGAAGTGGTGAAGATGTTATATCTTCGGCAGAAGCCCGTATGCAAGAAGAGTTGGGCTGTAGTTGCAAGTTAAAAGAATTGTTTAACTTTGTGTACTTAAACAAGTTTAACGACAATCTGTATGAGTATGAGATAGACCATGTATTGCTTGGTTATTATGATGGACCAATCACTCTTGATCCTACAGAGGCGAGCGAATGTATGTGGATAAGCCCAGAATCTTTAGCAAAAGATCTTGTACAAAACCCAACAAAATATTCTAGCTGGTTTGTTATATGTGCACCTAGAGTTATAAAACTTATATAAAATAAAAAAGCATCCTAAAACAAAATAGGGTGCTTTTATTTTTATAAAAAATAAATTTTATCAAATATATGTTTGATAAATAACAAAAAAACCACTCATTTTTGCCCTTGTTTTTGGTTTTGTGGTCAAATTATGGTCAAAAAAACAAGTTTTTTATAAAAATTTTTCAAAATAGTGGTCAAAAGTGGTTGGAAGTGGTCAAAAAGTGTTGTATAATAGAGTCAACTAGGAGAAGTCTATCCTTTTGCATTTTTGCAAAAGATAACTTTGATCAAAAAAAGGAGGGGTTTGTTGATGCTATTTGGCGAGTACTTTCATCAATGCGATCAAAAGTACAGATTGCGTTTGCCAAGCAAACTACGAGATGATCTCGAAGGTTGCTATATAACCAAAGGCAACGATGGCTGTTTGTTTGTATTTCCAAAGACAGAAGTTGATCGTATATTTAGCGACAAAATTGACAATCTTCCTATTTTTGACCAAAAGGTTAATAGGGCTTTAAGAACATTGTTCTCTAGTGCATACAAGGTTGTCGAAGATAACCAAGGTAGATTTTTGTTGCCACAAGCTTTGAGAGAGTTTGCCGGTATCGAAAAAGAAGTTGTCTTTATCGGAGTTGGCAAAAGAGCAGAGTTGTGGAGTGCTGATAGATGGGCACAATATCAACAACAAAATGATGCAAACATAGATCAAGTTTTGCAAGAGTTGGGCGAGTATGGAATTTAAGCATGTACCAATAATGCTAAATGAGTGTCTAGAAGGTCTTGATATCAAACCTAATGGCGTGTATGTAGATGCAACTTTGGGTGGTGCAGGTCATTCTAGCGAAATAGCAAAACGCCTAAACAAAGACGGCGTGCTTATCGGTATTGATAGAGACCAAGATGCAATCGCCGTTAGTACCGAAAGACTAAAAAACTATGACTGTACTGTTCACTTGGTTCAAAACAACTTCAAAAACTATCTACAAGTTATACAAGATTTAGGTTATACACAAGTAGATGGAATACTAATTGACTTGGGTGTTTCTTCTTATCAGATCGACAATATCGATAGAGGTTTTAGTTATAAATACGATGCTCCACTTGACATGCGTATGAATCAACAACAAGACCTAACAGCTTATGATATAGTTAATACTTATACCTATGAGCAACTAATAAAAATATTGTTTGAGTACGGCGAAGAAGACTTTGCAAAAGTTATTGCTCGCAATATTATTAAGCAAAGAGAAATAGCACCAATCGATTCTACAGGCAAATTAGTAAAAATTATTGAGCAAAGCTACCCAACAAAACTTTTGCATAAAGGTGGTAGTGTAGCAAAAAAGACTTTTCAAGCGTTGCGTATAGAAGTTAATGGTGAGCTTGAAGGTTTGCAAGAAGTTGTAGAGCAAATGCTAAACAGCTTAAAACCAAATGGTAGAATGTGTGTTTTGACATTCCACTCATTAGAAGACAGAATAGTAAAAAATGTTTATAAAAGTTTTAGTACAGATTGTATCTGTCCAAAGACTTTGCCTATATGTGTGTGCCATCACAAAGCAACCATAAAAATGGTTAACAAAAAACCTATTATGGCAAGCGAGCAAGAACAAAAAACAAACTCTCGTAGTTCTTCTTGCAAATTGCGTATAGCACAAAAGATATAAAAAAGGAGGTCATAGCGTATATGGAAGATAAGTATAAATTTTCTAGAACAACTATACTAGACAAGACAACTTCTATCGATGAAGCTAACTTGCAAAAAGTTAATGACATATCACAACTTGCGCAAGAACAACTAAAGCGCTTTGACCAACAATTAGCAAAAAGCGAAGATCCTGCTGCTTACTATCAAAGAGTAAGAGAGGAGATGACAAGTGTGACAGAGGTGCCTACTAAAGAGACCTCTTCAAAAAATGGTGTGTATGAGCTAGAAGTAGCCGATACCCAAATGTTGCCTACCATCACTCAAAAACAAGAAGAAAAAGAAAACACTGTCAAACTAAACATTAACTTAAGAGGCAAATTAATAATTGCTGTTTATACTTCTATTATCTTATTGCTTGGCATATTAATGATATATAATGCGGTATCAATAGCAAATTATAATTCGCAAATAGCAAACACAAACCAACAAATTGTTATCAAACAACAAGAGTTGGATGCTTTGCAAATACAATTGCAAGATCTTATGCAACAAATTAACCCACAAGCTGCTGGCATGACACAGGGTGGTGGTACATCATTGCAAGCAAAAGAATTTGCAAAAAATACCGTTATCAAAAATCAAAAAGAAGGCAACTGGTTTGACGACTTGTGCAATTTCTTCTCTAGCATTTTTGGGGGATAATGGTTGAAACAACTTAAATATTCTATTTTATCTTTACAAAAGAGGTTATTAGTATTATTTTTACTAATAACCTTTATTTTTTGTGCGATATGTGTTAGATTGTTCTTTTTGCAGGGTATAAAAAGTAAAGAGCTTACCATAAAGGCTGCCGAGCAATGGCTACGAAGTTTGCCACTTGTTGCTACTCGTGGAGATATTGTCGACAATGCTGGCAGTACGCTTGCTACGAGTTATACTACATATGATGTGTATTTGAGAGCAAAAGATGTGACAGAGCCTAGCGAAGTTGCGATGTTTTTGTCCAAGACTTTGGGGTTAGATTATAATAAGTTATACCTAAAGGCTACTGACAAATTTGTATCAGAAAGTTTGGTAAAACTATCTATAAAAGATGTCGTAGCAAAACAAATAATCGCCAAAAAATACAGCGGTGTTGTGTTAAGCGAAAATATATCGAGATTTTACCCCTACGGCGAGTTTTTGAGCCAGGTGCTAGGATATACAACTATTGACAATCAAGGACAGTCTGGCCTAGAAGCATATTATAACAAATATCTAAAAGGTATAGATGGCAAGCAGCTTACGCAAGCAACAGTCGCTGGCAAAGAGCTTAATAATACTTTGCGATATTATTATCCTAGCATTGATGGTTATAGTATTAAGCTTACTATAGATAGCAAAATACAACTTATAGTGCAAGATACTTTGTCAAAAATAATGCAAGATCATATGCCCAAATCTGCATCTATAACAATATTAGAGCCGGCAACGGGCAAGATAATTGCTATGGGTATAGCTCCAGCATTTGACAATAATGACCCACCAAGAAATGATGTCTCGCTTTTAATGTCATTGTCAAAAAACACAAGTGTCGTTGATGTGTATGAGCCGGGTTCTACATTTAAGATATTAACTATAGCAGCAGCATTGAGCGAAAATTTAACTAACTTTCAAGATGTTTTTTATTGTCCTGGATATCGTATGGTAGATGGTCAAAAAATAAAGTGTTGGCGCACTATTGGTCATGGCTCGCAAACTTTGGTTGAGGGTATTGCCAACTCATGCAACTGTGTTTTTATGGACCTAGCATTAAGACTTGGCAAAGATAAGTTTTATCAATATTTGCAGGCGTTTGGTATAGGACAAAAAACTGGTGTTGATATTTTGGGCGAAAGTGCTGGCATATTGATGAATAAGAAAAATGTAAAAAATGTAGACCTTGCTCGCATAGGTTTTGGTCAAGCTGTAGCTGTTTCGCAGTTGCAGTTGTTGACAGCTTTTTGTTCGGCAGTAAATGGTGGCGATTTGTACAAACCTTATCTAGTAGATAGTATTTATAACCAAAATGGTGTTATAAAACAAAACGACCCAACATTATTGTCTAATGTTATAAGTCCAGAAGTTTCTGCCCAAATTAATACTTTGCTCGAAGGTGTTTTGAGTATAAAAACTGGTCAGTATACCTTTGTGCCTGGGTATAGTATAGGTGGCAAAACGGGTACTGCCCAAAAATACGAAAATGGCAAGATTGCTGCCGGCAAATATGTATCTAGCTTCTTTGGTACTTATCCGGCAAACAACCCACAATATGCAATTTTGCTATGTGTAGACGAACCAAGCAGTGGAACATATTATGGCAGTGTTGTTGCTGCGCCTTATGCAAAAGAGATGTTTGCAAAAATATTTGAATGTAAAAATATAAAGCCAAATAACCAAAGTGTAGTTGTAGAAAGCATAGTTGTGCCTAATCTGGTAGGATTGCCTATAGCGCAAGCTTTGTCGCAGCTAGAGATACTTGGTTTTGGTGTTGATATAGATGGCGAAGGACAAAAAGTAGTAAGCCAGATACCGGCCCCAAACACATCTTTGCAAAAAGGTAGTAGTATTATTGTTTCGACAAGATAACTAATTATATTTTTGGCAATTTTGTATATTAATGTCTAATTTTACCTATGACAAATTGTGCCTAGTATTTTTTGGCATAATAGCTGTGTTGATAGGAGGATATTATGACATTACAAAATCTTTTGCAAAATATAGATATTGTCGAGACTCAAGGCAATATGGATATTGACATTTTAGATATTATGACAGACTGCGAAAGCAAGTGTGCAGGCAGTGTGTATTTTTGTTATGTTGGCGTCAATGATGACAGACACAATTATTATGACAAAGCTGTAGAGAGTGGGGCAAGAGTGCTTATTGTAGAGAGATTTTTGCCAACTGGCATAACCCAAATAAAAGTAAAAAATGTTAGGCAAGTTATAGCCAAAGTGTGTAGCAATTTTTATGGCAACCCTGATAAAAAACTAAAAATAATTGGCATAACTGGCACCAATGGCAAGACAACAACATCGTACATGATAAGAAGTATTTTGCAAGCAAGTGGCAAAAAGGTTGGTCTTATTGGTACTACAGCTATTTATATTGACCAAATATTTTATCCAACTACACTAACAACTCCGGACCCAAAACAGTTGTTTAATACCTTTAGGCAAATGCTAGATAGTGGTATTGAGTATGTTGTAATGGAGGTGTCTGCTCATGCTATAGACTTATACAAAGTATATGGTGTTAATTTTGAAGTAGGGGTATTTACCAACCTTACTCAAGACCACCTTGATTATTTTGGCACTATTGACAACTATGCCAGTGTCAAACAAAAGTTTTTGACTGGCATGTATTGCAAAAATTGCATCATTAATGTAGATGATAATTATGGCAAAGATTATTTTCATTTGTGCGATTGCAAAAAGTTTACTTATGCCATTATGAATCCTAGTGATGTGTTTGCACTTAATATAAAAATGAGTATAAAGGGTAGCTCTTTTGTTGTTAATATTTTTGATGATATATTGAGTTGTAGCATTAATCTTGCAGGCAAGTTTAATGTATACAATGCTTTGGCTGCAATGACTTGCTGCAAGGTTTTGGGCATTAGCAATATTAATATAATAAAAGGCATAGAGTCGCTAGAACAAGTAGATGGTAGGTTTAATGTGTTAGATATAGACACGCCATTTTCGGTTGTTGTAGATTATGCACATACGCCTGATGGGGTAGAAAATATATTAAAAAATATAAAGGCGTTGTCAAAAGGTAAAATAATAACAGTATTTGGCTGTGGAGGCAATAGAGATAGCGTTAAGCGCCCCATAATGGGCCAAATTGCCACGAAATATAGCAACACGACAATTATTACAAGTGACAATCCTCGCTTTGAAAACCCCTACGACATCATCTCTCAAATCAAAGCTGGTACAGATATAACTAAAGAAGTATTTGTATTAGAAAACAGAAAAGAGGCTATAATCAAAGCATTAGATCTAGCTTTTATTAATGATGTTGTTGTTATATTGGGTAAAGGATGCGAAGACTACCAAGAGATAAATGGCATCAAATATCCTTTTAGCGATAGCAAAGTTGTATTTGATTATATCAGGACAAAGACACGATCTTTTGGAGTAAAATAAAATTGTATTATTTTTTAGCATTTTTAATTAGCTTTTTTGTGGCAATAGTTATTGCCCCTTTTTGTTTGCGCCTTACAAAGAGACTAAAGTTTGGGCAAAATATATTGCACTATGTAGAGAGTCATTCGAGCAAACAGGGCACGCCAACTATGGGTGGCATTATATTTATCTTTGCCATAATTGTAGTGTCACTTTGTTTTTTTAATAACAACTATTCTATGGCGTCAGTTGCTCTTGCTGTGTTTTTTGCTTTTGGGGTTCTTGGTTTTTTGGACGATTTTATCAAAATAAAGTTTAAGCGAAATTTGGGATTAAGGCCTTATCAAAAAATTATTGGACAAGTTGCAATTAGTCTCATAGTTGCTTTGTTTGTTTATTTTAATCCGATGATCGGTAGCAAAATTTATTTGCCATTTAGCAATACAAAAATTGATTTGGGTTTTTTGATTATCCCTTATATAATGCTAGTTTTTATTGCTACGACTAATAGTGTAAACTTAACTGATGGTTTAGATGGTCTTGCAGGTGGGGTTAGTTTTGCTTATTTGTTAGGCTTTGGCATAATTAGTTATCTTTATATGCAAGGCCTCACTGCAGGGCTTGATAATGCCATTATTAACGAACAGTACAATTTGATTATCATTACTTGTTGTGCTTTGGGTGCCATACTTGCCTTTTTGGTATTTAATTCGCACCCGGCTAGTATTTTTATGGGGGATACAGGCTCACTCTCACTTGGCGCACTTATTGCCAGTTTGGCTTGTTTTAATGGGTTGAGTTTGTTTATACCTTTACTTGGCGTTATGTTTGTTTTGTCTTGTGTGTCAGTTATTATGCAAGTCTTGTATTATAAAAAAACAAAAAAGCGAATTTTTTTGATGGCACCACTTCATCATCATTTTGAAAAGAAAGGTAAGCATGAAACCAAAATTGTCTCCATATATATTATTATAACATTAATCATAGCAGTAGCTTGTATTATGTTAACTATAATATGTAGGTGAAATGTATGAAAAAATATAACTATCTTATACTTGGTCTGTCGCGTAGTGGTTGGTCGAGTTTTGAGTTGCTAAAAAACAAAAAAAGCTTGTTCTTTTTGTATGACAGCAACGAAAAAACAAGACAGCAAATAAAAGAAAAAACAAAAACTTTTGACAATGTATTTGTTGTAAAAAAACTGTCAAAAAGCATAGTAGAGCAGGTGCAGGTAGTTGTATTAAGCCCAGCAATATGCATGGACAATCAATATGTAAAATACGCCCTATCACAAAACAAAAAAGTTGTAAGCGAACTAGAACTTGGTTATAGCAAATGCAGAAACGATATCATAGCAATAACCGGTACCAATGGCAAAACTACTACTACATCATTGGTAGGACATATATTAGACACTAACAAAACAAAAAATAGTCTTGTAGGCAATATCGGGGTGCCAATAACAAGCAAAGTTGCAAAGCAATATCGCAAAGATGCATTTGTGTGTGAAGTAAGTAGCTTTCAGTTAGAGGCAATAACAACCTTTAGACCAAAAATTGCTGCAGTGCTTAATATTGGCATAGACCATATTGACCATCACAAGACAAAGACAAACTATATCAATGCAAAAAGACAAATAACAAAAAATCTAAAAGGCCACGACAAACTTATTGTTAATAATAACTGTAAAGTTAGTAAAAAGTTGGCAAATAATACACCTTGCAAAAAGTATTATTTTGACAATAACAAAAAGTGCTTTGGTTGTTATCAAAACAGCAATAATATATATATAAATCTCGGCAAAAAAGATATATTTGTTATGCAAACAAAAGATATAAAACTAAAAGGTCAGCACAATCTAGACAATGTTTTGTGCGCTGTACTATGTGCATATTTGTATGGGGTTGGGCCAAAAGTTATTGCAAGAGCTGTAGCAACTTTTTGTGCGTTGCCACATCGTTTGCAAACTATCGCAACGATAAATGGTGTAGAATATATAAGCGATAGCAAAGCAACAAATATTGACTCTACACTTATTGCAACAAGAGCAATAAACAAACCAACAATACTAATTTTGTGTGGCAGTGATAAGGGTTATAGATATGATATGCTTTTTGAAAATTTGCCAAGTAGTGTCACAAAAATAATTGGTTGTGGTGGGGTAAAACAAAAGCTAAAAGAAGATGCCGAAAAATGCAATAAGCAAATTGTTATATTTGACAACCTTTCCCAAGCTACCAGTTATTGCACCAAAGTTGCAAAAAGTGGAGAGTGCGTATTGTTATCTCCAGCTAGTGCTAGCTTTGACGAGTTTGCTAACTATGTTGATAGGGGCAATAAGTTTGAAGAATATGTTAGGAAGTTTGCATATGAAAAGTAAAAGCAAATTTTCTAAAGCAGGCATAGGCATTATTATCATTACATATTTGCTTGTTATATTTGGCGTTGTTATGGTGTATAGTGCGAGTAGTTATAGCGCAAGCATAAACTATGACAATGACAAATATTTTTTGTACAAGCAAATAGTAGGCGTTGTTTTAGGTAGTGTTGGCTTGGTAGTGGCTACTTTTGTAGACTATAACAAACTTGCCAAGTTTAAGTGGACAATGGTTGTTGTAGCGTTTGTGTTTTTGCTTGCTGTTTTTATACCAGGCATAGGTGTTAGCAACTATGGTGCGCGCAGGTGGATAAGGCTTCCTGGCTTTACTTTGCAAGCTAGCGAAATTTCTAAATTTTGCTTTATAGTTTTTTGTGCAAGTTATCTATCTCAACATTATGACAAGATAAAAACATTTAAGGGTATGCTGCCGATAGTTATTATTGGTGGTGCAATTTGTTTGCTTATATTATTAGAACCAAACATGTCGATAACCATATGTGTAGGTCTTGTTATGCTAATAATGTTGTTTGTTGGTGGTATTAAGGCAAAGCATTTTTTGCTATTATGCATACCTGCATTGTTACTTGTGCCTGTTCTTATTATCATAGAACCATACAGGTTAAAAAGACTTATGGCTTTTCTTGATCCGTGGGCGTCACCCAAGGGCGAAGGCTACCAACTAATACAGTCGCTTTATTCGCTGGGTGCAGGTGGGTTGTTTGGTGTGGGGTTGTTTAACTCTAGACAAAAATATTTGTTTTTGCCATTTTCGGAGAGTGACTTTATCTTTGCAATTATTGCCGAAGAATTTGGTTTGTTTGGGTCGATATTGTTAATTGCTGTATTTTTTGTTTTGTTATTGCTTGGTATAAAAATTGCAATAAACAGCAAAAATCGATTTGGCTGTTATTTGGCAACAGGCATAATATCGCTAATATCAATACAGGTATTGGTTAATATTGCAGTTGTCACAGGTAGTATCCCGCCAACAGGCCTGCCACTTCCATTCATCTCTGCTGGTTCAACTTCACTGTTAGTTTTTATGACTGCAATAGGTGTTGTGCTGAATGTGGACCGACAGTCAAGAAAATCTAAACTTTAATATTTTTTTGATAAAGTGCATGCATTTTGTATGCGCTTTTGTTTTTATTATTGTATAATGGATATATGATTAAAGATTATATGTGGTTTAAGAAAGCAAAATATGGTTTGTTTATACACTTTGGCCTATACTCTTTGCTAGGTGGCGAGTATAATGGTGAAAAAAGTTGTAATTATGCAGAGTGGATACAGTCATATTTTAGAATTTCTAATAGTGAAATGCTTAATATTGCAAAAAAATTTAATCCTAAAAATTTTGATGCTGAAGCGTGGGTAAACTTTGCAAAAGAGTGTGGATTTAAGTACATTGTATTTACAGCAAAACATCACGATGGATTTTCTATGTTTGATTCTAGTGTTAGTGATTATAATGTCGTAAAACAAACATCTTTTAATAGAGATATTTTAAGAGAACTGGCTGACGCTTGTAAAAAAGCAGATATAAAACTAGGGGTATATTATTCGCAAGACTTAGATTGGCACGAAAAAGATGGCGGTGGATATAATACCCTAGTAGTTGATTGTGCAGGATCTTCTTGGACTAACGATTGGGATTTTGACAACAATGGCAAAGATTTTAATAAATATTTTACAAACAAATGCTTACCACAAATTAAAGAACTTATGACAAATTATGGAGAAATATCTATCGCTTGGTTTGATATTCCGTTTACGCTTTCGAAATCACAAAGTGAAGAAATTTATAAATTAGTAAAACAATATCAGCCTAACTGTTTAATAAATTCAAGGCTTGGTAATGGTAAATATGATTATGTTTCTTTTGGAGACAATGAAATACCTTCTTCAAAAGAACAGTTGCAAAAAATAAATTCACTAGATAATGATATTAATGGTGTTAAACAATCTCAATTTGGATTGTATGAAGTTTGCCAAACATTAAATCAATCATGGGGTTATACTAAATATCCAATTTGGAAAGATTTGAAACAATTAAGGAATAATAAAGAGAAATGTGAAGATCTGAAAATTAATTATTTGGTAAATATTGGTCCAGATGGAGATGGAACATTTCCAACAGAGGCAAAAGAAATATTGCTAAAACTTATGAAAAACTTATAGTGCAATAACTGATGTTGAGGGGCTCAATCCCGCCAACAGGCCTGCCACTTCCGTTTATCTCTGCTGGTAGCACAAGTTTGTTAGTTTTTATGACAGCGATAGGGGTTGTACTAAATATAGACCGACAGTCGAGAAAGAGTAAAATTTAAAAATATTTTATTAAAGATGTATACAAATTGTAATCAAGGTGTATACATTTTTATTTTATTTGTGTTATAATGTACGCCTAGGAGAAAAGATATGAAATTTAAAGATTTTTGGGATAAGGCACAAGCGACATATTCAACTAATGGTGAAGAATATTCAAGTTGGCTTGATAAATATACAGAAAAATTTTTAAAATGCACAACCAAGGTTTTAGATTTGGGGTGCGGGATTGGTTATGATAGTGATTATTTAACAAAAAAAGGACTAGAAGTGATTGCTTGTGATTTTTCTGATGTTGCGTTAAGAAGATTAAGAGAACGAGTTCCTAATGTTAAAACCATGCAATTAGACATTTCTGAACCTTTGCCATTTAACAACAATTCTTTTGATTTAATTGTTGCAGATTTAAGTTTGCATTATTTTGACGAGAATACGACAGAAAAAATTATGAAAGAGATTAAGAGAGTTTTAACACCAAGTGGATGTTTGCTTGCTAGGGTTAATTCGATTTATGATGTGAATCATGGTGCAGGCGATGGTGAAAAGATAGAAGACAATTATTATTTTGTTGGAGGATATAATAAAAGATTTTTTACCGTTGAAGATGCTCAAAGGTTTTTTTCAATTATTGGCAATGTTAAGGCGCACGAAGAAAATATGTCAAAATACAATAAACCAAAAATGGTTATTGAAATTGAAGTTGAAAAACAATAAAAAATATGTGTAAAATTTTTAATATAACAACTTAACTGTTAGTTTTTATGTTAGCAATTGGAGTTGTTTTTAATGTTGATATAAAGCGCATAAAAATAAAAAAATAAAAAACACTCACTAAAGACCTAATTACAATTTGGTTAGGTTAAAGTGGGTGTTTTTTTTGAAATAATATTATTTTACCTTTATAATGGTTGCTTTTGTTAGTACTTCGCTTGTAGATATGTTATGTATATCTAAATTTTCAGCTTTGTAGCAAACGGTGTTTTTGATACCTAGCAAGGCATTAGATATAGTTTTGATGTAGGTATAGCCAAAATCAGCAAAAATTGGACCGCCAGAAGTTGTGACATATATTAATTTTTTAGCTTTACATAGGCCTATAGGTAAACCTTTATCATATCTAAAAGTAAGGCCGGATACACATATCCTTTCTAGATATATTTTAAGCAATGCAGGAAAGGCAAGATCCCAATATGGTGCTGCTATTATTATAGTGTCTGCAGAGGCAAATTGTTTGGCGTAGTCAAAAATAGGGTCTTCAAAATTATTGCTGTTTATTAAGCTCTCTCTAAGAGATAGTGTAGCAGATGTAAGTGGTTGTAAAGGCTCATTATCTAACACTAATTCGGTAGTAGTGCCTGGTATATTTTTTAATATATCTTTTGCTATAATTAGAGTTCTAGAATCTTCACCTCTTACACAGGCGTTTATAAATAAATTGTTCATACTCATATATTTGATTGTATTATATGAAGTTGTCTTTTGTCAAATGTATAATAAAGTTGGTTAAACAATTTATAACATGACACCAAATGTCAAGATACATTATGCCGCTAGGTGCGATAAGTAAAATAAATCAATTTAACAAAAAAAATGCGTACTATGTGCATGCTTTTTTATTTGTTGTGTGTTAAAATAAAGTGATATGAGGTGTTGTTATGGCAAAATCTAAAAAGGTTTTTATTTTGCACGGAATGAGCGGAAGTGTTGATTCTTCATTTGGTATAAAACTTAAAGAAGACTTAATAAAAAATGGCTATAAAATAATTCAACCTAGTTTTACTACTGGCAAAGATATAACATTGTTGTCGTGGAGAAATACATTAGATAAATATAAAAATCTTATTGGAGAAGAAGACATCTTTGTTTGTCATAGTTTGGCTTGCTTGTATATCATCAAGTATTGTGTTTCAAATAAGATATCAAACAAGCTAATAATCTCTGTTGCGGGTGGGTTGTGTAAAGAGTGTGAAGTTTTTGAGGGGCTAAAACATCTTATTCCATTTATTCCAAGCAATTTAGAGATTGATGAGTTTAATAAACTAAACAATATTGTTTATAATATTTATAGCAACAACGACCATATTTATAACTTATCGCAACTCGAAAGATATACAGAGGCAACTTGTGCTACGCCAGTTTTTTTGCCAAATAAGGGCCATTTTGGAGCAAGTTCTGGGGTCGTTGATGTCCCAGAAATTATAGAAATAATTCTAAAGCACAACAAACACAATAACAAATGTTAAAATGTGGTATGACGCTAGTGGGCAAAAAGAGCAATAAATCAATTTAACAAAAAAATGCGTGCTATATGCATGCATTTTTATTTTTTTGTGATATAATGCAAAATGTAAATAGAATTTGTACAAAAAAAAGGGAGAGTAGTTTTTTAATGCTACAAAAGGCAGAGCAAATCATAAAAATAGTTAATAGTCTACCTAATGTCAAGGGATGTACTGTGTATGGCAGCATAACAAATGGCACATATGACGAACTATCAGATATTGACTTGCAAGTTGATGTCTCTGGGGTAGACAATGGTCAGTTTATGCTAAATCTTGTTGATATGTTGCAAGGTAAAATTGACATAGTTTATAGTGACTATGCACCAAGCTTAATACCTGACTACTATATTGTGTCTGTTGCTATTGACAAAAATAATCCATTTTTGATAGTAGACTTTAGATGTGTAGCGACCCCTCACAAAACAACAGTGCAAAAAGAGTTTGTAAAAAAACTAAATGACAAATATTCGCACATCTTAAAGTTGTGGACAGCCAACTTAAAACACTTTGCTCGCAAAAAAGATTGCCGTGATGATATTGTTGCAATGGCACAAAAATTAGACATAAATGTGCAAAAACAGTCAGAAAAAGAACTTTTGCAATTAACCTTAACATGGCTAAGGCACAATGTTAGCGATAAGTTTGTAGAGATAATAAAAAGTTGCGAAATGTACTTTGATAAGTTAACACAATAAAAAATAATGGAGAGATAATTATGAAATTTTTTGATTACGAAAAGAAAAATTTGGCTTGGCACAACAAAAACTATTTTTATTTGGGCACATTGATTGTTGTTGCTGTTAATATTCTTTTGTTTGTATTTTTAGGCAACAACTTTGCCAAAGACATCGGTGGCGATTATGTCTGGAATGGTGTTTTTGATATTAGCAATATTTTAAGATCGTTTGTAGATGTGTTTGTGCATGGCGATTGGGCGCATGTACTTTTGAATATGCTTTGCTTTTCGTTTTGTGGTTTATACATTGAGCGCAAGGTTGGTACTATCAACTTTATATTGCTTGTTTTAGGATTTTCGTTTTTGGCTGGCAATGTGACAACAGCTGCAAGAAATACTGTCAATCATTATGGTGCATCTGGACTTGTTTATTGCTGTTATGCTTATGTTATTATTGATTATATTTTTTGTACATGCAAAAAAGAAGAAAGATCAAAAACAAATACAATTTTGGGTGCGATAATATTGTTTTGTATTTATGTAGCTATGTGCTATTGTGAGACAACTGCATTTCCATTTGTTATATATCCACACAACTTTATATACAATGCGGCACATTATTCT
>JAZRSV010000005.1:0-81549 GCA_045651685.1 Clostridia bacterium | reverse complement strand
ATATTTCATTATTGCATCGTATATATCATTTAGTATTTCATCTGTTAATTCATCTTCTTCTATTTCCATGTTGTCTAATATCCATTGCTCAAGTGTATTATCTAGGCCATAATCTCTAGCTAATTCTGCTAACTCCTCTATAGATATTAATACTAGACTCCATATTTCTTTTCTCATATATAAGCCCCCTATTTAATTTTCTTATAATATATAATATGCAAAATGTTATAAAATATACCCGTCAAGACAAATTAAATGGAGGAAATATAATTTCTATGACAAAGTATGTTTATATGTTTAGTGAAGGCGACGCTAGCATGAGAAACACTCTTGGCGGTAAAGGTGCTAACCTTGCAGAAATGACAAAGTTAGGCTTGCCAGTACCACAAGGTTTTACAGTTTCTACCGAAGCCTGCACACAATACTATGAAGATGGCAGACAAATCAATGCTGGCATCCAAGAAGAAATTTTGCAAAACATTGCAAAAATGGAAGAAATCACTGGTAAAAAATTTGGTGATAAAGAAAACCCACTACTAGTATCAGTTCGTTCTGGCGCTAGAGCATCTATGCCTGGTATGATGGATACTATCCTTAACCTTGGTCTTAACGAAGAAGTTGTTGAAACTCTTTCTCGTAAGAGTGGTAACCCTCGTTGGGCTTGGGACTGCTACAGAAGATTTATTCAAATGTTCTCTGATGTAGTTATGGAAGTTGGTAAGAAATATTTCGAAAAACTTATCGACAAAATGAAAGAAGAAAAAGGCGTTGAGTTTGACGTTGATCTTACTGCAGACGACCTAAAAACTCTTGCTAATCAATTCAAAGCTGAGTATAAAAATCAATTAGGCAAAGATTTCCCTAATGATCCAAAAGAACAACTTTTCGAAGCTATCAAAGCTGTTTTCCGTTCTTGGGACAATCCTCGTGCTAACATCTATCGTATGGATAACGATATTCCATATTCTTGGGGTACAGCTGTTAACGTACAAATGATGGCATTTGGTAACATGGGGGAAACAAGTGGTACAGGTGTTGCATTTACTCGTAACCCAGCTACTGGTGAAAAAGGTCTAATGGGTGAGTTCTTGATGAATGCACAAGGTGAAGATGTTGTTGCTGGTGTTAGAACTCCAATGCCTATCTCAAAAATGAAAGAAGTTATGCCTGCAGTTTATGATCAATTTATTGATATCTGCAACATTCTAGAAAATCACTACAGAGACATGCAAGACATGGAGTTTACTATCGAAGATAGAAAACTATACATGCTTCAAACTCGTAACGGTAAGAGAACAGCAGCTGCTGCTATCCGTATCGCTTGTGATTTGATCGACGAAGGCATGATCACAGAACAAGAAGCATTAATGCAAATTGATGCAAAATCTCTTGATATGCTACTTCACCCAACATTTGACGCTCAAGCACTAAAAGTTGCTGACAAAGAAAATGTTGTTGGTAAAGGTATTGCTGCTAGCCCTGGTGCTGCTGCTGGTACTGTAGTATTTACTGCAGAAGACGCTGCTGAAGCTGGTAAAGCTGGCAAAAAAGTAATTCTAGTTCGTCTAGAAACTAGCCCAGAAGATATCGAAGGTATGAAATACTCTCAAGGTATCTTGACTGTTCGTGGTGGTCAAACATCTCACGCTGCCGTTGTTGCTCGTGGTATGGGTACTTGCTGCGTATCTGGTTGTGGCGACATCAAAATGGATGAAGAAAACAAATGCTTCACTCTAGCTGGTAAAGTATATCACGAAGGTGATGGTATTTCTCTAGATGGTAGCACAGGTAAGATTTATAATACTATTATCAAAACTGTTCCTGCTGATCCAAACAGTGGTTACTTTGGTAGAATTATGAAACTTGCTGACAAATACAGAGCTCTAGCTGTTAGAACTAACGCTGATACTCCAACAGACGCTAACAGAGCATACGAACTAGGCGCTCAAGGTATTGGTCTATGCCGTACAGAACACATGTTCTTCGAAGCTGATCGTATCAAAGCCGTAAGAGAAATGATCGTAAGTAAGACTGTAGAACAACGCAAAAAAGCTCTTGCAAAAATTCTTCCAATGCAAAGAGACGACTTTGCTGGCATCTACAAAGCAATGAAAGGTCTTCCTGTAACAATTCGTTTCTTGGATCCACCTCTACATGAGTTCGTTCCACACGACGATGCTGATATTCAAGAACTAGCAAACGAAATGAAACTAGACTTTGAAGAATTAAAACAAATTATTGCAGATCTTCACGAATTTAACCCAATGATGGGTCACCGTGGTTGCCGTCTTGCAGTAACTTATCCAGAAATTGCAGAAATGCAAACAACAGCTGTTATCGAAGCTGCTTTACAAGTTAACAAAGAATGTGGATACAATATCGTTCCAGAAATTATGATTCCTCTTGTTGGCGAAATTAAAGAGTTAAAATATGTTAAAGATGTAGTTACTACTACAGCTGACAGAATTATCAAAGAAGCTGGCTCTAACATGACATATCATGTTGGTACAATGATCGAGATTCCTCGTGCTGCACTTCTTGCTGATAAGATTGCAGAAGAAGCTGAATTCTTCTCATTTGGTACTAACGACCTAACTCAAATGACATTTGGCTTTAGCCGTGACGACGCTGGTAAATTCTTGAAAGAATACTATGCTAAAAAGATATTCGAACAAGATCCATTTGCTCGTCTTGACCAAAATGGCGTTGGCAAACTAGTTGATATGGCTGCTAACCTTGGTAAACAAACTCGTCCAAATATCAAACTTGGTATTTGTGGTGAGCACGGTGGTGACCCAAGCTCAATCGACTTCTGCCACAGAGTTGGTTTAAGTTATGTTTCTTGCTCTCCATACAGAGTTCCAATCGCTCGTTTGGCTGCAGCACAAGCTAACATCAAAAATCCACGCAACTAATATAAATAAAAGATGCTCCTAGTGGGCATCTTTTTTTATTGACAGAAATGGTAAAATAATGTATTATTAAGGCATAATTTGGAGAGTTAATATGAACAAATGTGAAGGTTGTGGAGCAAGAAGAGATCTAAAAGAGACTGTTTGCCCATATTGTGGTACACCATATCCAATAGACGAAAAACAAGTAGAACAAACAAGCAAAAATACCATTGCGAATAATACATATGATTATACAACTATACCCGAAGCTAGCGAAGAGCAAAAAGCGGCGTTAAAAACTTTATTACCTGGTATAATACTATTTTTTGTATTTCCTTTTGTTGGATTTTTTGTTTTGCTGTCTTCTATATTAAAATTATCAAAAGGCAAAAAGAAATAATAATATAAACTATAAAAAACCTACCTAAAAAGGTGGGTTTTTGTTTTTTTTATAAAAAATTAAATAAAAAAAAGGAAAACCCAAACTATTGGCGAATATATCCTATGTTAGAATTGGAGAACTAATTTGCAAAACAAAGGATATCCAACTGATTTTATAGAACAGTTGAAAGAAAAAAATGATATAGTATCAACTGTATCAAAATATCTACAACTTAATAAAAAAGGTAAAACTTATTGGGGTTGTTGTCCATTTCATTTTGAAAAGACCCCTTCTTTTGCTGTAAACGAAATGGAGCAATTTTATCATTGCTTTGGCTGCGGCGAAAGTGGAGATGTTATAAAGTTTATTCAAAAGATAGAATCTTTAGACTTTATGAACGCTGTTAAATTTCTTGCAAAAGAAGCTGGCCTAGAAATGCCAGAGTGGACAGGGGACGAAAAGGTTATTGAACAAAACAAAACCAAAGAGCGTTTATATAACGCTTGCAATTTGGCCCTAAAACATTATCAAGACAACTTAAAATTGCCTTCTGCTAATCTTGCTAGAGAGTATATGAAAAAGCGTGGTCTTGATGACAATATAGCAAAGCAATTTGGTATAGGTTATGCAGATGGCTGGACAAACTCAATTGATTATCTAAAAAATAACAAAGTAGCTATTCGTAGTATGGAAGAAGCTGGTATTGCTGATACCAAAAACAATCGTACATTTGATGTTATGGCAACAAGATTAATGTTCCCTATAATAAATGTATATGGCGATTGTATTGGCTTTACTGCAAGACAACTTGTAGATGGCGACTTTGCAAAATATCGCAATACTAAAGAAACTGTCATCTTTGACAAGAGCAAGACAGTATACAATATAAACAACATTAAGCGTATCAAACAAGAGCGAGGTCTTGACTATATACTTATAGGTGAGGGCGCGATGGATGTTATAGCGCTGGCAAAAGCTGGTTTTGAAAATGCCGGTGCTTGTATGGGCACAGCAATAACTCCTTATCATGCAAAATTGTTAAAGCGCTTTGCAAACAAGATTGTATTGTGTTTAGATGGCGATTCTGCCGGTCAAAAAGCTAGTTTTCGTGCCGTTGATATCTTGATGGAGGACGGGCTTGATGTTAGAGTTGTGACTCTACCAGAAAATTTGGATCCAGACGAATTCTTAAAAAAATACGGCAAAGAAAAACTTGCTTATTATATAGAAAATGCAGTTGTTGGTTTGGACTTTAAGATTATGACATTAGCAAAACAATACAACCTAACCAACAATTACGAAAAAGCAAAATTTGTTAGTCAGGCGTTTGACTTGTTAAAAATACTTAAAACAATGTCAGAAAAAGAAGTTTATCTAAAGCTTATTAGTCGCCTTACTAATATCAATATTGACACTCTAAAAAGAGACTTGTTAAATAGCAACACTGGACAAGAAGTAAACACTCAAACTCAACAAAGTATACAAAAAGCAGAAGAGTTTAGAGAAGATTCTGTACAAAAGGCAATCAAATTTTTGTTAGCAAGTTTGCTTTATAAAAAAGAGTATGCAAAGTTTGAAACAACAATATATTTCAAAAATCCAACTTATCAAAAACTCTTTGATTATATGTTAGATTGTGTAAATAATGACAAAGTATACACTGTTAGCAGTATATTTGATGAGTTTGAAGTTGACGAAAACGAAGATCTAAAACAAATAATCAATTTTGACTTTAGCCAGTTTGGTGATAAAGAAGAATTATACTTTAAGCAAAGTTTGCGTAGAATTGCAAAACTTGGTTTAGAGCAAGAAATAGAGCGTCTTACTCAACAATTTAAGACAGAAACAGACTTAACACGCCGCAGAGAAATTGCTGCAAAATTAAGTTTGGCAACAAAAGAATTAAAAAATAGTAGAATTGGAGAATAATATATGTTTAACGAAAAGTTTACAGCAGAAGTAAACAAACTTGTAGAAACATCTAGAGGTAAAGAATATATCAACGAAGAAGATATTATCTTAAAATTATTAAAATATGATGCTTCTGCAGACGAAATCAAAGATGTTGTAAAATATCTAGAAAAACAAGGTTTTAAGATTAATTATCAATCAGATGCAAACGAAGAAGTAGAGGATATCTCAAAGATCATTAGTGAAGTTAATGTTGATGACCCTGTAAAAATGTATCTAAAAGATATCGGTAAAGTTCCGCTACTTTCTAGTGATGAAGAAATTGCACTTGCAAAGCGTATGCAAGATGGTGACGAATATGCCAAAGCAAAATTATCAGAAGCAAACTTAAGACTTGTCGTTAGTATTGCAAAGCGTTATGTTGGTCGTACAAGTATGCAATTTTTGGATTTGATACAAGAAGGCAACCTAGGCCTACTAAAAGCTGTAGAGAAGTTTGACTATACTAAAGGTTTCCGTTTTTCTACATATGCAACATGGTGGATTAGACAATCTATCACTCGTGCTATAGCAGATCAAGCAAGAACAATTCGTATACCAGTACACATGGTAGAAACTATCAACAAGCTTATTCGTGTTAGCCGTCAATTGTTGCAACAATTAGGTCGTGACCCAAGCTCTGCCGAAATCGCCGAAGCAATGGGTATCAGTGAAGAAAGAGTTTGCGAAATTCAAAAAATAGCACAAGACCCAGTATCTCTAGAAAACCCAGTAGGTGAAGAAGAAGATAGCAAAATTGGCGACTTTGTAGAAGACGAAAATACAAAATCACCAGTAGAAGCTGCTGCACAACTAATTCTTAAAGAACAACTACTTGCAGCTATCGATACACTTACTCCAAGAGAGCAAAAGGTTATTAGACTTCGTTATGGTCTAGATGATGCACATTCTAGAACTCTAGAAGAAGTTGGTCGTGAGTTTAATGTCACTCGTGAGCGTATTAGACAGATCGAAGCAAAAGCTTTGCGCAAATTAAGAAACCCTAACAGATGTAAACGCTTAAAGGGTTTTTGCGATGACTAATCTTTTAGACAATAGACTAAAATGTATATATGACATGGTCGACAAAAACATCGTTGATGTTGGTACTGATCATGGCAAATTGGTTGCGCAATTACTTTTGGATAAAAAGATATCAAAAGCTATCTGTACCGATATTAGCCAATCAAGTCTACAAAAAGCAAAAACTTTAATAAAAGAGCAAAATTTGCAAGATAGTTGTGAGTTTTTTGTAGGAGATGGTCTTACTGTATTAAAGCAAGACTATTCTGATTATATGGCTGTTATTGCAGGTATGGGTGGCATGCAAATAATAAAAATTTTGTCAGCATCAAGGCAAGATAATATAACCAACTTTGTTTTACAACCTATGAAAAATGTTATATTATTAAGACAGTGGTTAACAAACAATGGTTATAAGATAGATGCCGATGTTATGACAAAGCAAGGCAATATGTTTTATAACATACTAAAGGTTTCTGCAGGACAACAACAACTTACCAATCTAGAGTTGTTGTTTGGTATAACCAACTTGCAACAAGCTAATAAGTATTTTGTAGAATATATCACACAAGAAGAACAAAAATTTTGTGCTATTGTAAGCAACAAAAGTTGCAATGATGATAGGGTAAAAGACTATTACAAAGCAGTATCACAAGTGTTATCACAAATCAAAGGAGATAAATAATGCTAACAAACATACTAAAATATCAAGATTTGGAGAGCAAACTTTTGTCTTTGCAAAAAACTCTTGATCAACACCCACTAAAAAAGTCTGTATCAGATATGGTTAGTCAAGTAAAAGGTGAGCAAAACAAACTAATCACTTTAGAAGATCAAGCAAAACAAACTCTAAAAGAATTTGATAGCCTAAAAGCAGAATATGACAAAGCTTTGGCAAAAATGAGTGACATTACAAAAGTTGACACAAAAAACTTTTCTGAAGAAGAATTAGAAGCATTAGCAAAAAAAGCTAACGATTTATCAAATGCATTAAACAATTTAGAACGCAAAGCATCTGCATGTGCTCTAAAAGTTAGTCAAATTTTGCAACAATTTGACACTGCAAAAAAGAACATTATTGTTTCTCGTACAAAACATAAAGAAGCTAAAGAAAAATATGATTTGGTAAAAGCTGATATCGAACCACAAATTGCTACATTGCAAAGTCAAATGAAAGCTTTAGAGCCAACTATCGATGCTGCTGTTATGTCAAAGTACAAACATGTAAGACAAGACAATATCTTCCCAGTATTTGTACCACTAAACAACAACACTTGTGGTGGTTGCCGTATGGATGTTTCTGCTGCGTTTGTTAACAAAGTAAAAGCAAATGGCTGGTTAGAATGCGAACAATGTCGCAGATTAGTTTATATTAAGTAATAAACAAAATCACTACTTAGGTAGTGATTTTTTTATTTGGTTAGTTGTTTTATATAATTATTAAATTTGGTCAAACTTGAGTATGCAGTTTCTACTGCTTCTTTGTGTGCTGGGTCCCAGTTGTTGCTAGCGTGGGTGCGACTCTTGTAAAAGTGTATACAAGTATGGCCTGTCATATTGTTGCCAGATACATAGTCATATGCGTGAGGGTAGCCGTTAATAGATGCTGCTATGTATCTATTATTTACAAATACCCACACGGGTCTGCGAGTCCAGCTCCATTGATAGTCGTAGATGCTATACATTTTGTCAGTCTCTGCGGTTGTCAATGGTTCTACATCTGCATGGTTATAGCCTCCAACTCTTTTTACTTTGTACCTTGTAAGAGTGGCAACATCTATAACTTCTGCATCTGTATATCTTGGCCAAAATTCATTGACAAAATCAAACCAGTTATCTTTATGTAGTTCTACTTTTTGAGCTTCTGGTGCGGTGATGGTATTTGGTTGTGGCAAAGTTGTATTTTGCTCTGGTGATGTTGTTGTAGAGTTACTTGTTTTTGTTGGTGGTATTACAGGTAAACCTGCCGAAAACCCACAAGCAAAAACAACAATAACCAAAATTATAAAAACACTAATTCTTTTCATATAGTTATAATGTGTAAAAATTTGTTAAATATGATGTCAGTTTTTCAAACTTTGTGATATACTTAAGTATCTATGCAACTAATGTTGTATTTTGTCATTTTTTGTACAAAGGAAAAATAAATATATTTTATGGAAGAAAATAATACTTGCAAGATAACACAACTTAATAATTCAGATACATTGATAAAAATTGCAGAAAAAACCTTTGCATCAAATAGGCAAAAAGGTATTAGATTGCTAAAAAGAGCTATAAAAGATATGTATAGTCAAAAGCCAGCAACTACCTATGATGTGCAAGAATTTCTTGGCAGGCTTGATGATTTGTACCCACAACATGTCAACTATTATGCCAAACTAGCTAGTTTTTATGGCGAGCTACATTTGTTCGAATATGTACACTATAGTTTGTTTAAGACGCTTGGCGATAATATGCTTATTGACAAACTAAAGTGGAACCAAATATCAAAAGACGGTAGCAATACAGAACCATACTTGTTGGGATTTTTGAGTACATTGGGTGCGATATCAAATTATTCGCATGATTATTATCTAAAAACTATAGACTATAACCAACGAGACGAAAAGCCAAGTATAATAACAGATTTTAAGGTTGTCACCCCAGATGGCTTTTTGCTACCTGCTATGGTATATATACACGAAGGTTATACTGACACTAATATTAGCATGGCCGAGATGCACATGGTAAGAAATGAGTTCAAAAAAGCTATAGCGATATTAGAGCATTATGACCTAGACAAATATCCAAAGGCAAAAGCAGATATTGCAATAAGTTATTTTTTGGACAATCAAACAGAAAAAGCTATAAGCATTGTCACCAATAGCAAAGAGTTGTCTTTTTTAGATTATAACAATTTGTTGTTATTTTATTATGATATCGAAGATGAAAAAAACTTTGAAGAAATAAAGAAGACATTGCTTGCTATCAAAAAACCTACAACAGAGCAGTGCTTTAAGATGGGTATAGTTTTTTGTCAAACAGAAGAGCATGCACTAGGTAGAGAATTTTTGGCAAAATATCTTGCAAAGCATCCTAACGATTTGCGTTCACAATTGCTATATGCTATAGCATGCTTAAACTTGCAAGAGTACGAACTGGCAAAACAAAAACTACAATATTTGCTTGATATAGATATTTATAATCATTTGATATACAAAGATTATTTGCAACTATGTGCAAAAGCTGCCGGCAAAAAGTACGAATATACCTTTGATGTTCAGACAAAAAGTAGCTACAAATACAACGAACTAATCAATAGTATTGTTGCATTGCAAGGCGATGCACTTGAGATGGCAGTTGTTAATAACCTAGACTTAATAGGTTGGGCAGCGACAAGTCCATACTGTGAGAGTCGCAATTTGTTTTTGATAAAAGTAGCAACAATAAAAAATGTCAAAGTGCTAGACTGTATAGAAGATATACTATTATGCAAAGATGTTGATGATGAAATAAAGCAAACAATAGTAAAGATAAAATTAGAAAATATTATCTATTATAGATCAAAGATTATGTTTGTGACTAACAACACACTTCATCGTATACCTTTTGATTGTACTAATCGTAGTAATAACGATGGTGAAATAACATATTATAGTCCACTATACTTATCACAAGTATATCCTACATTTTATAAGGCATGGTGCTTGGCATATGACTTTATACTATCTCATGACGATATTAGTTCTTCTATGCAAATAGTTGATACGCCAAGAAGTCAATTTGCTGTTTTGCGCAATTTGGCAATATCAAACATGACCGAAGAAGAATTAAAATATTATATAGCAGCATATTTGGTCAACATGTACTTTTCGTATCGTAGGGTACAAAAAGAAGAAATAAAAAAACAGGCAAAAAAACTAGATAGCCCTGATATAATAAGATTTAGAGAGTTCCCAAAAATACCAAGCAAAGCAACAATATGCAAATATTATAATTTGGATGTTGATAAGTATTTGGTATTTGAAGATATAGTTAACAATAATATGCAAAAAAGAGATAACTAACATTATCTCTTTTTTTATGCGATTAATATTTTTTATTTTTGCCAAAGCGCTTTTCTATAAAGGCGACAATTGCATACATGCCACCAGCTAGCAAACAAAGTATTAGGGTGCTTGCCATAACAAGATCTAACTTAAACACTTGACCACCATATACAATAAGATAACCAAGGCCCGCGCTACTTACAAGATATTCTCCCATGACAACGCCAACCCAAGTCATGCCAACATTGATCTTTAGTATTGAAATAAACTCTGGCATTGCATTGGGCAAAACTAGCTTAAAAAATATTTGCCACTTACTTGCGTTCATTGATTGCATTAGTAATATCTTGTCTTTGTCGCAGTTGATAAAGGCAGCTAGGGTAGATAGTATTGTTATAACAATTAATATCAATATTGCCATAACAACTATTGCTTTTGTACCAGCACCAAACCAAATAATGATAATAGGACCAAGTGCGATTTTTGGTAGACTATTAAGCACTACAATGTAAGGGTCTAGTATGTGGCGAATAGTTTCGCTCCACCACAAAACAACTGCAATGGCAAAACCAATTATCATAGCAATGGCAAAACCCAAAACAGCTTCGTACAGTGTTATACCTATGTGATAAAACAGCGAACCATCTTTGATAAGATTGCCAAGAGTGTTAACCATACGAGAGGGTGAGCTAAAGTAAAACGGGTCTAAAACTTTTGCAAAGGTGAGTAGCTCCCATAGTCCAAATATTGCAACTAACAACAATATCTGACAAATAGTGACAAATATTTTTTTTCGTTTGATATTGTTTAGGTATAGTTGTCTTTCTTTTGATACTGGGTTAGTTTTCATTGGTTAGCTCCCTCCATATTTTATCAAACAATTTTGCAAATTCTGGGTGTTCGCGGCGCTTTAGTGGGGGACCAAAATCTTTTAGATTGATGTCAAAAATATTCTTTATTTTTGCAGGTCTTTTTGTCAAAACTATTACCCTGTCTGCCATAGAAATTGCCTCGCTCAAATCGTGTGTGACAAGTATTGCAGTTTTGCCTTCTTGGCTTATAATTTTGCTCACATCATCGCAAACATTAAGCCTTGTCTGATAATCTAGAGCAGAAAATGGCTCATCCAATAGCAGAACGCTTGGTCGGAGCGTTAAAGTCCGTATTAATGCGGCTCTCTGGCGCATACCGCCCGATAGTTCGGCGGGATAATTTTGCTCAAAATCACTCAAACCATACTTTTTTAAGAGGTTTTTTGCATAATCGTAGCTAGTTTTGTCCTTATCTTTTTTTAGCTCTAATCCTAGCGTAATATTCTTCAAAATTGTTCTCCACCCGAACAAGTGGTCGTGTTGAAACATATATCCAGTAAGACCACTCTTGCCGTCACTAATTTTGTTGTTAATTAAGACTTTGCCTTGGGTTGGTTTGATTAGTCCGGCAATGAGTGATAGTATGGTAGTTTTGCCACAGCCACTAGGGCCTACAATTGCTACAAATTCACCTTCTTTTATTTTTAGATTGATGTTTTCGATAGCAAGAGTTTCGCTATTTTTTGTCTGATAGGTTAGTTTGACATCTACTAGTTCTACTAGTGTTTTCATTGGGTACTCCTAAAAAATATTTATCGCACTACAGCTATGTGCTGTATACTTCATTATATTTGCGCTTTGCAAAAAGTGTTAAAAAAAAGACCATGCTAATTAGCAAAGTCTTTTTTTGTTGTTATGCTATTGCAAGCGCATAGGTGTTGTCAACAATACTAGCATAGTCAACTGCGTTAGTTATTAGTCCTGCAGCAGATATTAAAGAATGAAGAGTGTTGTAAGAACTTTCTTTCATAACTCTATTATCAGTCCACGCATCTATTGAGATGTAGCGTTGCAATGATGATTTTATAACATCTCTAGATGTATCTGCAAAAGATGGCATAATACTGTCGACAGCATTTTCTAGGTTGCCTTCTTTAGTCAAAAATTCGTAGCCTCTTTGTACAGCTCTCAAAAATTTTTGTGCACGCTCTGGGTTGCTTGTCAAATAACTCTTTTTTGCAGCAAAAGCTGTATAAGGTATTTCGCCACTATATTCTCCGACAGAAGCTACAACATAACCAGTGCCACGAGCAACTACTTGACTTGCGACTGGTTCGAACAATGTGCAGTAGTCTATACTTGAGTCGTTTTCAAAAGTTGATGCTGTTAGGTTAAACTCTATGTTGCTTAAAACTTTTACATCGTGAGTTTCGTCTATGCTTGCGCCAGGGTTTAGGCCATTTTGCTTCATGACATAGTCTAGGGTTATTGCTGGTACGCCACCTTCACGGCCACCAATAACTGTTTTGCCAATTAGGTCACTCCAAGCAAAGTTGTCTGTAGGTGTTTTTGATACCAAGAAAGAACCATCTCTTTTTGTAAGTTGGCCAAATATAACAGCATAGTCATTTGCGTTGCCTGCCTTTACATATATTGAGGCTTCTGGACCCATAAGACCGATATCGGCACTGTTGCTTAATATAGCAGTCATACATTTGTCTGCGCCACCACCATTAGACAATTCGATCGTTAGACCTTCGTCTTCAAAGTAGCCATTATTTATTGCAATGTATAATGGGGCATAAAAAATACTGTGGGTTACTTCGACTAATCTTATTTTGTTATCGTCTTTTTTGCCACAGCCATACATTACCATTGATGTACAAAAAAACACAGCCAGTATCAAACATGCAAACTTTTTCATTTAATCCTCCTTTTGTTGATATATAGTTATAATATTCAAAAGGGCTGACTTGTGTTAAATTTTGAAAAAAAACAATAAAAATTTTGATGTAAAAAAGGTATTGAAATTTTTATTTTATGTGATATAATAGTGTTGTAATTTAGGAGAGAGTTTTATGAGTTTATTAGCATTTGTAGATTTATTAACTAGATTAAATCAAGTCAATGTCATCATTGGCATTATTCTTGCCGTCGTGGGCTTGAGTGTGATTTTTTTGGCAAAAAGGTTTACAGTCGCTGTTAGAAAAACTGATGATGTTGATGATAATGACAGACTATATGTGACTCTTAAGATGATAGGTCTTATACTTGTAGTTGCAGGTATGATAGTTCAAGTCATTCAATAATTGTACAAATTTTAGACGCGGCAAAAAGCCTGCGTCTTTTTTTTATTTTATTAATATAACAATAGTCGTTTGATTGACATATTGACTGTTTTTTTGGTAAAACAGTATATGTAATCAATTTGGGAGAAAATATATGGAAAAGAATTATAATCCAAAGGATTTTGAAGAAAAGCTTTATCAAAAATGGTTGAGTAAAGGTTATTTTAAGGCAAGTGTAAATAAGGATAAAACTCCATTTACAATTATTATGCCACCACCAAACATCACTAGCAAATTGCACATGGGTCATGCCTTTCAACAAACTATTCAAGATATTATTATTCGCCGCAAGCGTATGCAAGGTTATGAAGCGCTTTGGCTACCTGGTACAGACCATGCAGCTATCGCTACCGAAGCAAAGGTTGTAGAAAAGCTTGCTCAAGCAGGTATCAAAAAAGAAGACATCGGTCGTAAGGCGTTTTTAAGACATATCGAAGATTGGTACCAAGAGTACAAAGGTACTATTATTAATCAATTTAAGCGTATGGGATATTCTTGCGATTGGGATAGATTGCGTTTTACTATGGACGAGCAAAACTGCAGAGCAGTTAGAGAAGTTTTTGTACACTTGTACAAAAAAGGTCTTATCTATCGTGGTAAGCGTATAGTTAACTGGTGCCCACATTGCCGTAGCTCTATATCTGATATCGAAGTAGACTTTAAGGAGCTAAAAGGTAATTTCTGGCATATTAGATACCAAATAGAAGGTACTAACGATTATATCGAAATTGCAACAACTAGACCAGAAACAATGCTTGGCGATACAGCTGTTGCTGTTAACCCTAACGATGATAGATACAAAAAATTGGTTGGCAAAAATGTTATATTGCCAATACTAAATAAGCCAATACCAGTAGTTGCTGATGATTATGTTGAGATGGATTTTGGTACAGGTGTAGTAAAAATTACTCCTGCTCATGATCCTAACGACTTTGAAGTTGGTTTGAGACATAATCTAGAAGTTATCTGTATACTTAACGATGACGGCACTATGAATGACAATGCAGGTGCTTACAAAGGTCTTACTAGAGAAAAAGCTCGTGAGCAAATTGTAAAAGACTTGCAAGAACTTGGCAACCTAGTTCGTATCGAAGATTATTCTCACAATGTTGGTCATTGTGATAGATGCAAAACTGTTATCGAACCTCTTATTTCTAGCCAATGGTTTGTTAAGATGGAAGAACTTGCAAAACCAGCTATTAAGGTTGTAGAAGAAGATACAGTACACTTTACTGAAGAAAGATTTAAGAAAATTTATCTTCATTGGATGAAAAATATTAAAGACTGGTGTATCTCTAGACAATTGTGGAGTGGTCACCGTATACCTATCTTTACTTGCCAAGACTGTGGCGAAGTAATTTGTGAATTAGAAGATCCAAAAGTTTGTCCAAAATGTGGCAAAAAGAATATTACTCAAGACGAAGATACACTTGATACATGGTTTAGCTCTGCATTGTGGCCATTGTCTACATTGGGCTATCCAGAAAAAACTCCAGAGTTAGATTATTTCTATCCAACCAATGTTATGGTTACTGCACAAGAGATTATCCAACTATGGGTTGCTCGTATGATATTTAGTGGTCTAGAATACAGAGGCGACATACCTTTTAGAGAAGTTCTTATCAACGGTACTATCAAAGATGCTACCGGCAAAAAGATGAGCAAGAGCTTGGGCAATGGTGTAGACCCTGTTGGTATTATTGAAGAACACGGTGTTGATACTTTGAGATTCTCATTGTTTAACGGTGTTTCTATCGATATGGATAGCAAGTTCTCTCACAAAAAGGTAGAACTATGCCGCAACTTTATTAACAAAGTTTGGAATGCTAGCCGTTTTGTATTGATGCAAGCAGAAAACTGCACAGTAAAACCTATCGAAGAAGTAAAAGAATTTTCACTTGCTGACAAGTGGATTTTGACAGAACTTAACAAGCTAATCAAGAGCATAGACAAAAAGTTTGAAAAATACGATTTGGGTATGGCTGCTAGTGAGTTGTATGATTTCTTCTGGAGCAAGTTCTGTGACTGGTATATTGAACTTACAAAAACTCAAATGGCAAATGGTACTCAAGAAGTAAAAGATGCTACAGCATCTACATTGATATATGTATTAACAGTTCTTCTAAAGCTATTACACCCATTTATTCCATTTATAACAGAAGAAATTTATTTGTCATTGCCAATACATGACGAAAGTATTGTTATATCAAATTGGCCAACTGTTAACGAAAAACTATCTAACACTAGAGCTTCTAGAAACATGGCTCAAATTATGTCAATAATCAAGGCTATTCGTAATGCTCGTAGCGAAAAGAATATTGCAGACAACAAAAAGATAAGAATAGTTGTATTGCCTATCAAAGAAGAAAAATTACTAAAAGAAGCTTCTTTGTATATTCAAAAACTATCAACAGCAAGCGAAATTTCATTTATTGATAGAGAGTCTCAAATTGACGAAACTTGTGTGACAATAGTATTTGGTATAGCAAAAATTTTCTTGCCAATGAGTGGTATGGTTGATAGCAAACAAGAGCTAGAAAGACTAAACAAAGAGTTAGAAAAAGTTGAGTTCGAAATTGCTCGTAGTCAAAAAATGTTGTCAAACCCAGGCTTTGTTAACAAAGCTCCTGCAGCAATGATTGAGCAAGAAAAAATTAAATTGCAAAAAAATGAAGAGTTAAAACAAACTATTCAAGACGCAATAAAAGCTTTATAAAAAACAAAAACAACCTAAAGCAATTTAGGTTGTTTTTTTATTGATATTTTACCTTTTGTATTGTAGTTTGTGTTTAGATGATTTGCAAGAATTCTATGTAAAAAAATAAAACCTGCCATTTTGGTAGGTTTTTTGCATTTCTTATGTATTATCAATAAGATTTTCGTATATAAATTCATATATGTTAGGTGCTTTTTCACGCCATTTTTTGCAAGCATTAACCGCTGCGTTTCTGGTAGGAGCCTTTATCTTTATCTCAAACATAGGTTGGTTGATAAGAGGTTCTTTTATTCTCAAAACGATAGTATGAGAACCATCTTCGGTATTCTTAAAGTAGTCGCTAACATATTCTTGACTGCGCTTAAATATCATACGATTTTGTTTGGCAAAACCAGATATTTCTTCGCGCAAGCTTTGAGGTACACGGTTAAAAAAGTGAGAAATACAATTTCTGCCATCGTAGGTGATATTGTATACAGATTCTTTTGTATATTCGCCGTTTTCTTTTATTGATTTTGAGCCTTCGCTCACTGTTTTGTAGATAAATTTTGCATCAAGTAGTTGATATAGAGCTTCTTGGCAGTCCATATAATTGATCCAGCCGTTTCTGCTAGTGCATATGTCGATGATAGAGTTTTCGGTTAGTGGTATCTCCATCTTGTCTAACACAAACAACAATATTAACTTGTTTACCATTGCATCTGCGACAAAATCCATATTGCAAAATTTCCCCTTATGCCCAAAGTATAACACATATTTGTCTGCTTTACAATGTTTTTGAGCAGTTTTTAGATATTGTTTAACAATTATGTATAAAAAATTTTTTATTTTTGTGCAAGATTTAGCAATATTTTTTGACAAATAATCAAAAAATACTGGTTTTTGCGACAAAAAATTTTAATAAAGCAAATGCTTTTGTTTGTTTTACTTTTGCAAGGTTGTATGATATATTTTATTTATAAATAAAATTTTGAGGTGAAAGATGGAACAACTTAATCAAGAGCAACAACTACAAGTAAAAAACTTTATATCTGCTTGCAACAGCTTTATTAAAGGTAAATTTATACTAACTGATATCAAACTTGCTAACATTCTAAAAGCTATTGCAGAGAGCGAGTGTGTTTATAATTTATTGGCAGAGCATATGATTAACTTTGACTTTGAGACAGAGCTAAAAAAATGCTGCGTAAAAAATGCTGTTGATGGTGGATCTTTTAAGCTTCCAAAAGATGACAACATCATTATTCCTTTGGTATTTTGCATACTTGTTCAGATAGATAGCAAAGGCATTGATTTTGATTGTTTTTTAAGAACTCAATTTCCTTTTGCTAACAACCAAAACGAACAATATGACAGATTTGCAAGCGAAATAATCGTACCTTTTAGAGATAGTGTAGCTAGCAAGTTTGGTGCAAGTGTTGTCGAAGAAGAAAAACCAGCTGCAAAACCAGAGCTTAATATTATTGATATCAGAATACAAGAAAGAGAAATCTTGGCAACTGTTGTCGAAGAAGAGCCAGAAGAAGAAATCGAAGAACCAAAAACACCAATGCAAGAGTTTTGTGAAAAGATGATTGGTTATGCTAAAGAGATGCAACAAGATCTTGGCTATATCAAAAAAGAAACAAAACGCGACAATATCCGCATGATTTTGGACGCTTTGATTAGAGCTTGTCAAATAGAAGAAATGGCTATTATTAACGGCCTTATTATTTCGCTAAACGAAGTTGTTGATAATGACAAGTATTTAAGAGATACACTTGCAGAGTTAAAACAAGCTTTTGCAAATTATATATTTAGATAAAAATTATACCAAGTAGAGCACACACTGCTATTGATAAGATGGCGTGTGTGCTTTTTGTTAGCAAAAAATATCGGTATTTTATTTTGCACTCTTGCAAGAACACTAACGATTGTAAGTGTACAGATATACCACCAAATGATATAAGACCGCAGCTAACAATGCTTAAAAGGTAAGGATTAATGTTTTGAGTAGAAAGATCTACACAGCCTCTAGTGACCTCTAACAGTCCATTAGTCACGGCAGAACTTGTTATGCCAAAAGTAGATGTAATAGGCGATAAAACATAATTTATAGGCGTCAAAAGTCCAATATTGTTAAGCATATCTATCATAACAAACGATATTGATATAAAACCGCCAACTAGCATAGTAGATACTATAGTGTTGTACATACTATCGTTAAGTATATTGTTGCTGGTTGTTATTGTAGGTAAAAGGTCGTTGTTGTCGGTAAGCTTATATTTGCGATAAATAAGGCCGTTTAATAAAGAAGCTATAATGTGTGATGCAAATATTACAAAACCACAAGTCTTGCTACAAAAAAGACTAACGCCGACACTGCCTATAATAAATAAAGGACCAGATGTAGAACAAAAACTAATAATGCGATGTGCTTGAGCGCTGGATATGAGATTGTTTTTATAAAATTCGCTCGTAAGTTTAGCTCCTACGGGGTAGCCAGATATAATGCTCATAAGACAGATGTAGCTTGCAGGCGGCGGACAGTTATACAATTTGCCAATAGGTTTTTTTAGTGGTTTTGTTAGGGTATATACTTGTGGCATGTATGACAAAATTTTTGTAAAAAAGAAAAATGGCAAAAGACTAGGCAAAACAATTGTTGCCCACAATACTAGGCCATTATATGCAGACTTGGTATATATTGCTGGGTTTATTGCTATAAAAATAATAACAAATAATATAACAACAACGCATACAAGTTGTTTGTTTTTTGATTGTGACATATTAATAAATTATGAGTTGTTTTTTGTCTTTATGCTTTCAAGAAGGCAACAAAAAAACAGTGGATTGCCACTGTTTTTTATTATTATTTTTCTACTTTGTAGTTAATTGTCAAACTATCGATAGATGTTTTTAGTTGTTCTGTTTGTATGCCTGCAAGATTAAACATGCGTTTTGATGCGATAGTTTCTTTGCTTGTAGCATATTTGTCACTTAAGTAAAATACTTTTGTGATGCCGCTTTGGATAATAGCTTTGCAACATTCATTGCAAGGGAATAGTGTGACATACAACTTGCAACCATGCAAGTTCTTTTCGGTTGCGTTAAGTATGGCATTAAGTTCTGCATGTACTACATAAGGGTATTTTGTATCTTGGTATTCGCCCTCGCGCTCCCATGGCAAATCATCATCGCTGCAGCCTCTAGGAAAGCCATTATAACCTACAGAAACAATAACATTGTCGCTAGTTGCTATACAGCATCCTACTTGTGAGTTTGGGTCCTTGCTACGGTTGGCAGCAAGTAGCGCAACCCCCATAAAATATTCGTCCCAGTTAATATAATTAGTTCTCTTTGGCATTTTTGTTATTCTCCTTTAATCCAAATTGCTATCTATTATTGGTGGTTGAGATAGATATGGCAAGTTAACTATGCGTGAGTTGGTTAATTGCGCATATATGCTATCTGCATTATCTTCTATATTGGTTAGTTTATTGTATAGGTAGTTGGTTGTTTTGCTTGTATCGTTGGTTCTAACAATAACACTAGTTTTTGCTTGCAAGTTATTAAGAACTCTATTTTTTCTAACAGCCAAAACTTTGATATATGGCAAGTGAGATATCTTATAAATTTGCTCAACAACTTTTTTGTCTATGCCCAACATATAACCAGTTATAACTCTGTTTATTTTACTTTCGCTGTAGCGTTTTGTTTGAACTTGTTTGATAAAATTGGTGTAGTTGTCACTTTGTTTTGATAAATTATAAAGTCTATTTTCTAAACCTTCTGACACATCAAAAACTTGTTGCAAATCTGCAAGGTTGGCAGTTCTTATTCTAAAAAGTCGCAATTCTTCGTACAAGTCTTGGTTGACAAGTCCTTGGTTAACTATATATTGTCTAAAACTTTCAAAGATGTTGTCTGGCATTGTTTTTGCAATATTTTTGGTATTTTTTGACTTATATAGTTCTTTTCGTATTGCTGTAGCACTGCAAAATTCTGACAATTTTTCGCTATTAAATTGCTCGCCAACACGCTTTATTGTTATTGGTGTAATTTTGCTATTTGTACTGATAATCGCTTTTAGATATTCTATGCCAAGTATGTTGTTAGAGTTTGACAAAACTTCTTTTATATCTTGTGGTAGATCTTTGTTGCTTTTTGCCAAATCTACTAGGGCATTAGTTTTGCTTATGTTATAGCTATTGCCTTTGTCAAGGTATGCTTTTAGTAGCTTTTTGTATTCTTTTGGTTCTTTTGCAAGATAGGTGGCAATTTGGTACAAAGGCTCTATCTCATTATAAGCGCTACCAAAGCACAAGTGAGTGACATTGTTAAAGCTATTTGCAATTTTTACCCCTGCTAGGGCAAAGACTTCTGCCGAGCATGATGCATATGCAGTAGGTATCTGAACAACTACATCTGCGCCAGCTTGCAATGCTAGTCTAGCTCTGCTGTGCTTGTTCAAAATGGCAATGTCGCCACGCTGTGTAAAGTTGCCACTCATAATACACATGACATAAGAACAGCCAGACAATTCTTTAGCTTTTTGTATAAGATATTGGTGCCCGTTATGTAGTGGGTTATATTCGCAAATTATTGCACAAATTTTTTGACTTTTCATAAAACATTTTACTTTTTTTTAATCTTGGTATATAGTTATTATATCTGAATATTTCAGTCTTTACAAACAAATTAAGGAGTTTTTATGTTTAAGGTAAAAAACTTATTAAAAAGAGCTGCCGCATTAAACAAGTCAGTAGTTTATCCAGAAGCAGCTTTTAGTGACAGAGTTTTGGGCGCTGTAGAAAAAGTCCTAAAAAAACATATTGCTAGACCTATACTTATAGGTGACCCAGAAGTTATACTAAACAAGGGTTTTAATCTTAAAGGTGCTACAATTATTAACCCAAAAGATAGCGAACTTACAAAAGAGTTTGCAGAAAAATTTTATGAGATGCGCAAAGCAAAAGGCATGACTATCGAACAAGCAACAGCTTTGGTGACTGACAACCCATTTTATTTTGCTGCTATGATGGTTCAATGTGACTATGCTGATGGCACTTTGGGTGGTGCAGAAACTTCTACTGCAGATTCGTTAAGACCAGGCTTGCAAATTATTAAAGCAAAAAAAGGTATTAATACAATATCTTCTTGCACAATGTTTGTTGGTACTCAAAAATTAGGATATGGCGAAAATAACACTATTTTCTTTACAGACACAAGTCTTAATATAGACCCAACAAGTGAGCAACTTAGTGATATAGTTTTTGCAACAGTAGACACTGCAAAATTGCTTGCACAAATAACTCCAAAAGTTTCTCTACTATCTTTTTCTAGTTATGGTAGTGGTGGTGATCACCCAAGCATACTAAAGATGAAAGAAGCTTTAGAGATTATTAAGAAAAAAGACAAAAATTTGCTTGTTGATGGCGAATTGCAATTTGATGCATCTGTAGTAAAATCTGTTGGTAAACTAAAAGCACCAAAGAGCAAAGTTGCTGGCGAAGCTAATGTTTTGGTCTTCCCAGATCTAAACAGTGCCAACATCGGATACAAAATTGCAGAAAGATTTGGCAGATTGCAAGCAGTAGGTCAAATACAACAAGGCTTTAACAAACCAGTCAACGATTTGTCTCGTGGCTGCAATGTTGATGATATCGTTTTGCTAACAGCTGTTACAGCGTTGCAAACACAAATTAGTTAAGGAGAAAAATATGAAAGTTTTAGTAATTAATGCTGGTAGCAGCTCTATAAAATATCAGCTTATTGACATGGACAATGAGAAAGTAGTTGCAAAAGGTTTGGTAGAAAAAATCGGTTTGCAAGGTTCTCAACTAACACACAAAATTAACGGACAAGCTCATCTAATCGAACAACAATTGAGCAATCACGAACAAGGTATCGAACTTGTACTAAAGACATTGCAAGATCAAAACATCGGCGCTATCAAATCTCTTGATGAGATCGGTGCTATTGGTCACAGAGTATTGCATGGTGGTACTATTTATAACAAAGCAACTTTGATCACAGACGAAGTTATGGCTAATCTAGAAAAATTAGTTCCACTTGGACCTTTGCATATGCCACCAAATATCCTTGGTGTAAAAGCTTGTCAACAAGTTATGCCTGGTAAACCAAATGTTGCTTTGTTTGACACTGGTTTTCATGCAACTATGCCAGATTATGCTTATACTTATCCAGTACCATACGAATGGTTAGAAAAATATGGCGTTAGAAAATATGGTTTCCACGGTATGAGCCATGACTTTATTTCTAGCGAAGTAGAGCGTATCACTGGTAGATCTGATCTAAAAGTTATCAACTGCCACTTGGGCAATGGTGCAAGCGTTTGTGCTATCAAAAATGGTAAGTGTGTAGATACTTCTATGGGTCTAACTCCACTAGAAGGTCTTATGATGGGTAGCCGTTGTGGTGACATCGATATGGCAGTAGCCGAATATATGATGGACAACACTGGTATGTCTATTAAAGAAGTTATCAATGCTGCTAACAAAAAGAGTGGTTTCTTGGGTGTTAGTGGTGTATCAAGCGATATCAGAGATGTTATCAAAGCTAGCAAAGAAGGCAACGACAGAGCTAGACTTGCTCTTGATATGTTTAATTATAGAGTTAAAAAGTACATTGGTGCTTATGCAGCAGCTATGGGTGGTGTAGATGTTATCACATTTACAGCTGGTAGTGGTGAAAACCGTGACGATGTTAGAGAAGCTGTTATGGCAGATATGGAGTTTTTGGGTGTTGACTTTGACTTTGATGCAAATCGCAACTTTACTAGAGGTGAAGTATGCCTAATCTCTAAACCAACTTCAAAAGTAGCTGTTTATGTAGTACCTACCGACGAAGAAATTTTGATCGCTAGAGAAACCAAAAAACTAGTAGAAGGCAAATAAACCTTATCAAAAAGTGTTGACAAATTGTTTTATTTGTATATAATATACACAGTGGTTTTATATGTTATTAAATTTTCAACAAGCACAATTTAATCAAGGCAAACAAATTGATATAGATTTGCAAGTACCAATTGACAACGAATTAATAGCCTTTAGAGGTTATACATTTGTTCAAGATGTCAAACTTATTGGTACAATGATTTATGAGTTTGAAACCCTAAAAGTTTTTGCAAAAGCCCAAGCAAAGCTTAATGTTATGTGTGATGCCTGTGGCGAAGAGTTTGTTTATACAATAGACTTTGATGTTGAAGAAACTTTTGCAAACTCGCTTGACGAATTTAGTAATTATTACGAATTAGGTTCTAACACAGTAGATATTTCAAAACCACTAATAGACAATCTTTTAGTTAGTTTGCCATCAAAGATGATGTGTAAACCTGATTGCAAAGGTTTGTGTAGACACTGTGGCAAAAATCTTAATAACTACCAATGTAGTTGTGAAGATATAGAAGCAGAACTAGAAAAACAAAATAATCCATTTTACAAATTAAAAAATTTGGATAAAAATAATTAGGGGGATAGTGAAATGGCAGTACCAAAAACAAAAGTATCAAAAGCAAGAAGAAATTCTCGCAATGCTAATTGGAAGGCAACAGCTCCTACTCTTGTAGAATGCCCACATTGTAAAGAAGCTAAACAACCTCATGTTGTTTGCAAAAACTGTGGATACTATGATGGCAAAGAAGTAGTAGCAAAAAAAGAAAAGAAAGAATCTAAATAATTATATTTTGCCTTTGGGTTTTGCTAACCCATAAAAATGCATACAAAAAGACTACATTTGTAGTCTTTTTTTTGTTGCTATATGTAGAAAAAATATCCAAAATTGTGCGTAATTAGTTGTTAAATAATATATATTTATGTATAATAAAATGTATTATGTAAAAATGCAAGAAGTGTACTTGACAATAGGTTTGTTGCTAAAACTATTATCAAGTAAATTTCTGCAATAGGAGTTTGTATGAAAATAGTAATCGATACTTGTGGTGCTGATAATGGCTGCAAAGAAATAGTATTAGGTGCAGTAAGAGGTGTAGAAGCTTTTGACGACCTAACAGTTGTTCTTACCGGCTATCAAGATCAAATTGATCAAGCACTAAAAGAGCTAAACTATACAGGCGATCGCGTGCAAGTTATCGGCTGTACACAAGAGGTTCTTAATACCGATGTGCCAACCGAGGCGATAAAACAAAAAACCGATTCTTCTATGGTAAAAGCTTTTGACACACTAAAGGCTGACAAAGATGTTGTTGGTTTGGTTTCTACTGGTTCTACCGGCGCAGTATTAACTGGCTCGTTCTTAAAAATTGGTAGAATTAGGGGTATTTCTCGCCCTTGTTTGTCACCATTGTTGCCAACACAAGATGGTGGTAGAGTTTTGCTTGTAGACGCGGGTGCCAATGTAGATTGTAAATCTCTTAACATCTGTCACTTTGCTCTTATGGGCAGTGTGTACATGAAGCAAGTATGTGGGGTAGAAAATCCCAGAGTAGCTTTGCTTAATATTGGTGTAGAAGACAAAAAAGGCAATGAGTTTACCAAAGAGTGCTTTGAAGAGTTAAAAAAGATGCCTAACATTAACTTTGTAGGCAATATGGAAGCAAGAGACTTTTTAAGTGGCAAATACGATGTAGTTGTGACTGATGGTTTTTATGGCAATATCTTGCTAAAATCAACCGAAGGTGCTATTTTGTTTGCTATGAAAGTTGTAAAAAAGAACATTAAGGCAAGCGCAAGTGCAAAGTTTGGCTATTTGTTTATGAACAAAGCTTTCAAAAATATCAAAGCAGACCTTAACTATAACAATTATGGTGGCTCACCATTTTTGGGTATAAGAAAGTTGGTTATAAAATCTCATGGTTCTAGTGATGCTTTGGCAATATTTAGAAGTATCGAAAATATTGTTAAGATGCACAGCACAAACTTTATTACAACTATAGAAGAGAGTTTGAGCAAGGAAATAGTAGAATAATGAAACAAGTATATTTGACTATCGGATACAACTTTAGAGATGTATCTTTGATAGAAAATGCCTTTACACATTCTTCTTATGCTAACGAACATAATACAAAAAGCAACGAAAGATTAGAGTTTTTGGGGGATAGTATACTTGGTTTTGTGATGAGCGAATACCTATACAACTATCTTGCTGACCCAGAAGGTAAACTTTCTAAATTAAAAGCTCAACTTGTTAGTGCCAGCACTCTAAAACAAGTTATTGACAAGTTGGGTTTGTTTGACTATGTAAAACTTGGTAGTAGTTTGTTAAAGCAGACAAATACCGATTTTTCTTCGATAAAAGCTGATTTGTACGAAGCTTTGCTTGGTGCTATATACCTTGATGGTGGTATAGACGAAGCTAAAAAATTTATATTTAGATTTTTGGATGTAGACAGTTTAATAAAAGACTTTTTACAAAACAATATAGACTACAAGACCACTCTACAAGAGTTGGTACAACACAATCCTCAAGACAAATTAAGTTATAAAAGTTGTGAAAGTGACAATGAGCAATTTGCCTTTAAGAGTGAAGTTTATATCAATCAACAGTTTATGGCGTGCGGCTATGGCAAATCAAAAAAGCTTGCCGAGATAGAAGCTGCAAAAAACTGTATACAAATATTAAATAAAAAGGAAAACTAAAGTGAATTTCAAACAAATAGAACTTGCTGGTTTTAAGTCATTTGCAGACAAGTTAACAATAAAATTTGAACCAGGTATCACAGCTATCGTTGGTCCTAACGGTTGTGGTAAGAGTAATGTTGCCGATGCTATCCGTTGGGTTTTGGGTGAGCAATCAACCAAGCTTTTGCGTGGTTCTAGCATGCAAGATGTTATCTTTAATGGTACCGAAAAAAGAAAAAGTTTAAGCTACTGCGAAGTTTCGCTTGTTTTTGACAATACACAACGCAACTTTAACCTAGACTTTAATGAAATCGTGCTTACTCGTAAGTTGTATCGTTCTGGTGAGAGTGAATATCTTATCAACCGTACTCCTTGCAGACTAAAAGATATAGTAAATGCTTTGCATGACTCTGGTATTGGTCGTGATGGTTATTCTATTATCGGTCAAGGTAAGGTAGAAGAAATTATCAGTTCTAAACCAGAAAACCGCCGTGCAATATTTGAAGAAGCTGCAGGCATTTCAAAATTTAAGTCTCGTAAGGTAGAAGCAGAGCGCAAGTTGGAGCGTACACAAGACAACTTGGGTCAAGTACAAATCGTATTGGCAGAGTTGGAGCGTCAACTTGGACCATTAAAAAAGCAAGCCGAAAACGCAAAAAAATATCTTGAACTAAAACAAGATCTAAAAAATTATGAAGTTAACAACTACATTTATCAATACGAAACAGCTAGCGAAACAAAGCAAAAAATTCAAAATCGTATTGATGCGTTGCTTGAAGAAATTGGCCTAAAACAAAGCAGTATTGACGCAGCTAACCGTAAATATAACGAAAATATGCAAGAAGTAGATAAAATTGATAAAACTATCGAAGACTTGCACGAGCAAATATTAACACTAACCGTTAGCCTAGAAAAGCGAGCAGGTGAGGCAAACCTTGTCAAAGAGCGTATTAAATTTTTGACAGAAGAGCAACAACAAAAATCTGCAGAGCTAAACAAACAACAAATGAATATGCAAAATGCAGAGTTGTTGTTAGAAGCTAACAAAAACAAAAAGGTGAGCCAACAAGCACTTTTGGAGTCTTTGCGCAAGCAATCAGAAGAGATCTCTAACAAGTATCTAGCAATAGTAGATCAACTAACACAAAGCGAAGAAGAGGCTAGCGAAAAGCAACGCCAAATGATAGATGCTTTATCAAAGTTAACTGATATCAAGTCTAACTTGTCTGCTCTAAAGGCAGAAAAAGAAGCTTATACTGCAAACTTAACCGAGCTTGACAAAAAAATAGAAGTTATAAATCAAAAAATCTCTTCTCGTCAAAGCGAGCGCAAGCAAGTAGAAGCTGATGCACAAAAATCATACGACCAATATGTTAGTGCAAGAAAGAGTCTTGATGAGAAAAATGAAAAATTATCAGCTCTAAAACAACAAATAGACGAAAATCAAGAAGATCTTAACAATACTTCTTCTAATATTCAAATTTTAGAAAACCGCAAAAAAGTATTAGAAGATATGCAAAGAGATTATGATGGTTTTAACTATAGCGTTAAAAGATTGATGCAAGATAGCGAATCAAACCGTATGTTAAAAGAAAAAATAGTAGGTTTGGTAGCATCTAGTATGACTATACCTCAAGGTTTTGAAACAGCTATTGAGGTCGCTTTGGGCAATGCTATACAAAATATCATAACCAGCAACGAGCAAGACAGCAAAGATCTTATTAATTATCTCAAACAAAACAATTTGGGTAGAGCAACATTCTTGCCAATAGCTACAATGAAACCAAAAGGTCTAAATTCTGCCGAAGAACTTATGATCAAGGTTAAAAACTGCTATGGCGTAGCTAGTTCTATTATCAAATTTGACAAGTCACTTAGCAATGTATTTAACTCATTGCTTGGTAGAACAGTTATCGTAAATGACATTAATGATGCTGTTAACCTTGCAAAGAAGAGTAGCTTTGCGTTTAAGATAGTCACTCTTGATGGTGATGTTATTAATCCACAAGGTTCTATGTCTGGTGGTAGTAAAAAAGCAATCACATCAAACATCTTAATGCGTGATACAGAGATAGAAACAATATCAACTCAACTAAAAAAATTAAAAGAAAAATTTGCTAACTATCAACAACTAAAAGTTGACCTAAACAAGCAATTTATCGCTCTAAATAACGAAATAGAACAAGCAAATCAACTTGTAGTTTCTACTCAAGTGACTAATGCTCAAAAGAGCCAAATGCTTGATCAATTTAACATTTTTGTCGAAGAACATGACAAAGAGCGTATAGCTTTGTGTCAAGAGCGTGACCAAATTGCAGAGCGTGTACAACTTATAGCTGCTGCTATTAGTCAAGTTGACCAAAATAATGGCAATTTTGATACATCAAAAGATGATGCACAAGAAAATATCGAAATTCGTCAAAAGATGTTTAATGATCTTAAGGTAAAGAGAGATCAATACCACGAAGATATGACATCTATTAAGATCAATATTGCAAGCATTGAGAGCGAAATTGTAGCTCTAGATGTAGAGATCGAGAGATTAACTCAACTTATCGAGACAACACAAGTTAACATAAAAGATCTTACCGAAGCTGTTAACAAAGTCACTGCTACTATAAAAGGTGCTATGAGCATTGTTGAAGTTAACCAAGATCAAGCAAAATATGATCAAACTGTAAAAAATCTAGAACAAGTAAAAACAAAACTTGCAGGTCTAGACGAATATAAGCAAAAACTTCAATCAGAAAACAAAGCTCTTGATGAAGAAAGAGGTTCTTTGACTTCAGAACAAAACCGTGCTCTTGACAAAAAATATCAAGAAGATATGGCACTTGCCAAAGTCGATACAGATATTGAGGCAATGCAAGAGAGAATTTTTGAAGAATACGAACTTACATATGCTTCTTGTCTAGAGCTAAAACAAGAAAACTATGACATCCAAGAAGGTATCACCAATGCTGGTAGATTAAAGAAAGAAATTTCTCGACTTGGTTATGTCAATGTTAACGCTATCGAAGAGAGCAAAGTTGTAGGCGAGAGATATGAAGAGATGAATACTCAAGCTCAAGACTTGATCAAAGCTCGTGACGATCTAATACAAATCATAAAAGAACTTGCTACCGAAATGATAACCAAGTTTGAAACAGAATTTGCAAAAATTCAAGCAAACTTTAGCAAGATCTTCAAAGAATTGTTTGGTGGCGGTAATGCAAAATTAGAGCTTACCGAAAGTGATGATCCTTTGCAAGCCGGCGTAGAAATTGTAGCCGAACCACCTGGCAAAAAACTTCAAAGCATCACCTTGCTTAGTGGTGGCGAAAAGGCACTTACTGCTATTGCAATTTTGTTTGCAATATTAAGATTAAGACCAATGCCTTTCTGCTTGCTTGACGAAATCGAAGCTGCGCTTGACGATGCCAATGTTGAGAGATTTGCAACATATCTAAAACGCTTCTCTCAAGAGACACAATTTATCGTTATCACTCACCGTAAGCCAACTATGGAACTTGCAGATAGCTTGTATGGTGTAACCATGGAAGAAAAAGGTGTATCAAAACTTGTTTCTGTAAAGTTGAGTGAAGCTGTAAAAAATGCAAAATAATATAAAAAATGCTCTTTATAGGGCATTTTTTTGTTGCTTTTGGTTAAATATTTCTCTTTGAAAAAATATTTTGTTATTTGTTTTTGCTTTTTTTTATATTTACAGTTATAATTAATATATTAATGTAAAAAGGGTGATTTTATGGGGTTTTTTCAAAAATTAGTTGGTGGTCTAAAAAAGACCAAAGATGCCTTTGTTAACAAACTTAATAGTTTGTTTGGTTTGGGCGAAATTAACGATGACTTTTATGATGAGTTAGAATTTATCCTAATTAGTTCTGATATCGGTAGCGAGACTACCAATGAGATTATTAGTAATCTAAAAAGAGAGATAAAAACTCAAAAAATTTATAAGGCAGAAGAAGCAAAAGGTGCTCTAAAAAAAGTATTAGAAGATATCCTTTTGCAAGCAGAAAAAATAGAGTGGCAATATCCTTTAATAATAACTGTAGTTGGCGTAAACGGTGTTGGTAAAACTACAACCATAGGTAAACTGTCAAACTATTTCAAAAAGCAAAAAAAATCTGTCACTTTGGTAGCTGGTGATACTTTTAGAGCGGCAGCAAGCGAGCAACTTAACGAGTGGGCAAAGCGTAGTGATGTAAAAATTGTAAAACATGCCGAAGGTGCTGATGCTGCAGCTGTTGTTTATGATGGTATAGCTAGTGCAAAAGCAAAAAAGACAGATGTACTTATTGTAGATACAGCAGGTAGATTGCACACAAAAGTTAACCTTATGGAAGAGCTAAAAAAGATCAATCGTGTTATTGCAAGAGAGTATGCTGATGCAAAAGTTGTAAATCTTATTGTGCTAGACGCTACAATCGGTCAAAATTCTATAGCTCAAGTTAACGCTTTCAAAGATGCTGTAGGTATTGATGGTATTGTTCTTACCAAGCTTGATGGTACAAGCAAGGGTGGCGTTGTTTTTCAAATTGTACAAGAGCTAAATGTGCCAGTATGCTTTATCGGTGTTGGTGAGGGTATAGATGACCTTGACGAATTTAATGCGCACGATTTTGTAGAGGCGATATTTTAGTTTTTTATAAAAATTTTTTTCAAAAATACTGTTGACAACCAAGTTATAAAAGTATATAATAGCATTGTAAAGTAATTTCACTTGACAAAGGTTGGGTCTTATGGATATTCAGCAAAATTTAAGAGATAGTTTGTTGTTAGAGATGTACCAAAACTTGCTAACAGACAAACAATGCGAAATTTTGTCCGAGTTTTACTTTGACAACAACTCTATAAGTGAAATTGCACAAACTCATAATTCTTCTAGGCAAGCAGTTAATGATTTGATTAAGCGCAGTGTTAATGTCTTAAACGATTATGAAAATAAACTTGGTTTGTTAGAAAAATTTAACAAAATTAAGCAGACTGTTGGTGATGTTTTGGACAATATTGATAATATTGACAAGCAGTCACTAATTGATGCTCTAAACAAAATTTTGGAGGATATGTAATGTCTTTATTTTCTGGATTGAGCCAGAGACTTAATCACATTTTTAGCAAACTAACCAAGCGTGGCAGACTAACAGAGTTAGAGATAAAAGAAGCCATGAGAGAAGTTAGAGTAGCTTTGCTCGAAGCTGATGTTAACTTTTTGGTGGCAAAAAAGTTTGTTAACTCTGTAAGCGAAAAAGCACTTGGCCAAAATATTTTAGAGAGTTTGACTCCTGGACAACAAGTTATAAAAATCGTTAACGAAGAATTAACAGCTCTTATGGGTAGCAATAACTCAAAGCTGGCTGTAAGTTCTAATCCACCAACAGTAATAATGATGTGTGGTTTGCAAGGTGCTGGTAAAACTACTATGTGTGGTAAACTTGCTATGCATCTTAAGAGTCAAGGCAAAAAACCATTGTTAGTTGCTGGTGACATTTATAGACCTGCTGCTATATCTCAATTGTGCGTTGTTGGCAAAGCTGCCAATGCAGAAGTTTTTGAAAAGGGTACTCAAAGCCCTGTAAAAACTGCAAAGCAAGCTATTGAGTATGCTAACAAAATGATGTATGACACAGTCATCATCGATACTGCAGGTAGACTTTCTATCAATGAAGAATTGATGAACGAACTTAAAGAAATCAAAAAGGCAGTTGCACCTACCGAAATCTTACTTACTGTAGATGCGATGCTTGGTCAAGAGTCTGTCAATGTTGCTCAAAAGTTTAACGAAGACCTAGACATCACTGGCGTTATCTTGACAAAACTTGATGGTGACACTCGTGGTGGTGCAGCATTGTCTATCAGAGAGGTGACCGGCAAGCCAATTAAGTTCTGTGGTGTCGGAGAAAAAATTGGTGATATCGAACCTTTTTATCCAGACCGTATGGCTTCTAGAATTTTGGGCATGGGTGATGTGCTTACACTTATCGAAAAAGCACAAAGTGCTGTGACCGAGCAAGAAGCAAAAGAACTAGAAAAGAAATTTAGAGAAAATAGCTTTACATTTGAAGATTATTTGGCACAGGTAGAAAGTATCAAAAAGATGGGTGACATCAATGATATTATTTCGATGATACCTGGTGTAAGTAATAAGCTAAAAGGCGTACAAGTAGACGAAAAAGAACTTGCAAGAAACAAAGCTATTATTCAAAGTATGACTCCTAGAGAGCGTCGCAACCCTGAACTTATTAAAGCGGGTCAAAAGAAGCGTATAGCTGCTGGTAGTGGTACTCAAATACAAGATGTCAATAGATTGCTAAAACAGTTTGAACAATCAAAAGAACTTATGAAGCAAATTAATGGCAAGAAAAAAGGTGCTTTTAGAGGTTTGTTCTAAAGCAAAGATTAATTAGTTATATATTTTCAAATTTAATATATAAAAAACAACAAAAGGAGAATTTTTATAATGGCAGTTAAAATTAGATTAACTCGTATGGGCGACAAAAAATCACCATTCTACAGAGTAGTTGTTGCTGATTCTAGAACAGCAAGAGATGGTAAAGTTATCGATACACTAGGTTATTTTAACCCTCTTAAAGAACCTGTAGAAATCAAACTTGATGCTGACAAAACAGCTCAATGGATCAAAAATGGTGCTCAACCTACAGAGACAGCGCGTACACTTTTGGTTAAGGCTGGTATCGTTAAAGATGCAAAACCTTATACTTCAAAGAAAGTTACTGCACCTAAAAAAGAAAGCAAAAACGCTTAATCTTTTAGGAGAATAATATGGAAAGTTTTGTAGAATATATCGTAAAAAACCTTGTAGAAAACAAAGACGATGTTGTTGTAGAATCTGCAGTAGATGGCAAAGTGACAGTTATAACAGTGACTGTTAACCCAGACGATATGGGTAAAGTAATTGGCAAAAACGGCAAGATTGTTCAAAGCATTCGCAACATTGTTCGTTCTGCTTCTGCAAGAAGTCGTGCAAGATATGTTATTAAAGTAAAATAACTTGCTATAAAAACAACGGTTATGCCGTTGTTTTTTGTTTTTGATAAGGTATATCAATAAAATATTTTGCATATGCAAATTTTTTGTGTTAAAATATCGTAGGAGAAATAAAATGGACACTATAACTATTGCAAAAGTACTAAAGCCACAAGGCGTAAAGGGTGAACTAAAGTTAGAAGTTTATATGCAAGATGATGCCTTTTACAAAGGCCTAAAAGAAGTAATAATAGGCAATACTACACATGAGGTAGAACATTGTGTTGTTAGACAAGGTTTTGGTTATATCACAATAAAAGGTTTGACCGACAGAACTCAAGCCGAAAACTTTAGAGGCAAAATACTTAAAGTCACTCGTGATAATGGCCCAACACTAAATGAACACGAATACCTTGTAGAAGATATGCTTGGTATGCGAGTGGTAGATGATAACGGGGTAGAACTTGGCAATATCAAAGATATTGAACAATATGGTGCTGCTGATGTTTATGTTGTTTATGGTAGACAAGGGGTATTTTCTTTCCCATTTATCAAAAGTTTAATAGTTAGTGTTGATTATGATACAAGAACTTTGACCGTAGATAGCAAAGTTTTAGAAGAGGTGCGTGTATGAAAATAGACATTTTGACGCTTTTTCCAGAGATGTTTTCTGCTATCAATGCAAGCTTGCTAAAGAGAGCTCAAGACAACAATTTGCTTGATATTAATATTGTTAATTTTAGAGACTTTTCTAAAAACAAACACAAAAAAGTAGACGACTATGCTTTTAGTGGTGGTGCAGGCATGGTGCTTACTCCACAACCTATTTATGACGCCATACAAAGCGTTGTGACACCAGATAGCTATGTTGTATACATGTCGCCAAAAGGCACTGTTCTTAAGCAAAAAAAAGTAATTGAACTTGCAAAAACAGTAAAACACTTGGTTATTATTTGTGGCCACTACGAAGGCTTGGATGAAAGAATAATCAAGCTATGTGTCAACGAGCAAATTAGTATTGGTGACTATGTTTTGACAGGTGGCGAGATACCTGCAATGGTTTTGGTTGATAGTGTTAGTAGATATATCGAGGGTGTTTTGCACAATAGCACAAGTACAGATGACGAGAGTTTTAGCAATGGCTTGTTAGAGTATCCGCAATACACAAGACCACAAGAATTTATGGGATTAAGAGTCCCAGAAATTTTGTTAAGTGGCAACCACGCAGAGATAGAAAAATGGAAGTCTGAACAAAGATTGTTAGAAACAGAAAAATACCGTCCAGACTTACTTGATAATAAAGATAATTAAAAAAGGAGAGTTTATGGTTATACAATGGTTTCCTGGGCATATGACAAAGGCCTTGAGAGTTATAGAAAAAGAATTAAAAGTTGTAGATGTTATTATATATGTTTTGGATAGCCGTGCGCCATATTCTTGTCAAAATCCAAAACTAAACTCTATTATTGGTAATAAAAAAATTGTATATGTATTAAACAAGTGTGACCTTGTAAATAAGCAAGAACTTGACAAATGGGTGCAATATTTTTCATCTAATGATAGTGTTGCTGTTGCTCTTAATGCTACAGCGTCAAACAGCTGCAAAGTTATTGTTGGTCTTATCAAAAAACTTATGAAAGATAAGATAGATAGCTATAAGGCAAAAAATATTAACAAAATTATTAGAGCTATGGTTGTTGGTGTGCCAAATAGCGGCAAGAGCACTTTGGTAAATAACCTTTGCGGTGTTGCTAGAGCAGTGACCGGCAATAGACCTGGTGTGACCAAAGGCAAACAATGGGTGACCATTGACAATGGTATAGAAGTTTTGGATATGCCGGGTACATTATGGCCAAGTTTTGAAGATCAAAATATAGCCAAAAATTTAGCTTATATCGGCAGTATTAAAGACGATGTTTTAGATATCAACGATCTTGCTTTCAACCTTTTGAGAGATTTTAAGGACCTAAAACGCGATGTTTTGTGTGAAAGATATAATATCGAAATAACAGACGAGCAAGAAATAATCGAAATTTTTGATGATATATGCTTTGCAAGAAAGTGTGTACTAAAAGGCAATGAGCCAGACTATGATAGATGTGCTCGTATGATAGTTGATGATTTTAGAAAAGGTAAGTTTGGGAAGATTATTTTAGATGACTACAAAAGATATGTTTGAGTACGAAAATAAATATAAACATCTATCGTATATTGCTGGCATTGACGAAGCCGGCAGGGGACCACTTGCTGGACCTGTTGTGTGTGCGTGTGTTATTATGCCACTTCAGTCTGACAAAATAATTGATGGTATTAATGATAGCAAAAAGTTGACCGAAAAAAAGCGTGAAGCTTTGTACGAACAAATTATTAAAACAGCAGTCTCTTATAGTATAGTTGCGATTGACAAAGATACTATAGATGATATTAATATTCTTAATGCTACAAAATTAGGCATGAAAATGGCTGTAAAAAACTTAAATATTGTGCCAGATGTGGTTTTGATAGATGCTGTTAAGTTAGATATAGATGTTATGCAAGAGAGTATTATAAAAGGCGATGCAAAGAGTTATAACATTGCAGCTGCTAGCATTTTGGCCAAAGTATATCGTGATAGATTGATGTTAGAGTATGCAAAGACATATCCGCAATATGGTTTTGAAAAGCACAAAGGCTATGGAACAAAAGCACACATAGACGCATTAAAGCAATATGGCAAATGCGATATTCATAGAGATAGTTTTATAAAAAATTTTGTAGGTAAAAATGATTAACAAAGAAATAGGTAATATTGGCGAAGCTTTGGCGGTAAAGTACTTAAAGCAACTAGGTTATAAAAATATACAATGCAATATAACCAACAAAATAGGTGAGCTTGATATTGTTGCATATGATAATGATGTGTTGGTTGTGGTAGAGGTAAAGACGCGATCTTCGTTAAAATTTGGATATCCTAGAGAAGCGGTTGATTGTAAAAAACAAAACAAAATAAGGCTAACTACCACAGCTTATCTTAAGGCAAAAGGTTTATCAGATATGTCTGTTAGATTTGATGTGATAGAAATTGTCGGTGACAAAAAAGATTGTAAAATAACACATATAAAAGATGCCTTTTAGCCTTGACAAAATATAAAAAATGTTTACAATAATACATAGTTAAATATTTGCAGAGACTGATACATAGTAGAAGTTATCGCTTGATATAGAGAGAAATCGGTTGGTGAAAGATTTTGAGAGAATAATTTTGAATTACAATATCACGAGCAAAGAGTTTTTTATTTTTTGCTACAAAAAGATAAATAGAGGTCTAAAATTTGTTTTAGATAAATTAAGGTGGTACCACGAAAGCACACTTCGTCCTTAAAATTTTGAGGATGGTGTGCTTTTTTTATTAAAAGGATTGATTATGGATACAAAATTATTTGAAACACTAAAAGAAAGAGGCCTTTTGTACCAATGTACAGACGAAAAGGCACTAAAAGAAATGTTAGAAAGTGGCAAGCCAATTACTTTGTACGAAGGTACAGACCCTACAGCAGATAGCTTGCATATTGGACACTGCGTACCATACTGCATTTTGAGACGCTTTCAACAAGCTGGTCACAAGGTTTTGTTGTTAATGGGTGGCGCAACTGCATGTGTTGGTGATCCTTCTGGCAGAACAGAACTTCGTAAAATGTTAACAAAAGAACAAATTAGCCAAAATATCGAAAAGATAAAAAACACTCTTAAGGTATTTTTGAACTTCGAAGGTGACAATCCTGCTATTATTGTTAACAATGCTGATTGGTTTAAGGGTTATGACTATATCGACTTTATGAGAGAGATAGGCGTACACTTTAATGTAAACAAAATGCTATCTAACGAGATATATGCTAACCGTATAGAAGAGGGTGGCTTAACATTCTTTGAGATGGGTTATATGTTAATGCAAGCATATGATTTTGTACACCTTAATAGAGAGTATGGCTGTACTTTGCAATATGGTGGTGGCGATCAATGGGGCAATATTGTTGCTGGTGTTGAGTTGCAACGCAAACTTAACTTTGCTAACAATACCAATGTTCAACTTGTTGGTGCAACTAATCCATTGCTACTTACTCCAGAAGGCAAAAAGATGGGCAAAACCGAAAAAGGTGCTATCTGGATTGATAAAGACAAAATTTCTGCATATGATTTTTACCAAGGTGTATACCAAACACCAGATGCTTGTGTAGAGATGATGTTTGCGCTATTTACAGATATTGATATGGCAACTGTAAGAAAGCTTATTGCAGATGATATTGTCAATGCCAAAAAAGTTCTTTCATACGAAATAACAAAGTTTGTTCGTGGCGAAGAAGATGCAAAAATTGCAGAGCAAGCTTCTCAAGCTTTGTTCCAAGGTGGCATTGATCTAACAAATGTGCCAAATTATGATCTTGCAAAAGCTGACCTAAAAGACCTTAAGGTTGTAGAGTTGGTGACAACAATTACTAACTTTGTTGCATCAAAGTCAGAAGCAAGAAGACTTGTAGAGCAAAATGGTCTAGCTATTAACGATGTTAAGGTAAAAGACTTTAATCAAGTTTTGACCGAAAAAGACTTTGAAGAAGGTTATATTATTCTTAAAAAAGGTAAAAAGAACTTCTTAAAAGTGACTTTGGTTTAGTTGTAAAAATATATAAACAAAAAGAGCATTCAAAACAATGAATGCTCTTTTTTATTAATATTGGTTTATTGAGTTAATTTATAAATATACTTACAAATATTTCTTTTTTTGCCTTGATATGTACCAATGCCTTCAAATTCTTTTACAAAACCTGTTTTTTCTAAAACTTTTATTGAGGCAATGTTTTCGGCGATACATATGCCGTATATTGTTTTTATGTTAAGTTGTTGCATTATATTGGGCAAAAAAGCTTTTACTGCTTCTGTTGCGTAGCCGTTGTTTGTATATTCTTTTGCAACATGGTAGCCAATCTCCCATGACTCGTTTTTTATAGGCACTGCCTGAACATATCCTATGTTTGTGTTGTCTTTAAGTAAGATAGGGTATGCTAAAGGACCATTGCCATTTTTATAAACACTTATAAGAAACTCAACTACACTTTGTGCATCTTTTAGTGTTTCAAATACTTCGTTAGGATTAAATTTTTTATTATCTTCGTCAAGAGAGTTAAGGTGTACCGCTTTTGCCATATCTGGGGTAAAGTGTGTGATAAAAAGTCTTTTTGTCTTTATCATTGTTTTTCTCCTATATGGGTTATTTGTCACTAACCATACTTTTCTTAAAGGTAATAATAGTTAAGATAATGCTAGCAAACATAAAGACAAATATTGGTATCATACCTAAACTTGCCACACTATCAAAAACATAGTTAAAGCCAAATGCGTTAGTAGCGTTTGTGATTGTTCTACCTATATAAACTGATGGGTAAAATGGTAAAAATCTACAAAAAGTTGCAAATCCACCCATTGTTTCTAGAGGCATCCAGCAGCCTCCGATTATGCCAGATAAACTGATAAATAACGAACAAATACCAGGGGCAGATTTGTCATTAAATAATGTGCCAAATAATATGCCCAAAAAGATATTCGTTATAAGTATAGGTAGTTGTGCAATTATCAAAAGTAATATATTGCCTATAGATACAAAGGCAGCATTGGTTATTAGTGCAATTATTAACCCAGCTATGATGCAAACAATGCTTTGTAATAAGCCTATAAACAAGCCTACAAGAAAATATCCTAAAATAAAATCATAAGACTTCATTGGAGAAGAGTATAGGCGTTTTAAGAAAAATGTTTGTCTATCTTTAGATACGACAATTGCAAGAGTTAGCATAACAAACGAATATGAAAAAACCATTATGCCAGGTAATAATGATAATAATTCGAAAGTTGGCAACTGCTCGCCACTAAAGCTGCTTATTAGATAAAACAACAAAAACATGGCAATAGGAAAACCTAAACAAAAAATATAAATAATAGGGTCCCTTAAAATTTCTTTTAGGTTTCTTTTATAAAAGTTAAAAGTTTTATTCATGTTTTGCCTCCACTAACTTTATAAAGGCATCTTCAAAAGTTTTTGTATTTGTTTTTTGCAAGGTTTCTTTAATGTTGCCTGTATGCAACAATTTGCCGTGTGACAATATAGCAACTCTGTCACACAAACTTTCAATTTCTTCTAGATAATGTGATGTCAAAATAATAGTAATCTTTTTGTGCAATTTTTTTATAATAGCCCAAAGTTCTCTTCTAGCAAAAACATCCAAACCTAGTGTTGGTTCATCAAGAAACAAAATTTTTGGGTTAGAGATAAGCGCTATTGCTATAGATAGTCTTCTTTTGTATCCGCCAGACAAAGTTTTTGCTTTTTGATCTAACACATCATTAAGGTTAAAAATATCAACAATTTCGGTTATTGTGTTGGTATTGTTGTTATTATAAATATTAGCAAAAAACTCTAAATTTTCTTTTACAGTAAGGTTGTTTGCAACTGATGTTTCTTGAGGGGAGATGTCTATAATTTCTTTAATTTTGTTAATATCTTTGTCAAGGTCAAGGCCGTTAATGGTTATAGAGCCGCTGGTCTTTTTTGTTAGGCCACAAAGAATTTTTATAAGAGTTGTTTTGCCGGCCCCGTTTATGCCAAGTAGGCCAAACAATTCACCTTGTTTTATGCTTAAAGAGATGTTGTCTAATGCCTTTGTTGTTTTGTAATTTTTACACACATCTTTTATGGTTATAATGTTCATACAACTATATCTCCTTATTGGCCTAACAACTTGTCGGTCAAATTTTCGATAACATCTGCTTTTAGTAGGGCAATGCCTTTTTCTTTGTCGCATAGGGCGATGACAGAGTCGCCTGGTTTTATGTCAAACATATCTCTCATTTCTTTTGGGATAACGATTTGTCCTTTTTCACCAACTTTGCATATACCTACAAGTTTGTTTTTGTCCATTGGGTTCTCCTTTTATGTATAAGTTATACTTTTCATACTTATTATACTTTTGTATAAAAAGTTGTCAATTAAATAGGTGGTGTAATGTGTGCAAATGCACTTATTATTTGTCATGTTTAGACATAAAATGTGCAAAAAATGATAATATATAATATAAATAAAAATATTTTTATTTTTTTCAAAAAGTGCTTGATTTTTTGTTTTGACTATAGTATAATCGTTTACGACTTCGGATGGTCCTCTGCCAATTTATGCAGTTTTTTAACTCGCTGGGCATGAACATTTAGTTTAATAGGGAGGTATAAGTCATGAATCTTATCGACATCATTGAGAAAGAAAATCTTAAAGAGAATGTTACTGAATTTGAAGTTGGCGATACTGTTAAAGTATATGTTAAGATCATCGAAGGTAACAAAGAAAGAATTCAAGCGTACGAAGGCGTTGTTATCGCAAGAAAGAACGGCAGCGTAAGAGAATCTTTCACAGTTAGAAGAATTTCATTTGGCGTTGGCGTTGAAAGAACTTTCCCTCTACATAGCCCAAAAATTGACAAGATTGAGGTTATTAAGAAAGGTAAAGTTAGAAGAGCTAAATTGTACTATCTAAAAGATAGAACAGGCAACGCAGCAAAGATCAAAGAAAGAAGATAAAATTAGAAAGGTCACATTTGACCTTTCTTTTTTTATGTCTTTTTTGGCGTAAAAAACTACATATATTATATATGTAATTATTTTTTGATTAATTTTGTTATATTAGTTGTGTTATTTTTTTAATTGGTCTACAATAAAATTAGTTTTTAATTAGGAGAAAACACGCCATATGCTTTCTATAGTTAATAGTTTTGGATTGGTAGGGCTAGATGGTTATTTGGTAAAAGTAGAAGTTGATATCAACAAAGGCTTGCCAAGTTATGACATTGTAGGTCTTGCTGATACTTCTATCAAAGAGTCAAAACAAAGGGTTAGATCTGCTATAAAAAATAGCAATCTAAAATTTCCTATAGACAAAATAACAATCAACCTAGCTCCTGCCGACATAAAAAAAGAAGGTTCTTTTTATGATTTGCCAATTGCAGTTGGTTTGTTATCTGCAACTAACCAAATAAGTGTAGATGCTGTTGCTGATAGTTATTTTGTTGGTGAGCTATCTTTAGATGGTAGTGTAAGGAAGATAAATGGCCTTTTGCCGATGCTTATATCTGCAAGAGATATGCATGTAAAAAAGATATTTATACCGTTTGACAATGCCCAAGAGGCGAGTTTTATACAAGGTATAGAGATTTATGCCGTTAAGACATTACAAGAGGTTTTTGATATATTACAAGGCGTTAGTAGTATTAAACCTGTTGATTATAAAACTTACGAAACTGCTATAGAAGACAATGTATGTGCGTTTGATTTTTCTATGGTAAAGGGTCAAGCTAGCGCAAAGAGAGCTTTGGAGATAGCTGCTGCAGGTGGGCATAATGTTTTGATGATAGGTCCGCCAGGTAGTGGCAAAACATTGCTTGCAAAATGTTTCCCTTCTATTTTGCCAACGATGACTTTTGAAGAAGCTTTAGAAGTGACAAAAATCCACAGCATTGCTGGGGTTTTAGACAATAAAGTTGGTATAATAACAAGTAGACCTTTTAGAGCGCCTCATCATACAGCAACAACTGTTGCCTTAACCGGTGGTGGCAAAAATGCAAAACCAGGCGAGATAAGCCTTGCACATAATGGTGTGTTATTTTTGGACGAGCTGCCAGAGTATACCAGATATACTATTGAGACTTTGCGTCAACCATTAGAAGATGGTGTTATAACTGTAGCAAGAAATGCTCAAACTGTTGAGTACCCTGCACAGTTTACTATGATAGCTAGCATGAATCCTTGTCCATGTGGCAATTATGGTAGCAAAGTGCATGAATGTAAATGTACCCCTATGCAAATACATAGGTATCTAAACAAATTGAGTGGCCCTTTGATGGACAGAATTGATCTTCATGTAGAAGTTGATAGTCTGACTTTTGATGAGCTGTCTAGCGAAGTAGCCGAAGAAAGTTCACAAAGCATACGAACTAGAGTAGAGAGTGCTAGACGATATCAACATCAAAGATTTGCCAGTACAAAAGTTCATAGCAATAGCAAGATGAACACATCTATGATAAAAAAATATTGCAAACTAACCAAAGAGCAACAAAAGATAATGGAGCAGGCATTTGATAAATTTAAGTTAAGTGCAAGAGCTCATGATCGTATACTAAAAGTTGCAAGAACTATAGCAGATCTAGACGGTAGCCAAGATATTGGTATGGAGCACTTGATAGAGGCGATTAGCTATCGCAATCTTGACAACAAGTATTGGATATAATGCACAAAAATAAAAATTATTAGGGGAGATATTAGTGCTTAATAAAGAAGAAAAAGCTTTGGTATGGCTTGTTGCTAGCAACAATTTGACTTATCATAAACGCAAATTGTTGTTAGAAATGTATTCGAGCGCGAGTGAGTTGTTTGATAACTTTGCCAAAGACAAAATAAAAATATTAGAAGTATTAGACTTTGCAACATATCAAAGCATGCTAGATAATAACAATATTAATTTTGTTGATAATTATGTTGCCACTTTGAACAACTCTCAAACAGGAGTAGTGACCATAGAGAGCAATGCTTATCCTGATAATCTTAAAAATGTAGACAATCCACCTTTGGTTTTGTTTTATAAAGGTGATATAACACTGCTTCAAAGCAATAACTTTGCAATTGTTGGTACTCGTCGTATAACCAACTATGGTAGAACGGTCACCGAGATGTTTGCAAAAGGCCTTACTATTGGTGGCTTTTGTATTGTAAGTGGTTTGTCTAGTGGTGTAGATACTGTTGCACACCAAATATGTTTAGACAATAATGGCAAGACTATAGCTGTACTTGCTGGTGGTTTTGATTATATATATCCACCAACTAACTATAACCTTGCTCAAGATATTATAAAAAACGGTTTGCTAATAACAGAATGCAAGCCAAATGAAAAGGCAGAGCCTTATTATTTTCCTATACGCAATCGCATTATTGCTGCTTTGAGCAAAGGTGTACTTATAACAGAAGCGGATGAAAAGTCTGGTTCTATGTATACAAAAAACTATGCTTTAGACTGTGGTATTGATGTGTATGCCGTACCAGGAAACATAACCAGCAGAGTTAGTGCTGGCTGTAATAGAATTATTAGCAATTCGCAAGCAAAAGCAGTGGTGTGTGTAGAAGATATTTTGGATGAATACAATATCAAATACCAACCACGCCAGCAAACAATGTTTGAATTATCTAGCCAAGAACAGATGATTTTGGATGTTTTGGGAGATGAAGAACTTGCTTTTGCAGAAATATTAATTAAGACAAAATTAGATGTAAAAACGCTTACCACTTTGTTGACAACAATGTCAATTCGTGGGATAATCAAAAAACTTGCGGGTAATATTTACTCGAAATAAAAAAGGAGATTTAGATGAATTTAGTTGTCATCGAAGGACCTGGTAAAAAAGACGCCTTACAAAAATATTTGGGCAAAGATTATGAAGTTGTTGCAACAAAAGGTCATATTGTAGACCTACCTGCAAAATCTTTGGCTATTGATATTAATAATAATTTTGAACCTCGCTACGAGATAATGCCAGACAAAAAAGACATAATAGAAGATTTGCGCCGCAAATACAAACAATATGGCAATGTCTTTATCGCAACCGACCCTGATAGAGAGGGTGAAGCTATCGCATGGCATGTAGAGAGAGTACTTGGTATAAAAGAAGATGTACCTTGCAGGGTAGAATTTAACGAAATTTCAAAGCAAGTAGTGCAAAAAGCTATTAGTAAGCCAAGACTTATTAATATGAATCTTGTACACGCTCAACAAGGTAGAAGAGTTCTTGATAGAATAGTTGGTTATAAAGTCTCTCCTGTTATATGCAATAAGATAAAGAGCAATTTGTCTGCAGGTCGTGTACAATCTGTTGCCCTAAAGTTGGTAGTAGATAGAGAAAAAGAAATTCGCGAGTTTAAGCCAGAAGAGTATTGGAATATCAATGCGCTTTTAACAAAAGGCAATTCTAATCCTTTTAAGGCGGCGCTTGCTACCTATAAAGGCAAAAAGTATACTAGCCCTAATGAGAATGTGACAAAAGATATCGTAGGTTATATCAAAGCTCAAGACTTTGTTGTAGATGGCGTAAAGAGAACTATTAGCAAGTCTGCAGCACCAGCACCTTTTATCACAAGTACAATGCAACAAGATGCAATGAATAAACTTAACATGTCACTAAAAGAAGTCACTTCTAGTGCACAATCATTGTACGAAGGTGTTGCCCTAAAAGGTGAAGGCAAAGTAGCTCTTATCACATATATCCGTACAGACTCTACTCGTGTTAGTCCAGAAGCTCAAGCAATGGCAAAAGAGTTTATTATAAATAAATATGGCAACGAATATGTGCCAGAAAAATATAATACTTTCAAAAGTAAAAAGAATGTACAAGATGCCCACGAGGCAATTAGACCAATATCTCTAGAGCGTACACCAGAAGATATCAAAGCTTCTTTGGGTGCAAGCTCTAATATATACAAGTTGTATAAACTTATTTATGACAGATTTTTGGCAAGTCAAATGAGTGAAGCAACTTATAATACTTTGACTGTGACAATAAGCGCTGGCGATTATGGCTTTAAGCTTACAGGCAAAACTCCTTTATTTGCTGGTTTTACGATCGCATACAAAGTATACGAAGAAGTTGACCAAGACAAAGAAAAAGAAACTCCTTCTAACAATTTGCCAGACTTGCAAGAAGGTGACTTACTTTTGTTAAAAGATGTTTTGACCGAACAAAAATTTACAAAGCCACCAGTTAGATATACAGATGCTACATTGGTTAAGGCAATGGAAGACAAAGGTATAGGTAGACCGGCGACATACGCGCCAACTATACTTGTACTTGCTACTCGTAAATATACCGAAAAAGATGGTAAGTATCTAATACCTACAGAGCTTGGTATAACTGTTACAGAATTTTTAGAAAAGTTCTTTGCGGATATAATGAATATATCATTTACTGCAGAGATGGAAGACAAACTCGACCTTGTAGAAGAAGGCTCACAACAATGGCAAAACATTGTAGCAAACTTTTATGATGGTTTTGAAGATAAAGTGCATTTTGCTATGACTGGTAGTCAAAGAATAAAAATGCAAGTAGAAGTTAGCGATGTAAAATGCGATAAGTGCGGAGCTAACATGGTAGTTAGAGAGAGTAGATATGGCAAATTTTTGGCTTGTCCTAACTTTCCAAAATGCCGCAACATAAAACAACTTAATGACAAACCTGTCACAAAGGCAGAACAAGAAGTTGATAAGCAACTAGAAGATCTAAACATTAAGTGTGACAAATGTGGCGGAGACATGGTTGTAAAACAAGGTAGATACGGTAAGTTTTTAGCTTGTGCTAATTATCCAAAATGTAAAAACATAAAAAGCATTGATGATGTTATCAAAAAAGATCCTGTGGGTGTTTGTCCAGTATGTGGCAAAGATGTTTTTGAGCGTAAGTCAAAGACTGGCAAAATTTTCTACGGATGTAGTGGTTTTCCAGGATGTGACTTTAAGAGTTGGGATATACCAACCGACAAAAAGTGTCCAACCTGTGGCAGTTATCTTACAAAGAAAGAATTAAAAAAAGAAACTCGTTATAAATGTTCTAACCAACAATGCAATTACGAAACAAGTGAGACAAAAAATGATAAATAAAGTAATAGTCATAGGCGGCGGATTAGCTGGTAGCGAAGCTTGTTATCAACTAGCAAAAAGAGGCATAAGCGTAGACCTTTATGAGATGAAGCCTGTTAAGTTTTCGCCAGCCCATCACAATGCTAATTTGGCAGAACTTGTTTGTAGCAATTCTCTAAAGAGCGATCAGGTGACAACATCATCTGGTTTATTAAAGCAAGAACTTTTGGCGTTGGACAGTCTTATAGTAAAAACTGCTTATGACTGTAGGGTGCCAGCAGGTGGTGCTTTGGCAGTTGATAGAGAAAAATTTGCTCAAGCAATAACTGACAAAATTAGAAGTTTTGAAAATGTTAATATCATTAATCAAGAAGTAGTAGATATACCAAAAGATGTGCCAGTTATTATTGCTACTGGACCTCTTACAAGCCAAGGCTTGATTGAGAGTTTGCATGAGCTTTTGGGACAAGACTATATGTATTTTTTTGATGCATCTAGTCCGATTGTCACTTTTGATAGTATTGACAAAAACTACAGCTTTGTAGCTGATAGATATGACAAAGGTGATGGTGACTATATTAATTGTCCTATGAACGAGCAAGAATATTTTGATTTTTACAATCAACTTATCACTGCTCAAAGCGTAGAACTAAAAGATTTTGAAAACAAAAAAGTTTTTGAAGGTTGTATGCCGGTTGAGGTTATGGCAAAGAGAGGTAAAGATACTTTAAGATTTGGCCCTCTAAAACCTGTTGGTTTGGTTAATCCTCACACAGGCACAAAACCATATGCTGTTGTACAACTTCGCAAAGAAGATGCAGTAGGTACTTTGTACAACTTGGTAGGTTTTCAAACAAACCTTACTTATCCAGAACAAAAAAGAGTATTTAGTATGATACCAGCCTTGCACAAAGCTAACTTTGTTAGATATGGTGTTATGCATCGCAACTCATATATTAATGCACCAAAATTGTTGAGCAATACATTTGCTCTAAAAGAACATCCTAACATCTATATCGCAGGACAGTTAAGTGGTGTAGAAGGATATATGGAGAGCACTGCAAGTGGCCTTATAGCAGCGCTAAATGTGTATCAAAAACTAAACAAAAAAAATTGTATAAATTTATCGCCAAACACTATGATTGGTGCTATAATTAATTATATTACAAATGCAAGTCCAGTAAACTTTCAGCCAATGAATAGTAATTATGGCATTATAAATGCATTAGATATAAAAATAAAAGACGACAAACAAAAAAAGCAAATGATCTTTGAAAGATCAATGCAAGAGTTGTCACAAGTAATCAAAAATGAATTAGGAGAATAATATGAACGAATTTAAGGGTACAACTATCGTTGCAGTTAAGCGTGATGGCAAAACAGCTATTGCAGGCGATGGCCAAGTGACATTGGGACAAAGTGTTGTTTTTAAGAACAATGCTGTTAAAGTAAGAAGATTGTATAACAACAAGGTTGTTGCTGGTTTTGCAGGTTCTGTTGCAGATGCGTTTAGCTTGTGCAATCGTTTTGAAGAAATGCTTAATAAATATTCTGGCAACCTTATGCGCAGTGCAGTAGAGCTAGCATCTTTGTGGAGACTAGACAAAGCATTGAGACAACTAGAAGCAATGCTTATCGTTGCCGATAGCGAAAAACTTTTGGTTCTTTCTGGTACTGGTGAAGTTATCGAACCAGAAAACGGTATATGTGCCATTGGTTCTGGTGGTAATTATGCATTAGCAGCTGCAACTGCTTTGGTAGAAAATACCGAGCTAACTGCAAAAGAGATTGCTACAAAAGCAATAACTGTTGCGTCTGGTATATGTGTATTTACCAACAATCATATTACTGTTGAGGAGGTTTAATTATGAATTTGTCACCAAAACAAATCGTTACAGAGCTAGATAAGTACATTATTGGTCAAGACAAAGCAAAAAAGGCTGTATCAATAGCATTGCGCAATAGATATCGCCGCAGTCAACTTCCAAAAAATATGCAAGACGAAATCACACCAAAAAATATCATCTTAAAAGGTCCTACTGGTGTAGGTAAAACCGAAATTGCAAGAAGACTTGCAAGATTGGTAAAAGCACCTTTTGTTAAGGTCGAAGCAACCAAATATACAGAAGTTGGTTATGTTGGTCGTGATGTTGAGAGCATGATAAGAGACTTGGTAGAAGTTTCTGTAAGATTAGTAAAAGAAGAAAAAATACAAGAAGTAGCCGAAAAGGCAAAACCAGTTGTTGATAAGAGATTGTTTGATGTTGTTTATCCAATCAAAAAAGCATCTCAAGATGTGACAATTGACGAAGAATCACACAAAAAAGTTATAAAAGAGCGTTTAGAACGCGGTGATTATGACAACGAACTTATCGAAATAGATGTAAAAGACATGCCAAAAGCTATCGAAATGGTGCCAGGTAGTGGTGCAGAAATTAATATCGGTAGTATTTTTGGAGACATGTTTCCTCAAAAACGCAAAAAACGCAAATTGACAGTAAAACAAGCTAGAGAGATTATGATGCAAGAAGAAAGTGATAAACTTATCGATCTTGATACTGTTAATAGCGAAGCTATACGCCGTGCCGAAAATGAAGGTATTATCTTTATTGATGAGATAGACAAAATAGCAGGCAAGAGTTCTGGCAACGGCCCAGAAGTAAGTAGAGAAGGTGTACAAAGAGACATTTTGCCTATTGTAGAAGGTAGCACTATTACAACCAAGTATGGTTTAATTAGAACTGATTATATTTTGTTTATAGCTGCTGGTGCTTTCCATATAAGCAAAGTAGAAGATTTGATACCAGAGTTGCAAGGTCGTTTTCCTATTAGGGTAGAACTTGACAACCTAACTGCAAAAGAATTTGTAAAAATATTAACAGAACCAAAAAATGCTGTTACATTGCAATATCAAGAATTGTTAAAAGTAGACAACATCAATCTTATCTTTAAGCCAGATGCTATTGAGGCGATTGCTCAATATGCAGAGCAAGAAAATGAGATTAGCGAAAACTTGGGTGCAAGACGCTTGCATACAATTATGGAGTTGTTGCTAGAAGATATTAGCTTTAACGCCAATGGCGAACATCCAATGCTAGATGTTGTTGTTGACAAAGAATATGTTAACAAAGCTCTAAACACAGTTGTAAAAGCTCATGACTTGAGAAAATATGTATTATAATTAACAAAAGGAGAATCTTATGATAGAAATACCAAAGGGTACAAAAGATATGTTGCCTCAAAATGCTTACAAGTGGCACTTTGTAGAAGGCACTGCAAGAGAAGTTGCAAAGCTATTTAATGTAAAAGAAATTAGGACTCCTGTATTTGAACATACAGAACTATTTTTGCGTGGTGTAGGCGATACAACTGACATTGTAAACAAAGAAATGTACACCTTTTTGGATAAGGGCGAAAGAAGTATAACCCTTAAACCAGAAGGTACTGCTGGCGTAGCTCGTAGCTATATCGAAAATGGTCTTTTTAACAACCCTCAACCTACAAAAATGTACTATATTAGTCCAATCTTTAGATACGAAAATCCACAAGCAGGCAGACTAAGACAACATCACCAATTTGGTATTGAATATTATGGTAGCGATAGCCCAAAGATGGAAGCAGAAGTTATCAAATTAGCATCTGTTTTCTTAAAAAGAATTGGTCTTGGCGATGTGACTGTACATATTAATAGTATCGGTTGCCCAGAATGTAGAAAAAAATACAACCAAGCCTTGAGAGATTTTATCGCTTCGAGATTAGACAATATGTGTGGCGATTGCAAGCGCAGATATGAGACAAACCCATTGCGTATACTTGATTGTAAAGTAGACAATTGCCAAAAATTGTTGCAAGGTAGACCTATGATACAAGACTTTTTGTGTCAAGATTGCAAAGATCATTTTGCTGCAATTATAAAACTTTTGGACGCTCAAAAAATTAATTATGTTATCGACTACAATGTTGTTAGAGGTTTGGATTATTATACTCGCACTGTATTTGAGTTTTATGCCAACATCAATGGCCTAGGAGCAACCGGTGTAGTTGGTGGTGGTGGCAGATACGATGGCCTAGTAGAACAATTAGGTGGTCCACACACACCAGCAGTTGGTTTTGGTATGGGTATAGAAAGACTTTTGATGATCAAAGAACAACTTGCAAGCGAAGTAGAAAATAACGAATTAGCCCAAGTTTATGTGGCAAAACAACCAAATATTGATACCAACCTAGATGTCGAGATCGCTAATGTGTTGAGACAAAATGGTATTAGCTGCGAAGTTGATTTGTTAGAAAGAAGCTTTAAGGCACAGTTTAAGTATGCAAACAAACTTAATGTAAAATATGTTATTTGTCTAGGACAAGAAGAACTTGACAATAATATAGTCACTATCAAAGATATGTCTAACGGCCAAGAAGAAAAAGTTGCCGTAGATAAGGTAGTAGAGTTTTTTGTAAAATAAAGGAGAGTTGTTTATGGCAGAAGTAGTACATTTAGAAGAAAAAACTTTTGAAGAATTTGTTGCATCTAAACAAGTAGTTTTAGTAGATTTTTACGCTAACTGGTGTGGTCCTTGCAAGATGTTGTCACCAATACTAGACAAGGTTGCACAAGAAGTGGGCGAAGACTACGCTATAGCAAAAATTAATGTAGACGAAAACTACGACTTGTCAAAACAATTTGGCATTATGAGCATACCTTGTATGGTCGTTTTAGAAAACGGCAAAGAAAGACAACGCCTTGTTGGTTTTAGACAAAAACAAGACATTATCAAAGCCCTAAAAGGCGAATAAATATAAAAAAAGTAGGATTGACAGTTTGTCAGTCCTATGTTATTATTTAGGGGTAAAGTATAACTTAATACATTAAGTTTATAAGAGGTATTTATGAAAAAAGTTTATTTAGACAATGCGGCTACTACTTATGTTTCTAACGAAGTTTTAACCGAAATGTTGCCAGTATTTAACCATGTTTATGGCAATTCATCTAGCTTACATTCTTTTGGTAGAGAAAGTGTAGCATTGCTTGATAGAGCTAGAGACAGAATAGCTAAAGCAATTAACGCCGGTGGTAGCGAAATTTATTTTACTTCTGGTGGTACAGAAGCTAACAACTGGGCTATTATTGGTCTTGCACTTGCAAATAGAGCTAAAGGCAATCATATTATAACTTCAAAAATTGAGCACAAAAGTGTTTTGGATGCTTGCAAATATTTGGAGACTATTGGTTTTAGAGTGACATATTTGCCAGTTGATGCCAATGGTTTTGTTAGTATTGTAGACCTTATACATAATCTTAATGATGATACAATTTTGGTTAGTATTATGGCGGCAAACAACGAGATTGGTATTATTCAAAACCTTCAAACAATTGCAAAAATAGCTCATGAGAAAAATGCAGTTTTTCATACAGATGCAACACAAGCTGTTGGTGCAATTAGCATAGATGTAAAATCTATTGGCATAGATGCTCTTACCATGAGTGCTCACAAACTATACGGACCAAAGGGTATTGGCGCTTTGTATGTAAGAAAAGGTGTAAAAATAAACAACATTATCTATGGTGGCAACCAAGAAAAAGGCAAGCGTGCTGGCACAGTCAATGTTGCTGGAGCAGTTGGCTTTGGCAAGGCTGTAGAGATCGCTGCAAGAGATATGTCAGTTAACAACAAAAAGTTAAAAACTATGAGAGAGTACTTTACTAACAACATAGTAAAACTTATACCAGATATCAAAGTTAACTGCACAACAGTACAAAAGTTGCCAGGATTAGTAAATATCAGCTTTGACTATATCGATGGCGAAGCTTTGATGACATTATTAGACCTTGATGGTATTGCAGTTTCTACTGGTTCTGCTTGTTCAGTAGGAGATATAGAACCATCACATGTATTGTCAGCTATTGGTCTTACCCCAGAACAATCAAAAGGTTCTATTAGATTTGCTTTTGGAAAATCAACTACAAAAGAAGAAGTTGACTATGTTATCACTTGTTTAGAAAAAAATGTTTCAAAGTTAAGAGAAATGTCACCTCTTACAAAAAAGAGTAAAAAATAAGGAGTTAGAGTATGTACAACGAAAAGATTATTAGTATATTTCAACACCTAAAAAACTCTGGTGAAATTCGCAGTTGCAGTGGTATTGGTAAAGTCGGTGATGCTGCACAAGGCGATGTTATAAAAGTTTTTCTAAAGATAGAAGATAATATTATAGAACAAGCAAAAGCAAAAGTTTTTGGTAGTGTAGCAACAATAGTATGTGTTGATGTTGCTATGGGCCTTATTAAAGGCAAATCTGTAGAGCAAGCTTTAGAGTTATCTGCACAAGATATTACCGAAATTGTTGGAACTTTGCCAGCTAGCAAAAAGCAAAGCGTTATGTTAGCTCAAGAAGCTGTCGAAGATGCTATTAGAGATTATCGTAAGAGACAATTAAGAGCTACAATAAAAGCTGATTAGTGGTAAATTTTGCCAAACAAATATATTATAAACAACCTTCTACTAACTCATAATAGTATTAAGTAGGAGGTTTTTTTTATGAAAGGCGCGATGATTTTTGGTTTAGTGACTGGCACTTGCATAGGAGCTGTCGTTGCAACAATGTACAAGCCAGCAAGAGAAGCTGTGCAAAGAGGCACAAAACTAGTAAAACAAAAGGCAAAAGACATGACAAATCAATTAAAATAGCTTTTTTAGATAGGGCATTGCTCTATCTTTTTTTATATAAAACAGTCTGGTTTTTGCTCCAAAACAATAATTTTGCATAAAACACTTTTATTTTTGCTTTAATTATGGTAAAATACTTTTAGTTAAATTTTGACTGTCGAGGTGTTTATGCGCAAAATGGGATTAGACTATGGCGATGTTCGCATAGGTATCGCAATGAGCGATATGCTAGGAATTATTGCTAATGGTTATGAAACTTATAGTCGTAAAAATGAAGAAGATGACTTAATATACCTAGCAAAAGTTATCAAAGACAATCAAGTTGACACAGTAGTTATGGGGTTGCCAAAAAATATGGATGGCACCAGTGGCGAAAGGGTAGAATTAACAAAACAATTTGGAGACAAATTGGCCACACAAGCTAATGTAAAAGTTGTATATCTAGACGAAAGATTAACAAGCGTTAGCGCAGAAAGACTACTTATAGAGGCAGATGTAAGAAGAGAAAAACGCAAACAAGTTATAGACAAAATTGCTGCCACAATAATATTGCAAAACTATCTAGATATTTATTCAAAATAAGGAGTATAAAAAATTATGAGTAAAGAAGAAAAAGTTCAAGAAATGACAGAAGTTAAACTTGAGAAAAAAGATGTAAAAAATCCTATCGATTGTTTATTTGACGAAAACAATACTGATGCTATCATTTTGTTTAACGAAAAAGGCGAAGAAATTGCTTTTGATCAAATAGCTCTTATCCCTAAAAAAGGCAAAACTTATGCAATTTTGCAACCTATCGAAGAGATGGATGGCGTTGGCGAAGACGAAGCATTGGTTTTCTGCATTGAAGAGCCAAAAGATGAAGACGAAGAAGAATATTTAACACTAGTCACAGATGTTGACATTATTGACGAAGTATTTAAGGTTTATGATCAACTTATCGAGGACGAAGAAAATAAAAATTCTAGAAAATAATTTTTGCAAATAGCACAACACAAACATGACTTTATGTTTACAAAAAACTCAAATTTTTAATTTGGGTTTTTATTTTTTTATAGTAAAATTTTGAGCATAAAAAAACATAAAAATGGCTGATTTTTAGCGCAAAATATCGCTAAAAATAATTGCATATTTTTTTGATAAAATACTTGATTTTTGCTTTTATATATGATATTATAACACCGTTGCAAAATTACACACCAGTTATTTGGCTGTCTACTTGTTGGCTAAACACAGTTTAGTTTTTGGATAGCTTATAGTATAACTGGGAGGACTAAACAAGGAGGAAAAATAAATGTCTGTAATTTCTATGAAACAACTTCTAGAAGCAGGTGTTCATTTTGGTCATCAATCAAAAAAATGGAATCCAAAAATGAAAAAGTATATCTTTACAGTTCGTAATGATATTCACATCATCAACCTAGAAGACACTTCAGCACAAGCTGATCAAGCATACTACTTTATCAGAGATATGGTAGCTGCTGGCAAAACTGTTCTTTTTGTAGGAACAAAAAAACAAGCTCAAGAAGCTGTAGAGCAAGATGCTCAAAGATGTGGTATGTTCTACATGAACAACCGTTGGTTAGGTGGTACTTTAACTAACTTTAAGACCATCCGTTCTCGTATTGAGAGACTAAACAAACTTAACCAAATGGAAAAAGTAGGCGAGTTCGAACTTCTACCTAAAAAAGAAGTTATCAAACTTAAAGCTGAAAGAGACAAACTAGAAAAAGTTCTTGGTGGTATCAAAGATATGAACGACCTACCAGGCGTTATGTTTGTTGTTGACCCTAAAAAAGAGCACATCGCTGTTAAAGAAGCTCGTAGCCTAAATATCCCTATCGTAGGTATCGTTGATACTAACTGCGATCCAGATGATGTTGACTATGTTATTCCTGCAAACGATGATGCTATCCGTTCTGTAAAGCTTATCGTTAGCGCAATGGCTGATGCTGTTATCGAAGCTAAAGAAGGCGTACAAGTTAGAGATGTTGATGCTAATGAAGACGAAAAAGTTGACCTAGCACAAGCTATCGAAGCTGTTGAAACAATCAAAGAATAATTTTAGGGGGAATTTTAATTATGTTTAGTGCACAAGACATTAAAGATTTGCGTGCAAGCACTGGTGCTGGTATGCTAGATTGCCAAAAAGCTCTTAAAGAGTGCAATGGCGATATGGAAAAAGCTATGACTTATCTTCGTGAAAAAGGTATAGCTGCTGCTGCTAAAAAATCTTCAAGAATCGCTGCAGAAGGTATTGTATCTTCTTATATTCACCTTGGTGGAAAGATTGGTGTTCTTGTAGAAGTTAACTGCGAAACTGACTTCGTTGCAAAGAGTGAAGAATTTAACACTTTAGTTAAAGACATCGCTATGCAAATTGCTGCTGCAAAACCAGAATTTGTAAGAATCGAAGAAGTACCTGCAGAAAACCTAGATAAAGAAAAAGAAATCTTAACAGCTCAAGCTCTTAACGAAGGCAAACCTGCTGCTGTTGTAGAAAAAATGGTTCAAGGTAGAATCAAAAAGTACTACCAAGATGTTTGCTTAATGGAACAAGCATTTGTTAAAGATCCATCAAAAACTATCACTGATCTTATCACAGAAGCTACTTTGAAAATTGGTGAAAAAATCACTATTCGTAGATTTGTTCGTTACGAAATGGGCGAAGGTCTTCAAAAGAGAGAAGATAACTTTGCAGAAGAAGTTATGAAACAAACTACAAACGCATAGTTTATTATTTAGAACACTCAAAAATGATTGAGTGTTCTTTTTTTTACAAAAAGTACCAAAATAATACTACTTTTTGCACTGTATTTGTCTAAAAGTGTTTGCAAAAATTGTACATATCTAGTATGATATTATTGTATATTAAATTATTAAGGTGGTTACTTATGCAACTAGAAAATTATGATGAAATTATGTTAGAATACGAAAGCAAACTAGAGGATAGAATCGACAGATTAAAATATGAATATTCTATTATCCGTGCTGGCAGAGCAAACGCTCGTATGCTTGATAAAATTACTGTAGATTATTATGGCGCACAAACACCAATTAATCAAATGGCAAACATCAATGTGCCAGAAGCTCGCATGATTTTGATTTCTCCATGGGATATCAATATGGTAAAAGAAATTAACAAAGCTATTCAAGCTAGCGATCTTGGCGTTAACCCAAGCGATGATGGTAGAGTTATTAGACTTGTTTTTCCTATGCTTACAGAAGAACGCCGTAAAGAAATTGTAAAACAAGTTAAGAAAATTTGCGAAGATATCAAAATTGGTTTGAGAAACGAACGCCGTGATGTTTTAGAAATCTTCAAAAAAGCAGAAAAAGACAAATTAATTAGTGAAGACGAAAAGAAAACAGCCGAAAATGAAGTTCAAAAATTGATTGACAAATACAATGCTATGGCAGAAGAAATCTGTGATAAAAAAGAAAAGGAAATTTTAGAGATTTAATCTTTTAGTCTTTTGGAGGAATTGTGGACATTTTTAGATCAAAAAAAATAGACTACGAAAGATTACCACAACATATAGCTTTTATTATGGATGGCAATGGTCGTTGGGCAAAAAAGAGAGGCCTACTTCGTACTGCTGGACATAAAAAAGGTGTTGATTCTTTAGAAAAAGTTGTAAAGCATTCTAAAAAATTAGGAATAAAAGTAATATCTTTTTTTGCTTTTTCTACAGAAAATTGGAAAAGACCAAAGGAAGAAGTCGATTATATCTTTGGACTTATTGAAGATTATTTGAAAGATAATAAGCAAAAGTTTGTCGAAAACGATATAAAGTTAAATATAATAGGCGATATTACTAAATTAAGAAAACCTTTACAAAAGCATCTTGTTGATGTGCAAGGTATGACACAAAATTGCGGCAGTATTATAGTAAATATATGCCTTAATTATGGTAGTAGAGATGAAATTATAAGAGCCATAAACGCAATTATAAAAGATGGTATCAAAGAAGTTGACGATGAGATTTTGAGAAGATATCTTCAAACTCATGGCATTGTTGATCCAGATTTGATAGTTCGTACAAGTGGTGAGTATAGATTAAGTAACTTTATGTTATATCAAGGTGCTTATTCTGAGTTGTATTTTCCTAAGGTTCATTGGCCAGATTTTGACGAAAAGCAACTAGAAAAAGCAATTATAGAATACCAAAAACGCAATCGTCGTTTTGGTAGTATTTAGAGGAGTTTTTTACTAATGAAACAAAGAATAATTACTGGTACGCTATTGGTTGTTATGCTTGCTGCATTTTTGTTGCTACAAGTATATATTCCACAAGCGTTTGATGTGTTTGTTGGCATGGTAAGCGTTTTGGGTGCAATTGAATTTTGCAACATGCTTAACAAATGGGGTAAACCAAACTATAAGTTTGTAGCTGTGACTTATGCTGTTGCAGTATGTGCATTTAATATTTTATTTGTCACACTTGGATTTACAGCTATTTATTTGTTTTTGACAGATATTATTTTGTTAGCATTGTTGTTTGGTATCAACTATGTATTAAGCATCACTGCCTACAAAAACGATCTAAAAAATGACACTTTTAGATGTGCAACAAATATGTCTGTAAACAAATTTGCATTGTTTAAGGCAACAAATACTGTTTATGCAATGTTGTATCCAACAATGTTGTTTGCATTTATGTATTTGATTAATCACTTTACTGTGATGGGCTTTACAGATGTTGCAAAAAGATTTGCTAATGTTAATTTAGGACTTATGGGCATCTTGCTAGTATTTGCTATAGCTAGCTTGTCAGATACCTTTGCTTATATTTTTGGTTCTCTTATTCGCGGACCAAAGCTTTGTCCAAAAATTAGTCCAAACAAAACAATTTCTGGTGCTTGCGCTGGTCTTGTTGGTGGTATAGTTGGTGCTATTGTTGTTTATTTTGTATTTAACGCAATATACCCAGTAATGCTTTTCTCTGGCAAAATTTGGTGGAAGTTCTTATTTGTTGGTTTGTTTGGTTCTATGATATCTCAAGTGGGAGATATTTTCGAATCTTTCTTAAAACGCAAATCAGGCGTAAAAGATTCTTCAAACATTCTACCAGGTCATGGTGGTGTGCTTGATAGAGTAGACGCTATTTGCTTTAACACTTTATTTGTATTTATTTGCATGTTATTTATATTTGCATAGTTTGTTAGGGGGAAGACACTTTTGTCACTTTTATTAAGTTTTGGATCAGTTATGTCTTCTATTTTATATATTTTGTTGGCGATAGTTGTTCTTTTGCTAATGGTTATGATTCATGAGCTTGGACATTATACTGCCGGCAAATTATTAAAATTTAAGATTAACGAATTTTCTGTTGGCTTTGGTAAAAAATTGTGGCAAAAAACAAACAAAGCTGGCGAAAAAATATCATTAAGACTTATACCTTTGGGTGGTTATTGTGCATTTGAAGGTGAAGACGAAGATGGTAAAGATAATCCACAAGCATTTAACAATCAAAAACCATGGAAAAGACTAATTGTCTTGTTTATGGGTGCGTTTTTTAACTTGCTTGCCGGTATAATATTTTCGGTTATATTTTTGACTTTTTATGGATATGCCGATCGTATACAAGTTGTTAGTGCCAATCGCAATCCTTATGGTACTGCTCAAGAGTGGTTTATGGAGGGTGACATCATAACTGGTGTTAACGGAGAAAAAACTTCTTTTGTATACGACAAATACTTTAGATCTATGATCGTTAACTTTGAAGATACCGAGTATTTTGATGTCAATATTATTCGTGATGGCAAAAAAATGGTTATCAAAGCTAATGTAGAATACAACGAGCTTAAATATATTGTTGATGGCAACGGCAGAAAGATATTTTCTACCTTGTCTAATCCAACACAAAAAGACTATATCTATACACTAACACCAACAGATGATGGTAAGTATGTATTAAACGCAACAAACGATGTTAGCGTTGTATACAAAAGTGATCAAAACGGTGTATTTATAATAGGTGATACCAGATTAAAAGTTACTGACGATGGCAATGTGTTTAGTATTGCTCAAGTTGGACTAACAACTAAATATTATCGTTATAGCTTTGGTGAGGCGTTGCTTCACGCTATACCATTTACTTTTGGCTGGGCGTGGAAAGTGTTGCTTATCTTGTGGGGCTTAATTTGCGGCAAGGTGTCAATTTTGGGCATGACTGGTCCGGTTGGTACAATAACAACAATTGCCTCTGCAACTCAAGCATCTTTTGCAAACTTCTTTTTACTACTGCCACTTATTTCGGCAAACCTAGCCGTATTTAATTGGTTGCCAATACCTGCGCTTGATGGCGCAAGAATGGTATTTGTGCTGTACGAATGGATATTTAGAAAGCCTGTTAACCGAAAAGTCGAGGCGTATATACACTCAATAGGCATGATGATTTTGTTTGCCTTTGTTATAGTTGTAGATTTGCTACACATTATTTTATAATGTGATATTGGGCGAGGCAGGGTAACTTGCCTTGCTTAAATTTTTTTATAAGGAGGAGCATATGAATTATTCTTTGGTTGATTATATTAACACAAAAACAAACAACGAGTTTAGTTTTCTTAAGCTTAGCGAAGTGACATACTTTAAGCAAGAACAAAAATGTGTTGTGTCTTTTATCTATGATCAGGATGTGCCAGATCTTACCGAAGAGCAAAAAGAAAAAATAACTCAACTTGTTATAAAAAACTTGTCTATTACTGCTCCTGTAGAAGTTAAGATAAGAAAAAGTTATCTTGATCCAAATTTGATTCAAAAGTTTGTTATAAACTACTTTTATAGCAACCATGCAAGTGTAAAGGATAGTTGTAATACTGATACTATAAAAGTAGAGGTAGAAAACAAACAAGCAAAAATTAACTTTACTATTGATGATTTTGTGGCAGATTATTTTGCCAAAAAAGATATAAAAAGTGACCTTATTGCAAAGCTTAATTTTAATTTTTGTGGCAGCTTTTTGATAAACATTGACACATATAGTGTAGACTCAAAAGAGTATGATTCGTTTTTGCAAGAACGCCAACGCAAGATAGAAGAAATAAGCACAGCAACTGCGTATGTTAACAATATGAATCGTAGATTTAAGGTGTCTAACAAGCAAAAGTTAATTGGTGAGGACATTGATGTAGACCCAGAGCATGTTGTAAACAAAGAAGCTGTTAATAGGGTATTTGCCGGCAAGGTTAAGTTTTTTGAGATGAAAAGCTTTTTATCAAAGCGTATGGTAAAAGGCGAAGATGGCGAAAAGCACCAATTAGAAAAGCAATATTTTAGATTTGTATTGCAAGATGGCGCTTTGCAAATACAATGTGTATGTTTTCCAAATAAGGCTAATATTCATAAGATGAACTTGATTAGCGATGGTTCAACTGTTTTGGTTAGAGGTGATGTTGAGAGCTTTAACGAACGATTTAGCTTAAAGGTAAAAGATTTGGCTCTGTGTGAAATAGGTGATGAGATAGACAATACACAGTTCAAAAAAGAAACTACTGATTATAATTTTGTTATACCTCAAGCATACGAAAGCAGTAAACAAGGCAACTTGTTTGACGAGGCAAATGTAGATGTTAACCCAAAAGCTATCGGCAAGACATTTGTTGTGTTTGACCTAGAGACTACAGGACTAGATTTTGAAAAAGATGAAATAATAGAAATAGGTGCAGTAAAAGTTGTTGATGGTGTAATAAAACAAACTTTTTGGTCATTTGTTAAGCCTTCAAAACCTATACCTGCAGAAGCAACTGCAATTAATAATATAACCAACGAAATGGTTGCTAGCGCTTGCAGTATCAACCAAGTGTTGCCAGACTTTTATAAGTTTACTAGAGGGGCAGCTTTGGTAGGTCACAATGCAATAGATTTTGACTGTAAGTTTATTGATGCTAATGCAAAGAGATTGGGTTATAATTTTGACAATGCCAAGTACGACACTTTGCATATGGCTAGGGTAAAATTAAGCAATCTAAAACACCATAATCTTAAGACTGTGACGGGTTATTTGGGCATTAGTCTAGTTGGCGCGCATAGAGCTATTAACGATACTATTGCCACTGCAGAAGTTTTTTTGAAATTATTATAATTAGTACTTGAAATTTATAATACTATGTGTTATACTACATATGCTTATATATGATGCTTGTTAAGAGTGGGGAGACCCACTCTTAATTGTTAGTTAGGGGGTATTATGCCAAGCAAGATAGAAAAAATGGTTATTGATCACATAACACCAATTGTAGAAGGCTTAGGTTATGAACTAGCAGATGTCGAATATGCAAAAAAATATACCGGCATGAACTTGACTGTGTTTTTAGCAAAAGCAGACTTAAGTCCAATTACAATTAATGATTGTGAGACAGTACACAGGGCAATAGATTTGCCACTGGACGAATTGGATCCAACAAACGGTGCTTCGTATACATTAAATGTATCGTCACTAGGGTTAGACAGGCCTTTTAAGTACGAAAGAGACTATGAGCGCTACTTAAACAAAGACATTATAGTCAAACTTTATACTGTACTAGATGGCAAAAAAGAATTTGTCGGCAAGCTTATCAAGTTTGATGCAGAAATACTTTCTATACAAACAGAGCAAAAGCAGCTAGACATTCCAAGACAAAAAATTGCAGTATGTCAACCATATATAATATTTTAGGAGAAATTTGAAACAATGATTAACAAAGATTTTTTTAACGCACTTGATGATTTAGAAAGAGAAAAGAAAATTAACAAAGAGTACTTTTTAGAATCTCTAGAACTAGCACTTACTTCTGCTTACAAAAAGAATTTTGGCGAAGCAAAATCTGTAGAAGTAAAACTAAACCCAGAAAAACACACTATCAAAGTTTATGGTTATAAAACTATTGTAGAAAACGAAGACGCAATAGAAGATCCAGATAAACAAATGACTTTAGAAGAAGCTAGACAAATCAAAAAGTCATACAAAGTTGGCGATGTTGTTATGGAAGAAGTGACAACAAAAGACTTTGACAGAATTTCTGCTCAAATAGCAAGACAAGTTGTTATGCAAAGATTGAGAGAGGCAGAACAACAAGTAGCTATGAGTGAACTTTCAGAAAAACAAAATGAGCTTATTACTTGCATCATCAGAAGAGTAGAGGCTGGTTCTGTTTATGTAGAAATTCCAGGAACTCAAACTGAAGGTGTTTTGCAAGAAAAAGATCAAATCCCTGGTGAAATTTATCAAGTAGGCGCTAGACTAAAAGTATATGTAAAACCTATCAGAGAAAATATGAAAGCAACTTGCGTACCTGTTTCTCGTAGCAATGCAGGTTTTGTAAAGAGATTGTTTGAATTAGAAGTACCAGAAATCGAAAGTGGCGAAGTAGAAATTAAGAACATCGTTCGTGAAGCTGGATATCGTACAAAGATGTCTGTTTATACTGCTAATGCAAATTTGGATCCAATTGGTGCTTGTGTTGGTAATAAAGGTTTGCGTGTTAACACAATTGTTGGCGAACTTAATGGTGAAAAAATTGACATCATCGAATGGTCAGAAAATCCACTAGAATATATCGCAAGAGCATTAAGCCCAGCTAAAGTAGATACAGTTTATGCTTTAGAAGGTGACAAAACAGCTCGTGCAGTTGTAAAAGATGACAAACTATCACTTGCTATCGGCAAAAACGGTCAAAATGTTAGACTTGCAGTTAAACTTACTGGCTGGAAGATAGATGTTAAGAGCGAAACAGCAGCAAAGAGTATTGATGGTGACTTGTTCTTAAACAAAGAACCAGAAGTATATGACATTGGTGACGACACAATGGACGATATGGACATCATGTCAGACTTGGACGAAGAATAATATTTGAGAGGTTTGTATGAAAGATACACCACTTAGAATGTGTATTGTTTGCAGACAAATGAAACAAAAACAAGAACTTGTTAGAGTTGTAAAAAACAAAGAAGGCGAAGTTTTTATTGATCCTACATTTAAGGCAAATGGTAGGGGTGCATATGTTTGCAAAGATCAACAATGTATACAAAAATGTATCAAAACAAAAATGTTAAACAAAGCTTTTAAGCAAAACATCAGCGAGCAAAGTTATGCTCTTTTGGAGGATACTATTGGAAAATAAAGTATCTACATATTTGGGTTTTGCTCAAAAAAGCAACAGTATTATATATGGGATAGACAACCTAAAGCTTTATACAAAAAAGTTGTATTTGGTTATAGTGTGTCATACTGCAAATGATAAATATATAACAGTTGCAAAAAATTTGGTTGCAGCAAACAAAAATTGCAAGGCGTTTGTCACAAAGCAAGCAACACTTGCAGAATTATTAAACAAAGATAATTGCAAGATAATTGGTATCAAAAACCACAGTCTTGCACAGGCAATTATAGACAATTCATTAGACATTATTATAGGGGTGAACTAATTTGGCAGAAATAGTTAAAGAAAAACAAAATCAACAAAACTTGGACAATATTAAGTTGGTTGCAAAGTTAAATGCAGACGGCAGTGTACCAACATTGTTCAAAGAAGTAAAAAAGACAAAACAACAGTTGTCTAGTTTTTACGATGGCCTAAAAGAAAAATTGGGTGAAATTAAAAAGAACAAAGACCTAGCTCAAAAGCAACAAGCTATTCTTGAACAAAAAGCTGCTGCTGCAAAGGTAGAAGAAAAGGTAGAGCCAAAAGTTGTAGAGAAGAAGGTAGAACCTAAACCTGTTGCTGTACAACCAAAGCCAGTTGAGCAACAAAAACCTCAACAACAATTTGCTTCTAAACAGCAAGGTCCTAGACCTATTTGGCAAGGCAATAATCAAAGCAGACCTGCATACAACAATCAAGAAGGTCGTGGTCCTAGATTTGCTGGTCAAGATAGACCTAGATTTAACAATCAAAATGGTGAAAAACCTGGTCAAAAGTTTAACCCAAATAACAAATTTAACACACAAAACAAAGATGTTAAAAAACCTTTTGGTCCAAAACCTGCATTTGGTTCTGCAAAAACTGCCAAGGCAGATCTAACAAGTGCAGCAAGTGTTTTTGTTAATAAAGAGAGAGATTATTCTAACAAGAAAAAAACTCATGACAAACCACAAGAGGACAAAAAACTTAACAAAAAATCACTTCTTTCTCGTGGCTTAATAGAAGAGCGCAATATCGAAGAGCGTATGGTCACTAGAAAGTTAAAAATTAAAAAGCCTAAACAAGAAGTTCAACCTGTATATACAGCAATAACTAATGCAGTTATTACAACCCCTAACTTAACTGTAAAATTATTGTCAGAAAAAATTGGTAAGCCAGTCACCGAAATCATAAAACAACTTATGAGTTTGGGTATTATGGCTTCTATTAATAGTGTTATCGATTTTACTGCGGCAGAACTTGTTGCAAGTGAACTTGGCATAACACTAGAATTTAAGCTTGATAAAACATACGAAGAACAACTTACTGACACTGTTAGCGAAGACAGCGATACTAACCTAGAGCGTCGTCCTCCAATAGTAACAGTTATGGGTCATGTTGACCATGGTAAGACTTCTTTGCTTGACTATATCAGAAAAACAAATGTAATACTAGGCGAGGCTGGTGGTATTACACAACACATCGGTGCTTATTCTATTAATTGGAATAACGAAAAAATCACATTTATTGACACTCCAGGACACGCAGCGTTTACAAGTATGCGTGCTAGAGGTGCTCAAATAACTGACTTGGCTGTTTTAGTTGTTGCTGCAGATGATGGCGTAAAACCTCAAACAGTAGAAGCTATCAATCATATCAAAGCTGCAAAAGTACCTATGATTGTTGCTATCAACAAAATTGACAAGCCAGAAGCTAATATCGATAGAATTAAACAACAACTTACCGAATACGAAGTTTTACCAGAAGAATGGGGTGGCGATGCTATTATGGTACCTATCTCTGCAAAAGCTGGTACTGGTATTGATAAGTTGCTAGAAATGATTTTATTAGTTGCAGAAATGCAAGATTTGCGTGCTAACAAAGATAAGAGTGCTGTTGCAACAGTAGTTGAGGCAAGACTAGACAAAGGTAAAGGTCCTGTTGCTAATGTTATTGTTAATAACGGTACATTAAAAATTGGTGATACAGTTGTATCTGGTTTCTGCTTTGGTCGTGTAAGAGCAATGATTGACGACAAAGGCAAAAACATTACAAAAGCTGGTCCCTCTACACCAGTATCAATTCTTGGTTTTGACAATGTACCAAATGTTGGTGACAAAGTACAAGCAGTTGATGAAAAATTAAGTAAAAATGTTATTCAAGAGCGTAAAGCAAAAATGGCTAACGAAATGGCCGAAAAAGGTCTTGGCACAAGTCTTGATGACTTCTTGAGTCGCAACCCAAGCGAAGATAAGAAAGTTCTTAACTTGATTATTAAGTCTGATGTTCAAGGTTCTGCCGAAGCTCTAAAACAAATGTTGTCAAAAGTAAGTTCTGACGAAGCAGAAGTAAAAGTTATTCATAGTGCGGTAGGTGCTGTAACAGAAACAGATGTTCAACTTGCACAAGTGTCTAACGCAATAATTATTGGCTTTAATATAAAAGTTGATAACAAAGCATTGTCTATGGCAGAACATAACAATGTTCAAATTAAACAATACAGCATTATTTACGAAGCATTAGACGAAGTAGAACATGCTATAAAAGGTCTTGCTGCTCCAAAATACGAAGACAAAGTTGTTGGTCATGCAGAGGTTAGAGCACTATTTAAGATTAGTAGTATTGGTACAGTTGCTGGTTGTAGAGTGCTTGATGGTAAGATCGTTAGAAACGGTCTTGTAAAAGTAATGCGCAAAGACAATGTATTGTTCGAAGGCAAAATTGCTACATTGCGTAAAGAAAAAGATGATGCTAAAGAAGTTTTGGCTGGCTTTGAGTGTGGTATTAAAATTGATGGTTTTAATGACATATTAGAAGGCGACATCATCGAATGTAGCATAAGAGAAAAAGTCCAAATAGACTAATAAAAGGAGAGAGTATGTCAGCAAATAGACTAGAAAGAATAAACTCTCAAATTCAAAAAGAATTATCTTTAATAATTAATAACAAAGTAAACGATGCTCGTATAACTGGCTTTGTAAGTGTTTTGCGTGTAGATACTACGCAAGATCTAAAGTTTTGCAAAGCCTACTTGAGCATATATGATAACGACAAGCAAAAAGCTTTTGAAGCTATAAGATCTGCTGGTGGTTATATAAGAAAATGCCTTGCAAGCAGTGTAAAATTAAGAGAGATACCAAAGCTTATATTTGTACTAGATGAAGGTATAGAATATAGCGATAAAATAAATAAAATTATTAACTCTCTTGATATCAAACCTGTGGAGGATGAAGAATGATTTCTATAAAAAAAGTTACCAATTTTTTGAAGTCGTACGATTCTTTTGCATTGTTTACTCATATTAGCCCAGACGCTGATGCTTTGGGCTCTACAAAAGCTCTTAAATTGGCATTGGAGAGTTTAGGTAAAACAGTATATGTTTTTTGTGATGGTGTGCCTACAAAAAACCTTGAGTTTTTGGGAGCAGATTTGTGCACAGATGTATCTGTTTTAGAAAATGTACAAGTTGGTGTTTTGATTGACTGCAACATACCTCATAGATTGGGTAAATATGCACCATACTTTGAAAAAATGCCTGTAAAAATGTGTATCGACCACCACATTAGAGAAAAATACAGATTTAATCTAAAATTTGTTAATCCTTCATGTCCAAGTTCTTGCGACTTGATTTATAAGATTATCAAAGGTCTAAAAGTAAAAATTTCTAAAGAAATAGCAACCTTATTGTATGCTGGTATTGCTACAGATACGGGTTGTTTCAAAAATACAAACACAACTGCTGGCTGCCATAGAGTAGTAGGTAGTTTGATTGGTAAAAAATTTGACCTAGAAAATACTAACTTTTTCTTGTTTAAGTTTAAGCCAAAAAAGCAAATGGATTTTTATCAATATTGCTTTAAGCATTTGCAATATTATTACAACGACAAAATCTTGTTGATTTCTGTACCTTATAAAGAATACAAAAAAATAGCAGACATTGTAGAAACTGCCGGTATATTTGAATTTTTAACAGGTATCGAGGGCAACGAAATTATTATCAAAATTGTCGAAAAAGAACCTAAATTTTATTCTGTTGCATTAAGATCAAATATTTATGCTAATGTTCAAGAAATTGCTACACAGTTTGGTGGTGGTGGCCATAAGATGGCATCTGGTTGCAGATTTGATGGCGACTATAAGACCAACTTGGACAAGCTAATAAATTTGTGTATTGATGAGATTGATAAGCATGATAGGAATAATTAATATAAACAAACCTAGTGGTATGTCTAGTAGTCAAGTTGTTGTAAAGATAAAAAAACTTACACATCAAGACAAGGTAGGTCATCTTGGTACTTTAGATCCACTAGCAAGTGGAGTATTGCCAATATGTGTTGGCAAGGCAACAAGACTTTTTGATTATTTTTTGAACAAGACAAAAAGATACACAGCGGTGTTCGAATTTGGCAAATTAACAACTACGCTTGATAGCGAAGGCGAAGTTGTAGAGCAAAACTCTATTTTGCCTACAAAAGATACAGTTATAGCCGCTCTAAAGGGTCTAATTGGCGAAATAAACCAATATCCACCCAAATATTCGGCAAAAAGTATTGGAGGCGTCAGAGCATATGAGCTTGCTAGGCAGGGTGTTGATTTTGAACTAAAACCAAAACTTATACATGTGTACAAGTTTGATTTGTTAAGACAAATTGATGATAAAAGTTTTGAGTTTGATATAGAGTGTTCTGCCGGTACATATATAAGAAGTTTGTGTAGAGATTTGGCCGAAAGTTTGGGCACAGTAGCTACTATGACAAGTCTTATACGAACTAGATGTGGAGCATTTGCACTAGAAGAAAGTTTGGATTTGCAAGACTTAAATATACAAACAATAACAGACAATTTGGTAGATATAAAAACTGCTCTTGCAGATATGCCAAAGTTTGATATGTCACAGCAACTTTTTGATAGATTGTTAAAAGGGCTTAAGACCAATATAAAACACAAAGATGGCGAGTTTTTAGCAATCTGTGAGGGTGTTGTTGTTGGTATTGTTGAGATAAAAGAGTCTGTTATAAAGATAAAAACATTTTTGAGGGAGTAAAATATGGTAATAAGATTTGGTCCTTCTGGCAATTGCCAATGGTTTTATGATGAGGGCAATAAGTCAAGTATTCAAGCGCCAGAGTGGTTAGAGCAAAAAGGTCTTAATGCTTATGAGTATTCGTTTACTCGTGGTGTTAAGATGAACGAAAGTACTGCAATAACACTTGGTGAAGAAGCAAAAAAACATGGGGTAGAAATAAGTGTTCATGCTCCATATTATATAAATTTTGCTGGTACCGACGAAACCTTGTTAGAAAATTCTTATGGCTATGTATTAAGCTGTCTAAAGTATTTGAGACTTATGGGTGCAAAGAGATGTGTATTTCATCCTGGCACTTGTGGCAAACTACCTAGAGAAGAAGCTTTTGCATTGCTAAAAGATAGAATAAAAGAACTTGTAAAAAGAGTAAAAGACGCTGGTTATGGCGACATGTATTTGAGCCCAGAAACAATGGGCAAAAGTGCCCAATTAGGTACTTATCAAGAAATAGCAGAAATATGCCAAATTGATGATTGCCTAGTGCCTACAATTGACTTTGGTCACATTAATTCTTTTGAGCAAGGTTCTCTAAAAGATGTAGAAAGTTTTGAAAAAGTTATAAAATATCTTATTGACCACATAGGTCACGAAAAAGTAGATAAAATGCATGTTCATTTTTCTATGATTGAGTATGGCCAAAAAGGTGAGATAAGACATCTTGACTTTGATGACGATATGTATGGTCCAAGGTTTGAGCATCTAGCACCGGTGCTAAAAAAATATGATTTGCACCCATTTATAATATGTGAGTCAAAAACTCAACAAGCGCAAGATGCGATAAAGATGAAAGAAATATATAAAAATACTATACTTAATTAGTAAAAGTATGATAAAATAATAGTATATAATAGTTTGGAGGAAATTTATGATAGTAGCAGGAGATTTTAGAAAAGGCGTGACTTTCGAAATGGAAGGCAAGGTTTATACAGTTGTTGATTTTCAACATGTAAAACCAGGTAAAGGCGCAGCTTTTGTTAGAACAAAAATCAAAAATGTAGTAACTGGTCAAGTTTTGGAGAGAACTTTTAACCCATCAGACAAATTCCCAGTTGCTCATATCGAAAACAAAGAAATGCAATATCTATACAACGAAGGTGGTTTGTACTACTTTATGGATATGGAAACTTATGATCAAGTTCCATTTAACCATGATCAAGTAGAAGATGCTTTGCAATTTATCACAGAAAACATGAATGTTACAGTTCAATCTTACAAAGGTACAGCTTTTTCAGTTGTTCCACCAACATTTGTTGAACTACAAATTGTAGAATGTGAACCAGGTATCCAAGGTGATACTTCAAAAGCAGGCAACAAACCAGCAACATTAGAGACAGGTTTTGTTATTCAAGTTCCACTATTTGTAAACAATGGCGAAAGAATCAGAGTTGACACTCGTACTGGAACATATATGGAAAGACTATAATTTAATTAAAAACTCTTAAAGTTATTTAAGAGTTTTTTTTGTTTTATTGTTATGTATTATGGTCAAAAGAGTTGCAACAAAAATAACTAATTGATATTATATAAATATACATAAAGGGGATATTTAGATGAAGGTAAGATCTTTGAGTAAAAGTTTGAAGGTTCTAATTTTTACACTTGTGGTTGTTGCTGTAGCTGCATCTTCTGGCGCAATAGCTTGGGCAATAGCTCAAAATCATTTTAGATATAAAGCTGGTTTTGATGTTAACCTAAACGGTGGCAGGTATGTACATGCTACTATTGAAGGTTCTTCATATCTTGCTGATAGTGGCACTAGGTATGAAACTTTAGATGCTGTAACAATTAATAATAATACTGCTAATGAAGAATTAAATTTGTCATTCAAAAAACCTATTACGGTTAATAATGATGAAAAAATTTCAAAGCTATGTTTTGAGATAACTAACAATTCTCCATATGCTACAATGTCTAATCTTGTTATTAAACCAACTGTATTAGATGTTAATGTAGACAATTATGTTGTTTTTTGGTTTTATTCGCTAGACGGCAGTACATTTAATGCTTATGATAATGAGTATTTGATGATACATAAATCTGACAAAATTATATTAGAGTTGCGCATGGCAGCTGCTCTTGATATGCTTGGTGAGGTTAATTTTTCTGACAATATTTCAATAAACTTGTATGCCGAAAATGATTTGCCTGCAGATTTTGAATACAAAAAGGCATATAATTATGAGTATGATGCTAATTTGCAAGGTCATAGATATTATCAAAAAGATTTGTGTGCCACTTGTGGTGAAGTTATTGCAACTTATGAGTTAACAGAGGATGTTAATTTTGTAAAGGCAAATGCAGAATATGATGGTGACGATCAAAAAATTAGTGATAAAGTTATATATTTGGGCAGCTCTTATAATTCTACTTTTGTATTTAGTGGTGGTTTAGAAAATGTAGTCATTTGGTGTGATTCACCAACTTCTAATATTACCTTTAACATAAATGTTGATGGGGACAATTTTGTTCAATACAACAATGTTGTTATATCTGGTTTGAGTGGTACTTTTTCTGTTAATGTTACTGGTCACTTAACTACAGAAGTTGATGCTTGGATCAAAAATCTGAAGTTTATCGATGTTGCCGAGATTTGCTTTGAATTAAACGCTCCTTATACTACAGATAGGCCGCTTGACCCTTACAATGTATTAACTGTTGATGGTATGACTATTGTTGGTAGAAACTCTTACAGTGCAACTAATATAATCGGCATGTTTTCTGGTATTAAAAATTTGGTTTTAGAAGGTTTTGGTGTGCCGATGCATGATTCGGTGACATTTTCATATGTTGAAAATGTGACTATTAAAAATTGTAAGTATATTGTACTTGACTCTGCTAAAGTTAATCTTTACGGAGTAAGTGGCAATGTGTATTTAATTAATATGCATATCGGTGATACTATAGCTAGATTAGATAAAATATTTGAGGTAATTGATGCAAATGATGTAAGAATATATGTTGTAAATAATTCTATGTATGAAGAGAGTGGCATAATTAATATTAGCTATTCAACAAATGTCGTAATAGAGTTTTTGTTAAATATGTTTGATTCTACCAGCTGTTCTGTAAAAAAATATAATGGTGTAGACTTTGAGTCAGAAACTATTATAAATATTGATGGTAGTATTTAATATTAAAAACACATAGTATTAGCTATGTGTTTTTTTGTTGTAAAATATTGTCGCAAAAGGTGTTTTATTGTTAAACGCCTTTTTTTATCGCATGTAAAAAGGTTTGAGATAATACACTATAAAAAAGAGGTGTGTTATGCAAAATATACTGCCAGAACAATTGTATCTAGCTGTGTCAAAGTTGCCTTATGATAGGTTAAATGAGATAAGATTGCGACTTGGCAAAAGAGTTGTTGTGAGTTTGAAAGCTAAAAAATACTATCTATCCGCTAGTGGTCTTACTTCAAAAGAACAAGATGCTATTATTGTTAGTCAAGATATGTTGTATGAGGTCATAAAACGCGCCTGTGAACACTCTATGTATGCAGTCAACAATCAGTTAAGGCAAGGCTTTATAACCGTTTTAGGTGGCATTAGGCTTGGCATATCGGGTGAGGTTGTTTTTGAAAATGGCAATATAAAAACTATCAAAAATTTTACCTCTGTCAATATTAGATTGCCGCATCAGATAAAGGATTGTAGCCTTAATGCTTTTTGCTATGTTGTGCAAGATGAGTTTGTTAACACATTGATAGTTTCGCCTCCTGGATGTGGCAAAACAACACTAATAAGAGACCTTTTGTATCAGTTGTCGCATCAAAACTATTGCTATAATGTTTTGCTTGTTGATGAGCGCTGTGAGATAGCTAATTGTTATAACGGAGAGCCTCAACTAGATGTTGGCAACTTTACTGATGTGTATAGTTGTTGCAATAAATTGTATGGCTTTGAGAGTGGTATACGAAGTATGTGTCCAGACATTATAGCGACAGATGAGCTGGCATCTCAAAAAGATTTGCAAGCGCTAGAATATGTTGCCAATTGTGGCGTAAAGGTGTTGAGTAGTGTGCATGCAAAAGATATAGACGATCTAAAAACAAAACCATATTTTGAGAGTATATTAAAAAACAAAATTTTTAAGAGGTATATAGTTTTGTCAAATAAAAATGGCCCTGGTACATATCAAGGTATATATGACGAAAACTTAAGGCTAATTGTTGGTTGATGATAAAGCTTGTTGCGATAGTTGTAGTAGTTGTGGGTTTTGTGCTTGTTGGATTTGGGGTAGCTAGTTGGTATAAGCGCCGCAATAGATTTTTTGATGATTTGTTATATTTTTGCGACCTGCTAACTGGAGAGATTAGCTTTTTACAACGAAAGCTTTTGCAAATAGTAAATTTGCACAAAGATTCTTTTGCGGTAGATTTTTTTACAGTTATTAGCTGCTATGAGAGGTATGTTCGTGCGCAAAGTAAAAAAGAAGAACTTAAAAAGGAGCTTTTAGCAATATCATTTTTGTCGGAAGAAGAGGTGTGTAGCATATATGATTTTTTATTATCTCTTGGCAATTTTGATGTAGAAAACGAAGTCTTAAATATAAAAAATTATAAAAATTGCTTTGTTAGATATTGCACAAAAGCCAATAAAGAAGCTCAAAAATATGCTCCGTTATGTATAAAAGTTGGTTTTATAATAGGTTGTACAATTGCTATTGTATTATTATAAAACCACATTATATAGTAGTGTTATGCAAGCATAATACTACAAGATATAGGCATAGTACTATGCGAATTGTTGAAGGTGAATATGGGTTATGAAGTGATATTTAAGATTGCTGCAGTTGGTATCTTGACTGCAGTAATAGGACAAGTATTAAAAAATATCAATAAAGACGAAATTGCGACTATAACAACTCTTGCTGGGGTTGTTGTTGTGCTTATTATGGTAGTTCAATTAATAAGTGAGTTGTTTGAAACTGTAAAAAGCTTGTTTTTGATATAGGTGAATGTATGGACCTAATAAAAATAATCGGTGTAGGTATTATATCGGCGATAGCTGTTGTTGTGGTAAAACAAGTTAAGCCAGAGTTTGCCATTGTTGTTGGACTTGCTGGTGGCATTGTGATGCTTATTATGATTGCAGATAGCTTGGGTGGTGTTGTTGGATACCTAAAAGAAATCGTTTCTAAAGCAAACATAGACGAGACGCTCTTTAGTTGTATATTAAAAATTATTGGAATTGGGTATCTTACAGAATTTGCTGCGGGTATATGTACAGAAGCAGGTAGTGTTAGTATTGCTAGCAAAATAATTTTGGCTGGCAAAGTGATTATATTATGTCTTGCAATGCCAATTATAACATCTTTGCTTGATATTATTTTGGGGATTTTGCCTTGAAAAAGTTATTAATATGTTTAGTTCTTATTTTGCTGTTTAATAATGATATGTCTTCTTGCTATGCTTATGCCCAGTCGGATCAAAATGCTCAAACCGAACTAGAAAATAACATAACCGATCAACTCGGCAAACTAGATTTTGCTACGCTAGATCAAATGCTTTCTAATATGACTCAAGAGCAAGGGGAGTTGTTTGGCAAAAGTACTTTTTTAGACAAGGTAAAAAGTTTGATAAATGGCGAAGTAAACACATCAATTGGTGGTTTTTTTGGATACATTATTAGCTTACTATTTGACAATATTGTTGCTTATATTCCCGCATTATGCACTATTGTTGCGATAAGTATTGTTTGTAGTCTGATAGGTAGCTTTTCTTCGGACAATAATAGCTTGTCTAGCATATTATATTTTGTTTGTTTTGGTGTAATTGTTGTTATTGTTTTTGCTTCGATAAAAGGTCTTGTCGAGAGTACAACTGGTGTTATAACTTTGTTAAAGTCGCAGATGGATATAGTTTTTCCGGTGCTTTTGACTTTGGTGACTTCTCTTGGTAGTGTTGTTACAGTGTCGGCTTTTCAACCTGCTGTTGCTTTGTTGTGCTCTGGCATTGTGCATATTTTTACAACGGTATTAGTGCCTATATTTTTGTTTAGCATGGTGTTTGTTGCTGTAGGCAATTTGTCTCCAAATGTTAAGTTAGATAAGTGTACAAAATTTTGCTCTAGTATATTTAAGTGGATAATTGGGGTCGTTTTTAGTGTTTTTCTTGCCATATTAAGTGTGCAAGGTATTACGGCAGCTTCGGTTGATGGCATATCGATTAAGACTGCAAAGTTTGCCCTTAAGAGTTATGTTCCTATTTTGGGAGGCTATTTGTCAGATGGCTTAAACTTAATTATGGCAAGTAGTGTGCTTATAAAAAATGCTGTTGGAGCAACTGGACTAATTTTAATGTTTGCTACGGTCGTTGTTCCGGTAGTAAAGATTGGTATTTATTCGCTAGGACTAAAACTTGTTGCTGCTATTGTAGAGCCTTTGTCAAATAATAAGATTGCCAACTTTTTGTACGGGGTTGCAAAATGTTTAACAATGCTTATTGCGTGTATTTTGGCTGTTGGATTTATGTATCTTACTGTAGTTGGGCTTTTGATGTGTATGGCTAATGTGGTGTAGTTATGAGCGTAATTTCGATGTGGATTTTGTCTATAGTAGGTGTGATACTTATGGGGGTTGTTATTGATCTAATAATGCCAGATGGCAAACTTCGTAAGTATATCAAAGGCATGGTTGCTATATTTATGGTTTTTGCAATGGTTAGTCCCTTGCCTTTTGTAGAGTTTGATATTAATTTTGACAATTTTTTTGAGGGCGAAACATTAGTTGATAATAACTTGTTAGAAGAGATAAATGTTAAAAAAGTGGCTGAATATAAGAGTATTATAGAAAGCGAATTGTTAAGTGTAGGTTATCAGAATGTAGTAGTAGATATAAGCTATGACTATATCGATTATGAGATAAAAATTAACCAAATTTTTGTCGATTTAACAAATTTAGTTATTATTGATAAAAATTTGAATATAGATAAGTATACTCACATTTCGAGTGTTATAACAAAACTGCTTGATATAAAGGAGGATGATATTTTGTTTTATGGCGGATGATTTGAAACAAAAGAAACCTTTGCTCAAATCAAAGTTTTTTTCTAAACTAAAATCTATAAAAAATATCAAACTAATATTAGCCTTTGTATTGGGTGCTATTTTGCTGCTGGTTTATTATTCTTCTAATTTGTATAAAGGCGATGTGGCTAGTCAAAGCGAGTATCAAGAGGTTAGTTCTTATACGCAAAATATTGAGCGCAAACTTCAGCAGGTGTTGTCTAGTATTGATGGCGCAGGCAAGGTTGAGGTTATGGTGGGTTTTGATAGTGGATTGGAGCTTGTTGTAGCGTATTCTACCGAGACAAAAACTACCACTTCAAATGCAAATGGTGGCAAGTCAGAGACGACAATAGTTGTTCAAACACCGGTGCTTGTTAACGAAAAAGGTACGACAAAACCAATCGTGCTAAAAGAAAAGATGCCAATACCTCAAAGCGTAGTTATTGTTGCTAGTGGTGCAAAAGATGTAAAAGTAAAGTTAAATCTGATAAAAGCTGCCCAGACGACTTTGGGGGTAGAAAGTGGTAAGATAGAAGTTTTTGTTGGTAATCAATAGGGGGTAATTTGTATGTTATCAAAAAGAAAAAAGATAATAATTTTAACTACGATGATGGTATTGCTTGTATTGACTGGTTTTTTGAATGTTAAACTAAATAGTTCTATATCTAACGATACAACTTCGGTAAGTGCAGGGTATACATCTTCTAATTTTTTTGCATCATATCGCACAGATAGGGTTAATACTAGAAATGAAACTATGAATTATTATGATGCTATTATTAATGCAACTACATCTTCTAAAGAGGCTGTCGAACTAGCTACGCAAAAGAAAAACGAAATTATACAAATAATGAACTTAGAAACAGCTATGGAAGGCCTTATTAAAGCAAAGGGCTTTAGCGATGCAATTGTTAGCTGTTCTGACACATACATTAATGTTATTGTAAAAGCTGCTAGTTTAGAAGAAAACGAAGTCTCTGGTATTGTAGATGTGGTACAGTCGCAAACTCAAAAAGATATAGATTATATAAAAATAATTCCTGTAGAATAATTGCCAAACATGGTATTGTGTGTTATAATGCTTAAGTAATATTATAGGAGTAATGCAATGGCAATTAGAGATAGTATTTATGAAGAAAAAAGTGATGGCAAAATTTACTGCAACAAAAATATAATGTTGTCTGTAATAAACCTTGCTGCAAAAGAAATTAGTGGGGTATCTTCACTTTGCGCAAAATTTGGCAGTCGTCTAAAAAGATTGTTTAATGCTTCTAACTATTTTGAGGGCGTTAAGGTCACTGAAGGCAAAGATGGTATCACTGTTGATGTTTATCTAAATGTCTTTTTTGGATATAGCGTTGCCGATGTTGCTTATCGAGTACAAGAAAATATCAAGACTGGCATTTCTTCTATGATGGACACAAAAATAAACAAAATCAATATTCATGTTTTGGGTGTTGAGTTTTCTAAAGAAGAACTAGCAAAAAATTTATAATTCAATTTTTGCATGCCGGCATGATTGAAAGATGTTTTTGCAGTGGTGCAAATTATAAAAATTTTCCCCTTAAAGTTTTTCTTTAAGGGGTTTTTGTATATAATTAAGAAGGTGATTTTTTATGGGAAGAAAAAGTTCTAGAGATGTAGCGTTTAAGTTGGTATATCAACAACTATTTAGCGAAAATGTTGATTTTGAACAAGCTATGGAGTCTTTTGAGATAGAAAGAGAAAGTGAAGATTTTGATTTTATACACACACTATATCATGGTGTAGTAGATAATTTTGATGATCTAAAGCTTGTTGTAGAACAAAATTTGGTAGACTATACATTAAATCGTATTTACAAATTAGACCTTGCGATTTTGCTACTTGCTGTTTACGAAATTAAATATCTTAACGCAACCGAAGGTATAGTTGTTAACGAAGCTGTAGAGCTTGCAAAAAAATACTCTACAGACAAAAGCCCGTCATTTATTAATGGTGTATTAGCAAAAATTATCAAAAAATAAAGGAAATAAATGATGGAGCTAAAGGCGTTAAGTATAACCGAAATTAGCACATATGTGACTCAAATATTTGATGCCGAAGAGATGTTGCATGGTATCAAGATATATGGCGAAGTTTCTGGTTTTTCTATAGTTAGGGGCAATGCTTACTTTTCGCTAAAAGATGACAATGCGATATTGTCTTGCATATGTTTTGGTGCGGACAAATATTCTGAAGTAAAAAATGGCGATCAAGTGTTGCTTACTGGTTCTATGAAATATTATGCCAAAGGTGGCAAACTTAATTTTTATGCAACTAGTATTGTCCCGTATGGATTGGGACTTATTTATCAAAAATTTTTATTGCTAAAAGAGCAATTAGAAAAAGAAGGTCTTTTTGATTCTTCTTGCAAAAAACCTTTGCCTAAAGTTATAAAAAAAATAGGTGTAGTCACATCAAAAACTGGTGCTGTTATTCAAGACATAATTAATGTGTCTACAAGGCGAAATCCTGCTATCAATATAGAATTATACCCGGCAAAAGTGCAGGGCGTTGGTGCAGAGCTTACTATTATTGATGGTATAAGGTATTTTGACAACAAACCAGATATTGATGTTATTATTGTTGCGCGTGGTGGTGGCTCGTATGAAGATTTGCAGCCATTTAACGAAGAGAGTTTGGCAAGGGCGGTTTTTGCTTGCAATAAGCCGATAGTCTCTGCCGTAGGCCACGAAACAGATTTTACTATAATTGATTTTGTTGCAGACATGAGGGCGCCGACACCATCTGCTGCGGCCGAACTTGTGACAATTGATGTTATGAGTGAATTTTATAAAATCAAAAAAGATAAAGTCAGATTAATAACTGCTATGCAAGCTTTGCTTGACGATAAGTTGTGGCAAATTAACAATTGTCATAACAAAATTGTTGATGCGTTGCAGGGTGATGTCGAGCGTAAGCAATCAACGCTATTGCTTAATGCTAACAAACTAGCAATGCTAGATACTAATATTTATCAAGAAAAACTAAACAATATCAATCTAAAACTTAATACGCTTAATAACCTAAATCCAGCTCAAGTTTTGATGAAAGGCTATGCTCAATTGTATAGCAATGCTGGACAAGTTATAAAGACTAAAGATCAACTAAAAGTAGATGATGAGATAGATATTGTGCTTGTAGATGGTAAGGTAAAATCTAAAATTATTGAGGTGTAAAATGACTTTTGAGCAATCTGCAAAAAGATTAGAAGAAATTGTAGAAAAATTAGAAACAGGTAATGTGTCTTTAGAAGAAGGTACAAAACTTTTTGAAGAAGGTGTATCTTTAGTAAAAGCATGTTATGAAGCTGTTGATCAAACAAAAGGTAAAATAACAACTGCAAAAGAGCAGTTAGACAAAATTATAAATGATATTGAAGGTGAATAATTATGTATTTATCAAAATTAGTAGGAGAAAGAAGCAAACAAATACCTAATGGTGCTGTGGTAAAAAATCACATCTTATTGTTGCGTGCTGGTTTTATCAAGCAAGTAGCTTCTGGTATATATACTTTGCTAACTCCAGCAAAAAAGAGTGTTCTAAAAATCGAAAACATTATTCGTAAAGAAATGAACAAAATAGACGGTCAAGAAATGCTTTTCCCAGTAGTTATGCCAAAAGAATTGTGGGAAGAGAGTGGTAGATATTCATCAATTGGTGATGAAATGGGCCGTTTTAAGGATCGTAATAATCATGATATGGTTCTTGGTATGACTCACGAAGAAGCAGCTGTACATGCAGTTCGCAATATTGTTAAGAGTTATGATCAATTGCCAATAATGATTTATCAAATTCAAACAAAATTCCGTGACGAGCCAAGACCAAGAGCTGGTCTTATAAGAGTTAGAGAATTTACTATGAAAGATGCTTATTCTTTCCACACTTCTCAAGAAGATTTAGAAGCATATTATAAAGTTGCTTTTGATTCTTATAATACCATCTTCCGTAAGATTGGTATGAAAAACTTTATCTCTGTTCAAAGTGATTCTGGCATGATGGGTGGTAAAGTTGCTCACGAATTTATGTTGTTAACACCATCTGGCGAAGATAATTTGGTTCTTTGTGATGGTTGCGATTATAAAGCAAACCAAGAAGTTGCAGATGCAATAGTAGAAGTTGTTGCTGGTCAAGATCAAGCATTAACAATGGTAGAAACTCCAAATTGCAAAACAATTCAAGAAGTATCTGATTATCTAAAAACAGACCCTAAATTAAGCTGCAAAGCTGTTTGCTACGCTGTAAAGGGTGATACAGAAAAAAGCGTTGTTGTATTTATTAGAGGCGATTTAGAGGTTAACGAAATAAAATTAAGCAAGGTTATTAAGGCAGAAGTTGTTGCTAATGACTTAACTAACAATGCTAATTTAGTTGCTGGCTTTATTGGTCCTGTTGGCTTAAAAATTGACGAAAATACAACTGTTGTTTATGACAGTTCTTTGCAAGGTATGCAAGGTTTGGTTTGTGGTGCTAACAAGGTTGGTTATCACTATACCGGTTTATCAATGGCAAGAGATGTTGGTAGTGTAGAATATTATAACATTGCAAGCGTACAAGAAGGTATGTTGTGTCCTGTTTGTGGCAAAGGTCATTTGCATTTGCATAAAGGTATCGAAATTGGCAACATCTTTCAACTAGGTACAAAATATACAAAAACTATGGGCATGACTGTTCATGATAAAGATGGCAACGAAGTTAATCCAATAATGGGTTGCTATGGTATTGGCGTTGGTAGAGCTCTAGGCAGTGTGCTTGAAGAGTGGAGTGATGATAAAGGTTTAGTTTTTCCAATGAGTATTGCTCCATGGCAAGTGGTTTTGTGCCCTTTGAGACTTAACGAACAAGCTGTACAAGATGTGACAAATGATTTGTACAAGAAATTGCAAGATCAAGATGTAGAAGTATTATTTGACGATAGAGATATTTCTGCTGGTGCAAAGTTTGCCGAAAGCGAACTTATGGGTATGCCAATACGAGTTGTTGTAAGCCCAAGATCGCTAGAAAATGATCAAGTTGAAATAACTATCAGACAAACTGGTGAGAAAGAAATGGTTGCTGTTAAAGACGCTATTTCTAGAATAAAAGCTATAATTGCAGAGCAAATGTCTCAATTAGCTTAATTGATTAAAATATAAAAAACAGCCTATTTTTAGGCTGTTTTTTTGTTAATTGTAATAAAAGTGCCAAAAGTATTGAAATTTTATTATTTTTGTGATATAATACGCATATACATAGATTAAGACACAGTATCCTAGTCAATGTATATTGTTTGGAAGGCGATTTTTAATGAAGCGCCGTCGGGCATATCGATGAAACTTTTTGTGTATGCTTTGGTTGCCCAAACTGGGGTGTATGCTGAAAGGTAAGATTTGTGGGCGTGTTGTAACGGCATACAAATTTCGTCCCACTTATCGTGGAGGCCTATTTTGGTGCTATTAATATAGAAAGATAGTACTGATCTAGGATTAAACCTGTTATGCGGTTAATCTAAAAGCTGTGTACAGAGTAGCCTGTCTTGAGTGAAATAGTTGCGGATTAGCGCCTAGTATATAATGGCTGGCCAGTCGCTATATACAACTGGCTATGAAACCTATTTTGCAAAAAAGACTAAGAACAATATGTGTTGCCAAGGAAAACTTCTAGGCTGGTAGCAAATAAATTTGCTTGGCTTGTTGGGGATTATAGTGTGGTCTAAGTGGCGATTCGGTTATTTGAAGATAAAACTTCAAATCTTTGGTATTAAAAGGAAACTGCTTGTACGGCGACGACAAGTTATCAATGGGGAAAGCCTACCGAACCTATGCCGCAAGGTTTACTCAACAAGTTGTCTTAACATATATGTATATATTTTTTTTAAGGAAGAGAGATGGAAAATTTAGAAAATAAAGATGTCCCGCCTTTGTCCTCAAAAAATGAAGAAAATATAGAAACTGCAGAAAGTGTGTCCACTCAAAAAGACACATTAAAAAAACAAAAAGTAGCTTCTAAAACAAAAAAACCTTTCAAATATGCTTGGCCTATTAAGGTTGGTATATTGACACTTGCACTAGCGTTGATGTTTGGTGTATTGTCTGAAATGTTGCTAACTGATGCTAATATAATTATAACATTGTTGGTTATAGTTGCATTGTTAGTTATAAGTATTATTTTTGATATGATAGGTGTTGCTTTTGCTGCTTGTCCAATAGAACCATTGATGAGTATGGCTTCTAGAAAGGTTAAGGGTAGTAAAAGGGCGTTAAATATGGCAAAAAACGCTGATAAAGTTTCTTCATTCTGTTCGGATGTAATAGGTGATATATGTGGCATCTTGAGTGGTGCTGCAGGTGCAGCTATAACAGCAAAATTAGTAATGAATGCGAGTGGCTCTAAAGAAGTGTTAATAGCTTCTATCGTTTCGGCAATAATATCTGCTTTGACAGTTTTTGGCAAGGCGATGTTTAAGAAGGTGGCGATCGAAAAAAGTGTAAATATTGTTTCTTTAGTAGGTAAAATTTTAAGCGTTTTTTCTCGCAAACAAAAGTAAAAGATTGCATTTTTGCAGTCTTTTTTTTGTATAAAAATACAACAAAAATTTTTGTAATATAAAAAAATGTGTGATGGTGGGGTTGTAAATCGTATAAAATTGCTTATAAATTTTCACTCAAATTTTAATAAAATTTTTGACAAATCGGCTCTCATCAAGCCTAAATTTACGATAAAAGTTGTAAAAATATTAATTTTTGCATAGTATTATGCATAATACTATGCAAAAATAATACACAATACTATTCAAAAAAGCTTATTTTTTACCTTAAAAACGGTATTTTTAACTATAAATGGTGTAATATTAAGTTTGTTTGATGCAAATAATGTAATATTTACTGCAAAAGACAATGTTTTGGTTTGTATGAACCAAACCTTACATTTTTTAGTGGTATTTTTGTAAAACAAAACGGGTTTTTATATACTGTCCGTGGGGTAAACGATGTAGGGTTTTGTTATATGGTATTGTGGTTATTATATGTATTTTATTATGTAGAAAGATGATGTTGTGTGTTAGCATTTGATAAAAGTTTTTTGTGTTGAGAACGAATGTGTTGTTAGGTCTTACAAGCTTTTTGAGCTTGTTTTTTTATTGTTTTTTTATAGTGTGTGGTGTGGTGGTTGTTCTTGTTGATTATTTAGGCAAAAAATGTTGACCATATTTAGTATGTAATAGCGATGTTTTTATACTATATCTTGTAAATTTATAAATATTCATACATATTTTTATAATAA
>JAZRSV010000004.1:0-60268 GCA_045651685.1 Clostridia bacterium | reverse complement strand
TAAAAAAATAACAAATATGTTAACTTTTAGTTGGAGGACAACCTATGTATATAGATAGTGCTATATTTTTGTTTTTATTTTTACCTATAATAATAGGTTTATATTTTGTCTTTAGGGGCAAATGGAAAAATGTTTATCTGTTTGTAATAAACTTATTTTTATATGCTTTTGGCGAACCATTTTTTATATTTTTGCTAGTTGGGTCTCTTGCTATCAACTACGCTCTCGCAAGGGGTGTGCAAAAAAATAAAGAAAACACCAAAGCAAAACGCTATCTAATAATAGGTATAGTATTTAACCTAGCTATTTTGGTTGCTTTTAAGTACCTAATGGCTATTAGTCAGATGTTTAATACTATTATTGGTTGGTTTGTTGACCATAATTTGGGCATTTTGCGTATTGCCTTGCCTCTTGGTGTATCTTTTTATACCTTTCAAGCTATATCATATCTTGTTGATGTATACAAAGGCGAAATTGAGGCCGAAAAGAACTTTATAAAACTTGGCGTTTACTTTTCGTTTTTTGCAACTATAGTTGCTGGTCCTATTGTAAGATACAAAGATATCAAAGGCCAAATCGAAAATCGTACCGTCACTATAGATAGTTTTTGCGATGGTCTAAAACGCTTTTTGATAGGTCTTGGTCAAAAGATTATACTTGCAAACTATTTTGCAAGATATGCCAACATAATATTTAACAACCCTGCCAATGCTCTTGGTGGTGTCACTGCTTGGGTTGGCGTTATAATGTATACATTGCAAATTTACTTTGACTTTGCAGGATACTCAAGCATGGCTATAGGTCTTGCCAAGATGTTTGGCTTTGAGCTAAAAGAAAACTTTGATCACCCTTATATCTCTAGCAGTATCAAAGAATTTTGGCGTAGATGGCACATCTCACTATCTAGCTGGTTTAGAGATTATATCTATATACCACTAGGCGGCAACAGAAAGGGCAAAACAAGAATGTACCTTGCATCATTTTTGATCTTTGTGTTGTGTGGTTTGTGGCATGGCGCTGCTCTAACCTATCTTGTATGGGGTTTGTGGCATGGCATATTTATAGTAGTAGAAAAATTGCCACCGATAAAAAGATTTTTGGACAAACTACCAAAAGCTCTAAAACATATATATACACTACTTGTTGTTATGGTTGGTTGGGTATTCTTTAGGGCACCATCATTATCATATGCATTTAATATGCTTGGCAGTATGTTGTTTATACATGGCGCGACAGCTTACTTACCATACATGTCATGGGTTATAATTTTGATAACAATATTTGGCGCTGTTATTACCACACCTATATACAACTTTATCAAGACAAACATATACAACACCAACAACAAAAAGTTAATATTAACATTTGACATATTGTCTTATGCACTGCTGTTTACTTCGCTATTGCTATGCATACCTATAGTTATATCAGGCACAGCTAGTCCATTTATATATGCACAATTTTAACAAAAGGAGGGATATATTATGACAACCGAAACAAAAACAAAAAAGTTTAGAATAACCAGTCTAATAGTTATAATTATTTTTGGCTTAATAATAACATCTTTTCCTATATTGTGGATGTTTGGCGCAAGTGCTGGCAAAAACTACGAAAACAGAATTATGGCACAGGCACCAAAGCTAGCTGACATGTTTTTGAAATACCCTACCTTTTCTGAAGATGTAGAAGCTTATTTTAATGACAACTTCCCTTACAGATCAGATTTGGTAAAAGCTTATTCTTATCTTGAGTTCAAAGTTTTTGACAACTCTATACTACCCCTAATAACTTCTAAAGGCAAAAACAATTGGCTTTATTACGAGTCTTACAACACAAGAGCATCAGTAAACGGCGCATACAAATTAAGCAACAAAGATCTAGAATCAATTTATAATGGTATTATGGCAAAATACAATTACCTAAATAGCATTGGCAAAAAATATGTTGTATATCTAGCACCAGAAAAGCAAATGATATACCCAGAATATGACAGAATGTACAACACAACTTATACTGCTTGCGACCAACTGGTCGAATATCTAAAAGAAAAACAGTGCCCAGTACCTGTTATATATGGCAAAGACAACCTTGTATCAAACAAAGATGCAGGCCAACTATACTTTAAGTATGATACCCACTGGAACAAACTTGGCGCACATTATGGTTATTTAGAAATAATCAACGCTATCAAGAGCATGTATCCTGATGCAGTTATACCTGTTGCAGATACCTTTGAGACAACAACTTATACTTATAGTGGCGACCTTGCGGGCACATTATTTTTGACAGATTATCTAAAAGAAACTTGTCCACAACTTATCTATGACAACACAACAACCTACTCTACTTTGGACAATCTACTAACAGTTGTAGATTCTACCACAACAAGTGACATCAACATATTTATATATGGCGATAGCTTTTCTACAGCGACATATTGGGGCGAATGCTTTGCTCAATCTGCAAGCCAAGTAAAATTTTTACACAATGCTAACGGTTTTGAAAAGCTAACTCAATACATTGCAGATAGCGATGTTATTATCGAAGAATGTGTACAAAGAGTACCAACAAAATTAGCAAGTTTATAATAAAAAATAGGCATAAAAACATGCCTATTTTTTTTATATAAACAAAAAGTTTAACCCGCACAAATACATTTGTTTTAACAAAAAAACACACATCACAATTTTGCGATGTGTTTTTTATTTTTATTGTTGTTCGATCTTTTCTACAACTCTTCTCTTTGATGTTGGAGTTTTTACTGGAGCAACATAATTTTCGTTTTCTTCAAAAGTTTTTAGTGGGCAAGTTTGATAAACATCTCTATCCATAGTGATAAGAGCTCCCATGTCACAAGTTTGCAAGCCAGCTGTTGTAAAACCTAGTTTACTCCAAAAAGCATATGCTTCTCTTTTGCTATCTAAAGTGATAAACATTGCTTCTCTTATTCTTGCGATTTCATTAATCATCGCAACCATTGCACTGCCTACACCTCTGTGTCTAAAGTCTTGTGACACATTGGCAGATGCTATTTCGATAAAGCTATTTCTCTCTATAAAGCAGCATTGACCTACAGGTTTTGGACCTTCGCCAACCATGTATGCATTAACATTGTTGCCACTATTTACTAATATAATATCTCTACGATCTTCTCTACTAAAATCTGTTGTAGATGCTGTTGCCACATATTGAACTTTTGGCACATCTTTATAAGCTTCTACATACATATTTGTTAAATTTTCTGTATACATAATTTCACCACCGTGAAAAAATTATACTATAAGAATTTTCATTTTGCAATAGGCATTTTCAAAAAAAATCGCTAAATCTTTGCAAAATTTTATCCTAATTGACCAAAAGTAGTTTTTAACAAATATAAAAAGCAATTTTTACAAAATTTTTACTTATTTTTGTTTGGTTTATATATAAATGTCTATTATAATAAATATGTTACATTATATGTAAAGACTATTTTTTTTAAGGACATTTATGAAAAAGAAAAACTGGTATCCGTTAGACAATGCTGCCAAACTATACCCTGCCATAACCAATGAGCGCAGACCCAATGTTTTTTGTTTTTCTTGTATATTAAAAGATCAAGTAGACAAGAGCAAGTTAGAACAAGCAGTTAATATCGTTTTGGATAGAACACCAACTTTTAAGACAAAGTTAAAAAGAGGCTTTTTTTGGTACTACCTAGAGCAAAATGACAAACCATTTATTATAAGAGAAGAAGAGCCAAACTTTTTAAGATATATCGACCAAAAAGAAAACAACGACTATTTGTTTAAGATATATTATCGCGACAACAAAATATCTATTGTTAACTTTCATGCACTATCAGACGGCAATGGCGTTTTGCAAGTGTTTAAGTTTATTATTATTGAGTACTTACTACTAACAGGCAAAGATATTAAGACCGAAGGCAAAGTAAAATCTATTTTGTCGCCTTTTACCAATGCTGATCAAGCAGACAACTATGTAGCCAACTACAAGTCAAAATCTCAAAAATTGCCAAAAGAGAAAAAAGTTTTCAAAACTGACGGCACACCTTTTGACTATGACGGCTGCGGCATCATAACTGGCAAAGTACCTACCGACAAATTAAAAGCTTTGGCCAAAGAGTACAACGCAACAGTCACTGGCTTTTTGGCTGGACTATATATGTTTTGTCTATACAACAACTTTATACGCAACAAAAAAGTTAAAAACAAAAGAATAAGCATACTTGTACCTGCAGATATGCGCAAGCACTATTCTAGCAATACATTGCGCAACTTTAGTTTGTTTGCAAGACCTAGTCATAACTTTGAAAAACCACTTACTCTAAAAGAATGCATCGAGACTTGCAGTATACAAATTAAAGAAGGTATATCAAAAGATCGTCTTGATGCTCTTATACATGACAATGTAAAAAACGAAAAAAATTGGCTATTAAAAATCGCGCCACTATTCTTAAAAGATTTTGTTATAAGTATGACCTACGCTCGAGTTGGTGAAAATTTACAAACAGGCAATATAAGCAACCTAGGCATAGTTGACTTGCCAAGTAGCGCGGTGCCTTATGTAAAAGAGTTTAATGTATGTATTGCACCAACTTATAGTTGCAAGCAACAAATGAGCGTTATAACATACAACAACCAAACCAACATCTCTGTTGCAAGGATGTTTGTAGAAAACAACCTAGAAAGAGAATTTTTTACTACCCTTGCAAGTCTTGGTGTAAATGTAAATATTAGTAGCAATTATTGGGAGGCACAACTATGAAACATTGTAACAAATGCAATATAGACACTGACAGCACCCAAAAATATTGCCCACTATGTTTTAATGACCTAGAGTCAGACAATAGCAATAGTAAAAAATCAGAGTTTTATTTAACCCGCACCACTACCGACACTACAGTAAAAACAAAATACTTTTTGTTTAGATTGTTTTTGTTTTTTTCAATAAGCACAATGGTAATATGCGCTTTTATCAACTTTATGACATACGAACAATCTGGCATATTGTGGAGCTTGGTTGTATTTGCAAGTTTATTATATGTGTGGATACTTGTTGGCCACAACATATTGTCTGATCGCAGTATTTTTGAAAAAATATTTTTTCAATTTGTCGGCATACTTGGTATATTGCTATCAACTAACGCTATAGCAAGCGGTGCTTGGTTAATAAAATATGTCATACCTGCCGTAGCACTAACAACAGCTGCTGTATTAATACTAATCACTCTAGCTAGCAAAAGAAGAAAAGATTTTGTATCGACATTTTTTGTTATATATGTACTGTTGTTTGTAATGTCTTGCGTTATGGTTTATGCCAAGTTTGACACATTTAAGCTAATAAACCAAATAAACATGCTTGTTTGTGGTTTGGCAATACTTGGTTCGTTGATATTTGGTTTTAGAATATTAAAAAACGACACCAGCAAAAAATTCCATTTATAAAAATAAGAACCGTATACAAAACGGTTCTTTTATTTTTGTATCAATTAACTCAAAACAAGTGCAAATTTTTGCAAATTATATTATACTGATTTTGTACAACTTAAAAAATGACTAGGAGCATATTATGATTTATTTTGTTAGACACGGTCAAACAACCAACAATGCAGCATTTTTGCTAGGTGGCGATTCTGACTTATCAGAGCTAGGACACGAACAAGCAGACCAAGCAGCCGAAATTTTTAAGGACACCCCACTTGATGTTATATTTGTATCAACCTACAAACGCACCCTTCAGACAGCACAACATATAAACAAATATCACAATGTCCCAATACTAGCAGATGCTAGATTAAAAGAAAGATACTTTGGCGACCTAGAGCTATCTGATGAGCGTACGCTAAATCTAAAACAAATATGGGACCTAAACAACGAACAACTAATACCAAAGGTAGAGACTATATCAGACCTTATAGCAAGAGTGACAGACTTTTTGCAATATCTAAAAACCAACTACCCTAACAAAAATATTTTGATAGTATCACACAGGGGTCTTGGTAGATTTTTTGAGTATGCACACGGCAAAAGACCAGCAAGTGGCAACCTATTAGATTGGGGCCTTAATAATGGTGAATATTATACATACGAAAATTAAAAAAATAAAACCTATTAGATAGTTCTAATAGGTTTTTATTATTATTTTTGTCTTATATAATAGCCTTCTTCGTTAGTAAGCAAAGCTGCTACTTTATATAATCTTGTAAATGTATCATCTTTGTCTTCGATGCCTGCAAGTTGTTTTGCATCTTCTCTATCAGCAAAACGCACATATTCGTCAAACATCATAAAGCCAAGCTCCGAAGCACGATTAACACTGTTTCTTAATTTATATTCGTATTTTAGAGGACAAACCTTTTCGTATAGTTTTTCGCCTTCTAAATCAGAATTGTATACAAACTTGCCATCTTCAAAGGTCAAAACTCCAAGGTGACAACCTGCATAATACAAATGAACTTGTTTCATTATTATTGTCCTCCTATACCATCGTCTTGTGTTTTTGGCTTGTCTTTCTTTTTGCCTTCTTCACCAGTATCTTCGCCAGCATCTTCTTCGCTGATGTCTATACCATTCATAAACATCTCTAGGTCGCTGCACGCTCTGTCCAATTCAGAACTACCTGCATGCTCTAGATCAACCATGCCATCGCCTAGGTCTAGGTGCAATTCGTCATCTTCGCTATCTTCTCTATCTTGATTTATGCATTGCTCTAATGCTTGGTCAAGCATTGTCACTCTGGCATCAGATATAAACTTAATAGCAGTTATCATTGACTCTGGTATTTCTGCTTGGTCAAAGTTTTCTCTTAATAGCTCTTCATAATTAATTTGTTTTAGCTTTTGATAATCTGCCATCATTTGAGGATCGCTAATTAATAATTGTGCTAGCTCCTGCAAAAAGATATTTAGCTTTTCTTTATCCTTTGACAAAGATATACATTCTTGTCTACCCTCGCCAAAATCTTTGAAGGTAGACTCGTATGTTGGAGTCACAATACCAAACATAGGTACAACTTCGCAACTTGGTCTAAAATACTCCATAGATCTGTCTAGCTTTTCTTGTACAACCGCTGGATTTTTTAATTTATAAATGTTTTGCAACATTTCGCCAAGAGTAAGTGTTCTACCCTTTGTATGTAAGTTAAACACATGGCTGTTGTCATAATAATGTGCTAACTTTAGTACTTTTTTATAAACAAACTTTTCTGGGTCTTTTTCGTTAGGATTAACAATTTCGTTAACTAGCAAAAACTCAACATTCTCCCAGTGTCTGTCACTTTGACATGTTAGATAATCTACAAGACACATAAACTTTAGTCTGCGCTCGATATTGTTAAATATCTCAACATCTTCGCCAAAGTACTTTGACTCACGATAAAAGTTTAGCGCTTCTAGATAGTTGGCAAGTGTGTGTGCACGAGAAACTTGCTCACCATATCTGTTCTCAAAAATATAGTCTGCACGCTCATTGATAAATGATTTGCCTGATATTACTCTAGGGTTGTCACCATATGATCTCTTAATATAGCTTGGCGCAATAACACCATCATCATAAGAAAAACCATCTGGATATTTTTTTGTATCTTTTTCTGGTCTTACGATAGTAGCTTGTCTTACATGTACACAACGGTGACCATAACCAACTTGATCACATACCAAATAGTACAAAACTTCGCCTATACCGTCATAAATGCTACGGTTTGACTTAACCAAAAAGTCTTTGCCTTTTAGCTTTGTTGTTATTGGTGCCTCACCCTTTTGAGGTGGTCTTTCTATATGTATCCAAAACTTTGGATTAACACCTCTAGATGATGTTTTGATAACAGGCGCAAACTTGCTTGTTGATACAAGTATTCTGTATTTGCTTTGTTTTTTGATTAGCTCGTCATCTCTGATCATAGTTAGCTTTCTCCTATACAAAAATTATGCCACCAAATGATCTTTTTGTCAATATAGTATTTATATATATAACAAAAGTTAGCATATATTTTGCTAATTAATCATAAATATGTAAACATCTAATAGTTCTAAAAATATAACTATTGAGAGACCTGTCAAAGGCATCTCTATCATGAGCAGCAACAAAAACACCGTTGATATTTTTGTCGATTATTTTTGTGACCAAAAGCGTATGAAAATACCCTTGCCCATTGCCAAGCTGTACAACATCGCCTAGCATAAGCTGGCTTATATCAACAACTTTTGCCTTTAGCCCGACACCTTGGTTGTTTGTAGCAAAATCAAAAAACTCATCTACACCTGTCCAGCTAGGCGCCCTGTTATTTATGCTCTGATAGTACCAACCGTTATAGTTCATATCAACACCACCTGCATGTATACACTGACTTATAAAGTTGGTACAATCACCACCAATAGCTGCAAAGTTATAATAATTGGGGTTATAATTTTTATAATATTTTTTGGCATATTCTACTGCCTTATTAGCATCGTACATATTAGTAGTTTATTGATCAATAGCGCATTTTGACACAAAAAAAACACTGCCCCAAAAAACAGCAGTGTTTGTTTTTTATTATTCACCTTTTTCGTCAAGGTATGTAGCTTGCAAATCGGCAACATGAGTAAGTGCGCATATAGGAAATTGATAATAAGCCCCTCTCAAGCCGTTGCCATTGTTTTGAGCTCTCACATCAAAGCCACCCATATGCCAATTGATAGCCATTGCTTCTTCTCTGGTTAACTTCATAAAACCAGAAATCATATAAACAGATTTTTCGCCATGACCATATGGTAGTTGGTCGTCTACAGAATAGTAAGGTTGTTTTTCCCATACACCATCAACTTTGACATTGCGATAATCTTCTTTATAAAAATTAGTCTTGCACAAATCATGCAATAGAGCAATTATTGCGATACTTTCGTCGCTAATAACGCTTTGGTATTCTTCGCCATACTCTGCAATAACATTAGCTTTAAGTCTTTTGTAAACATTAACACTATGCAAGCACAAACCGCCCTTAAAGGCACAGTGATATCTGCTACTACTTGGTGCTATAAAAAAGTCGCTACGCAAAAGCCAATCAAACAGTGCATCAGCACCATCTCTTTTGATATTGGTCTTAAAAATTTCTTCAAACTCTTCTCTTGCTTTTTCTACATCATAATTATATTCTTTTGACATGTGTTTATCATCCTTCTATAAGCAATAATAACACAATTTATTTTTGATATAAAGCGTTTTTTATATATTTTTTTATAAGCAAATTTGTCTGCTTATTGTGCAAAGAATTTTGCACGACAATTTGACCTTTGACATCAGTTTGCCCCATAGCGCCAACAATATTTTTTGCCTTGATAGCAACAAAATTGCTGCTTTCAAAAAATCTTGCTTTAGGCAAGTTTTTTTTGAGCATACTTTTTATAAAATAATAATGCGTACACCCCAGCACTACAGCACCTATATCACCTGTAGCAAAGCCCTCGCACAGACTATTAATATCGCTTTGCAATACTTGCAAATTGCTCAAATTTTTATCGATTTTTTGTGCCATATCAGGCAAAGCACAAAAGATAATGTTGTCATCGTTATACTTTGTTTTTAGAGTCCTGATAGTAAGTGGCGTTGCCAAAACTACAACCTTTTTTTTGGTATATTTTAGCGCTTGTTTTATTGGTGGTCTTATACCCAATACAGGCACAGAACTCCACTTTTTTAGTTGGTCCAAACAACTAACTGTTGCCGTATTGCAAGCTATAATCACTAGGTCAAGTTTGTATAATTTTTGGTACACTTTTATTATATGTTTTAACCTACCTAGCAACGCATCTTTGCTCTTACTGCCATAGGGCGCAAAACCATTATCAGCATAATAAATATAACAAGCGTGCGGCAGCTGATACATAGCAGCATTAAGAACGCTAACCCCACCAATACCACTATCAATGACTAAAATATAACTTTTCATGCTGTAGTAGTATATGTTTTGATAATTTTTTTTGCTAAAAACCCTAGTATTTTGGGCTTTTTTTAATAATTATGCCAAAAAATAAAAATTTTTACTTGCCAAGAGCAATTTATTGTGCTACAATATGCCAGTACAAAAAAAAATAAGGAGAAAATTACCGTGCCAAATATCAAATCAGCAAAAAAACGTGTAACTGTTATCGCAAGAAGAAAAGATGAAAACAGATTTGTAAAATCTACTCTTGCAACATATATCAAAAACTTTAGACTTCTAGTAAATGCAGGCGAACTTGAACAAGCAGAAAAACTACTACCACAAGTAGTTTCTTACATTGACAACGCTCAAACAAAAGGCGTTATCCACAAAAATACTGCATCTAGAAAAGTAGCTAGACTAAATGTTATGCTTTACAATGCAAAACACGCAGCTGCTGCTCCAGTTGTAGAAGAAAAAGCTGAAGTTAAAGCAGAAGTAACAGAAGAAGTTGCACCAAAAAAACGCGCTAGCAAAAAAGCCGAATAATTTATAACTTATTTTTAAATTAACAACTAGTCATAGACTAGTTGTTTTTTTTGTCAAAAAATAAAAGGTCATAAAAATATGACCTTTTTTTGTTAAGTAAGCAATACGCCTAAAATCATTATCAAGAAAAATATACCCAAACCTATGCCTAGCTTGATTAAAGTTTTTTTATTTTTTTTGTTGTCCTTTTCATCTACAATAGCAAGTATTTTTGATTTAATTTGTTTGAAGTTTTCTAGTTCTTGTTGTTCTCCTTGTTTTGCATTTTTTGCCAACTCTTCTAAATCTAGTTTTTCTACTTTGATTTTGCCAGAAGCAATTTTGTCTACATTGCGTTGGGCAACTTTAATCTTTGTGATTATTCTATCAAGAGCACCTTCTGTATATGCTGCTACACCAAGCCATACTCTTTGAGACTCTGAAGTTTTGTATTTTTCTTGACAGAAAACATATCGTCTAGTACTCATCAAAGAAAGATTAAATTGTCCTGCTGTTTCGTCTTGATTGATATATCTAACAATAATATCAAAAGTAGCCGGAGATGCAAATTCTAGCGACACCCCAGGGACGCCCCTTTCGTCCATATTATATGTAATGTCTACAAAATTTTCTATAGGGCATACAAATTGTTCTGCACCACAATAATAAAAGCCTATTGTTTGTTGTTTTGTATCATAGAAAAATGCAGCACAAATATCATTTTGTAAAAATTCGTATTGATAACCTTTTGAGTTTAGGTACTCTTCTGCTTTCTTTTTGTTTTGTTCAAAAATTTGAGTTGCCAATTCTAAACCTATTTCGTTTTCATTAACTATAGTTTGTAGTCCCTTAAACAATTTGCCTTTTTGCGGTTGTTCATCATAAGAATCTTTTTCAAAAACACCATGTTCGTAATCTGCTTGTTCAAATTCTAAATCTTTGCCAGAGACAAATACTTGTCTATATTTTATATCGGCAACACGGTCGTTAGGCACATCTTCTACTTTGGTTATATCTATATTTTCGTCTAATAGATAATCAAATGACACCCCTAATATTTTTGCAATTTTTTGTATTTTTTCTAGTTCTGGTTTTGACTCGCCTGTTTCCCACTTATATATAGATTGTCTAGACACATCAAGTTCGTTGGCAAGATCTTCTTGAGAGATACCTTTTCTTTTTCTTAAAATTGGTAATTTTTCACTTATCTTCATATTATTCTCCTTTTGTGATGCCTTAATTTTAACAAACAAGCTATAATGTATCAACAACCTGCACTTTACATTTTGTAAACCTACAGTTTACATTTGAAAAAAATTGTAAAAATTATAATATATTTCACTTATAAAATAACAAATTATAAAAAAAATGTAAACCACAAACGCTTGCAGTTTACATTTTATTTTTTTATTAGCTTTTACTACTCTGATGTTTTATCATCTTTTTTTGTAGAAGTTTTTGTTGATTTTTTTGTAGTTGTCTTGGTAGATGCCGACTTTGTAGAAGTTTTTGTAGTAGATGTTTTTGTTGTGGTTGTGTTAGTACGCTTTGGCTTATCTACTTTTGTCTCTTGTTGGTTATTTTCTTGTGGAGCTATTTCTACAACTGGCACATCTTCTGGTATATTGGTTTGTTTGGTGACAACTTTTGTAGAAACTGTTATATCAGCATTAAGCTCTGACATTGTATTGTTAAGTACAGCTTCTCTTAATTGTTCTAATTTTGGATCAACTGTTTTTTCTATTTTGCGTCTTGTGTTAAAGAAAATTATTGCCCATACTACAACTATAACAGCACCCAAAATAACTTTGATATAAGTAGAGTTGGTAAAGAACAAATATTTTGTTTTTTGCTCTTGGCTTTGTTTCATAACATCTACAAAATCTTGTTGAAAAACAACATTGCAAGTTAGGTTAACAACACTAGAAATTCTTTGATAAAATACATCGCCATATAGTTTTTCGACATCGACAAGGTTGTCTTTTTTTGTATGAGATATATTTGAGTTAGTAGAACTCTCATGCATACCTAGATTTTTGTTATCCCAGTCGCCACTAAAGAAAGTGATACTGTTAACACCGTTTTGTACAAATACCATATTGTCGCTAGCAAGGCCCATGTGAGAATAACTCATATTGCCATAGCCTGTGTTGTATGCTACTTTTTTGTTAGCTGGTGGCAAATTGTAAAAAGTATTGTTTGTTTTGTCTTGAAAGTATAAATGATCAGCTATTGTCTTAAAGTATTTTTGATGCAATGTTTCTACTTCGTCTGCATACATGTACATCTCATCGCCTGCTCCAATGCTGTCAAAGTTGATAGCAAGAAGCAAACTGTTTTTGTAAGACTCGCTCAAAGCACTATAAAAGTATCTAGAACCAGCCATACCTATTTCTTCTGCGCCGTATAGTACAAACATAACATTGCAGGTTAGTTTGTTTACATTTTGTTTTAATACTTTTGCTGTTTCTAATAGAGCTGTGACTCCACTTGCATTGTCATATATACCATGAGTCTCTGCTGCAGAGTTGCCAATCAATCCACTTGCATAGCCATAATAGTTGTCATAGTGAGCACCAATCAAAACAAAGTCGCTGCTAGCTACTGGTGCTTTTAATAGACCAATGACATTTTGTGAATCTGCACTTGATGTTAGCCCAGTATTAAACTTAAACGATTGCATTATTATCTCGTTGGTTGTTTGGTCTGGTGTATCTGGCACATCAAGTATTGTTTTTAGTTCTTCGTACAAATAATTAGCCGCCGCCAATTCTTTTTCGCTACCGGCAGTACGGTCAACTCTCAAACCTGTAGTAAATATGCTGTTGGCATAATTTTCGGCACCATAGACATAAGTTGCTAATGTTTGTCTTACTTGATCCCTAGATGGGCCATAAATATCAATAATATAATCGCCTGCTGCATATGTATATAAATTGCCGCTCACAACACCTGCAAAACATATGATGGCAGCACATAATACAAAAATTATCTTTCTCATACCAATGTACCTACCATTAGATAAATTACCAAATAGGCAGCATAGATAGAAGCTATGCGATTAATATACAAGTTTTTGTATTGTTGCAAGTTGTATGTTTTGATCATAATAACAAACATAACAACTACCATTATTGTTGTTGTAATACAGTATGCTATAAGTAGGCCCCATACTGAGTATATAGGGTTATAAAGAAATATAATATTAACAAGTGATAATATAATATTTCTAAAAGTGACAAATACACGCAATACAAATTTGTACTCTTTTTTTGCTAAAGCAAAATTTGGAATAAACTTTATACACAAGGCGTATGTTAGCGAACTTACAAGTTCGAACAACACATACACTGTAGCGCCTATTAATAGTATATATGCAATGGTCATAGCAATATTATTTGCCGGCATAAAACCAAATGCATACACTAGATAAGCAGGTACAAAGCTAATAACACAGCAAAATATCATCAAAAACTTTTGCCATGTCTTTCTTTGCGACAAGTTCTTAAACATCAGTTATTCTCCTATTATATATTTAAGATGTTAGCTACCAAATAGTTAAGGGCATTTACACCTTCCATGCCTCCAGACTTAATCTGATAGTCTACACTCAAGCATAAATCATAAATATTTTTTAAGTTTAGTTTGGTAAACATCTTTGCTTGTTCTTTTGCCTTGACTATAGCAAACTCTTTTACATTAAGATTTTTTGCAAGTTCGCTATTTGTCTGGCCTGTTGTTATAGCTGTATAAAACAACCTTCTAAAGTGGTTGGTTATAATCGCTATTATACTTGTAGGGGTATCTTTGCCCTCTAAAAGTTTGTCTATAATTTTGTACGCTGTTGTACCATCTTTTTTACTTAATGCTTCGGTTAGCTCAAATATTACATATTCGGCATCTTTTGATACTATTTGCAATATATCGCTAGTGTTTACTTCTTCACTATCGCCTACATATGCTATTAGCTTGTTTATTTCGCTATTTAGTTTGGTTAGGCTATATGAGCAAAACTCTGTAAGGGTCTTTAGTGCTTCTGGGGTGATTTTTTTGTTAGCTCTTGCAAAATTAACAGTCACCCACTTGCCCACTGTCACAGGGGTAAGTTTTGAGCAATCTACATACTCTACATTGTTAACAAAACTCATATAAAAGTCATTAGTGTTAGATGCAAAAAATACGATACAAGTTGTGTCTACTGGATTTTTTAGATAATCTACTATTATCTTTTTTTCTTTTTCGTTCTTTTTGTTTAGATAATCTTTTACTACAATAAGTCTTTTTTGGTCGCCTATTGGCATAACTTGGGCACTCTCTACTATTGCAGTAGCGTCAAAACCTTCACCACTAAAAATAACTTTGTTAAAATCTGCAAAGTTAAGGTTGCAGGCTTTTTCGATAAGATCCAATGACCAATACAACAAAAAGCTATCTTCGCCACCAATAAAGTATGCAGGCTTTATTTCTTGTTGCAGGCTTGCTTTCAAATTTTCAAACTTCATCTTTTTATTTGCCCTTTTAAGACTTATAAGTCAATTTTTATTTTTGTATCAGCATCAATATAATATTGACTGCTTATATAACTTTGATAAATATTTTCTGCCGAATATACACAATCTACATCACTATCAACCAAGTGTACATACTGGCTGTTTTGCGCCCATGCCCTGTCATTGACAAAGAGCATCTCTTTGCCATTTATACTAATTTTGGTTGCAAGCAAAATATTGTTTTGACCATAGCCACACAAAGTGACATTTCCATCGACCAATTGTTGTTGAGTGCCATACTCTACAAAGTTTATTCCAAAACCTTTTAGGTTGTTTATACTGCCATGTTGCGTAAACACATAAACTGTTGGCTTGTCAAAATACTCAACAAAATCAACAATTTTTGATACAGAAAATGTCTCGTTGTCTGTAAATATGATGGCATCAAGGCGTTTTATTTTTTGCTCAGCCAAAGCCTTTTTGACAAGGTCAATATTTTTTACTTTGGGATTAACCAAAACCCTACCATCATCTTGAGTAGTTATAAGACATGCATATGGTTGCGAGTCAAACCTTGCTACATTGCTATTAAAACTAGCAGGCAAGTTAACTACTAATATAATAGTAGCACAAAGTGCTGCTAGCGTGCAACAAATTATAGTTTTTATATTTTTATTTATCATAACAAAACGACTAATAACAAAAATAATAATATAAAAAACTATTGCACCAATTATAGAAAAACCAAAAATATTAATCACTGCACCAGGCATAGAAGCAACAACATTGTTAAATGTTATAACAAAACTAAACAATGCCTTTGGCACAATCATGATAAATTGTAAAAATGGCATAATAAGCACAAGCAAATTGGTTATACAAAGCAACATATAACTTATGCCAAAAATAGGTACGATAATAATATTGGTAAAAATAGAATATGTAGCAAATGTGCCAAAATAGTCTGCTGTGATAGGCAACACACCTATTTGAGCGACTATCGTTAACCAAACAGCACTAATAGCACCTTTTGCATACTTGTTGTTTATCTTTATTTTGTCCAAAAGCTTATACAACAAAACTATACCAATAACAGCACCATAACTCATCAAAAATCCTACATCAAATAGGTACATCGGTCTAAATAATAACAATATCATGCATGATAGTCCCAAACTACTCAAACTATCATATCTACCACCGGCAGCTGTGCACAATATCATTATAATGCCCATAATGCTAGCTCTCACCACCGATGGCGAAAAGCCACATATAAAGCAGTATACAAACAAGATTGCTGCAAGTATTGATACTTTTACAAACTTATTTATACCCAAGCGATCTATAACAAAATATAATAACGCTATCAAAAAGCTAACATGCAAGCCCGACACTGCCAAAAGATGTGCAGCACCACTGGTGGCAAAATCTTGCCTTATATTGTCATCTATCAAAGTTTTGTCACCAAACAATATTGCATAAGCAACACCAGCGTTGTCTTCGCCTAGAGTTTTGTATAGGTTTTGTTTAGTTTTGTCTCTTATACTCTCAACCAAATTTAACGAACCTTGTTCAATCTCGGTTTTTGCCAAATTGGTTGTTGTTGTGTATTTTATGCTGTTTTTGTAATAATAATTATAATCAAAAATTTCATCTAGTATTTTTATGCTCTTTATCACACTCTCAAAGGCAACCTTGTCGCCAACATCCACACAGCCATCTTCGTATCCGTACAAAGAAACTTGTGTATTGCCAGCAAGCGAATACACCTTACCTTGATAACTTATCTTAACATTTTGCAATGTGATATATGCTGTATTTTCATAATAACTGTGTATGTTGCCAACCCTACCACTAACGACAGCTTGTTTGTCATTGTGTTTTTGATTAGAATATGTCTCTATTGTAGCAAAAGAACTAGCTAGCCCAATTGCAAATATCATAACAAAGCAAACTAGCCTAACAAACTTTTTGGTTAAAACATAATAAATAGTAAGAGCAACAGGCACTGCAATCATAATGGCAAGATACCACAAACTACTATAAATTTTTGTCGCAGCAAAAATAGCACTACACATAAGTAGCGCACCAAAAGCACATGGTCTAAAGTTTATTATTCTTTTGTTTGCTATATTTTTCTCTTGCACAACTAAATTATATAACTTTTTTACTTAAAAACAAATATTTTGACAATTTTTTGAAAAAATATCTTGCCAAAGTCACAATTATTTGTTATTATTAACCCGTCAGTCAGATATGGCACCATCGTATAGTGGTTAGTACGTTGGCCTCTCACGCCGATAACTGGGGTTCGAATCCCCATGGTGTCACCAATACAAAAAAGCTCTAGCATTGCTAGAGTTTTTTTATTTTCAACTACTGACAATTATTTTTTATTATAAGTGTTTGTTAGTTTTTGTTGTATATGTTAATATATTTTTATAATAAGTATTGTTTCTATATGTATAGTCAACAATAAAATAAGGAGTATATTATGAACAAAATAGTTTTGATAGGCTGTGGCAATGTAGGTATGGCTTATGCATATTCTATAGTCACTAGCAAAAACAAAGTTGACGAATTGGTACTAATAGATGTCAACAAAGACAAAGCTGTCGGCGAAGCTATGGATCTTATACATGCAGCATCTGTTTCTTCTAACCGTATCAAAATACGCGCAGGCGAATATGACGAATGTGACAATGCTAGCATAATTGTCATAGCAGCAGGTCGTAACCAAGAAATTGGCGAAACTCGCAATGATCTTATACGCAAAAACTATGCCGTATTCAAAAGCATTATCGATTGCATAAACAAAACTGCTTTTAAGGGTATTTATCTTATCGCAACCAACCCACTTGACATTATGACATATATTACCCACAAATTATCTGGCTTTAAGCCAAACAGAGTTATTGGTAGTGGTACAGTATTAGATACAGCAAGATTAAGATGCCTTATCTCTGACGAAATAAGTGTCAATACAAAAAATATACATGCCTATGTTATTGGCGAACATGGCGACAGCGAATTTATCCCATGGAGCAACGCTATCATAGGACTAAATCCAGCAATAAGTTATCTAACCGAAGACCAACGCTCAAAGATATTGTATGATGTGCGCAACAGTGCATACGACATCATAAACAAAAAAGGCAACACAGCCTATGGTATAGGTATGTGCCTACTTAATATAACCAATGCTATTTTTGATGACGCTAATACTATAATGACAGTTTCTAGTTATGACAAAAAACACAACATTTACTACGGCATGCCAACAATCATAAATCGTAGTGGCGTAGTAAAAACCCTAACCCTTGACCTTGAACAACACGAGCAAGATATGCTTAACTCTTCGATAGAAAGTATCAAAGAAAATCTATCAAAAATTGACTAATAAGTTTGTTATTTACTTATAGACAAAGAGGACAAAATGAAAATACACCTATCAAAAAAACAACCAGACTTTTGCTACAACATACAAAAGTTTGGCGTAGATAGCAATATACTTTTGGTCACCGGTTTATCTGGTAGTGGCAAAAGTTATTTGTCAAAACAACTAGCTCAAAAATACAACGCAATAATTTTTCAACCAGAATGGCTAAAACATACCAAGCATGTTTCGCCCGACTGTGAAAAATTTTTGACAAGCTTTTTTGACAAACACCCTGATATTGTGGAACTAGCAAAAAACAAATGGAACAATGCAAAAAGCGAAGATAAAAACGAACTTTTTAAGAAATATATAAACTTGTTTTTTGTACACTTTTTGCAAAATATGGACCCACACAAAAACTATATTGTAGAGGGCTTGCAGCTATTTACTTTAATAGACTTTGACCTGGTAAAAAACTACCCCATAATTATAAAAGGCACCCCTAGTTTTAGGTCATTAAAAAACAGATTAAAACGCGATTATCAAAAACGCAAAGACTTGCCACTAGGTCAAAAAATTAAGTTTGTTTTTAGAGTGATAAAAGAAAGCAAGCTATATCAATTTAGGCATCGAAAAGTGCTAAATAACTTTATAAAACAATACACCATCGAGCCTAAAATTTTTAATCAATAAAACTCTACAGTGCCGATGTTTAGGCACTTTTATAACAAAAAACGGCAAAATTCGACCATACAGTCGATAAAAAAAATACAAGGAGTTATTACCTTGTATTTTTTTAATATTATTTTACACCACTGTGACCAAATCCACCACCACGGTCGCCTTCGTAGACATTGATATCTTCTACAATTTCGGTCTCCATAGTTACATAGCGAGACATAACCATTTGTGCTATTCTGTCACCCTTTTTGATGTGATATGTACCAAACTTGTTTTTGTCTTCAATAGTACAAATAACATCTTTTGAATCTGCTGGAGAGTAGTTTGACATAATAACGCCATACTCACCTCTATAACCTTCGTCAATAGGACTAAAGAAAACTCTTAATGGAGATTTTGCATTTAGGCCGCTACGAGGTCTAATTTCTACCATGTATCCTTTTGGCAATGCTGTCTTAAAACCAGTTGTTATTATTTTTGTTTCGCCTGGAGCAAGTACAACATCAACATTAGCTCTTAAGTCCATACCTGCATCACCTGGATGTGCATAAAAAGGCAATGAAGCTCCATCTACTAGCTCGCATGGCACTTTTACAGGCATGCTTAATTGTCTTATAACTTCTTCTACAATTTCTTGTTTTTCTTGTTCTGTCATGATTATCTCTCCTTTGCTTCTAAAAAGTATAATACCACAAATTTGTCATAAAACAAAATATTTAATCAAAAAAATTTTTACCTATTGAAATTTTGCACTATATGATATATAATATACTTAACAAACTTTAGTACATAGTTTGTTTTTAGTATATAAATTTAGGTATTGCATATTTTGTACTAATATGGTAAAATATAACCACAACAAAATGTGCCTAAAAGGAGGATTAATATGAAGCCAAAAACTTTACAACGCAGAGTTAGTATTCTAAAATATCATCTAGACGAAGCAATTTCTTCTAGCGATACTCAATACACTGATGAACAATTGTCTGGTATCCTTACCAAATACTTCACAGGTCTTCAGCTTAATCCCGATGGTAAAAGATACATAAAAGGCAAATCAAAAAGCGTAGTACTACCTACAGCGACCGAACCAAAAGCTCTTACAGTTGGTATTGGTTCTCCAAAGTTTAACATAACAGTTGATGGTGATACTACAGTTTTTGAAAGTGGTTATGTACAACAAGCTGGCGAAGCTCCTGGTGTAAAAGCAAAATATCGCTACACCATCACAAAAAATGGTACTATAACTACTCATACATTTACACAAACTCGTGCAATAGGCGACGAACCTACAACAGAAGAAGCTTTTATTATAGACCTAGACAGCACAGCAACATATGGAGCAAAACTTACTCCAAAAATTTTGCAAAACGAAACAGTATACAGCAGAGTTAATCCACTAGCTCCAAAAGTGCCTGTCGTACAACCTTTTGAAGAAGTAATCCCAACAAGAGAAACTTCTCTTATACCTGTCACTCAAATACCATTACAAACTTTTGTTAATTCACAAGGTATAAGATTTAGTCCATCTCAAATTCAACATCAAGGAGGCAATATTATGCCAAACAACGAAGAATTAGGATTTGATATCATTGATCCAAATACTGGCAGAGTTATAACTCAAGGCACCAGAACGAGAAAACCTACTTCACAAAATGACAATCCTGGCACCGCTATCATCCCTGTATCTCCAGTAATAAGACATGATAACAATGATGAACGCCAAGAAACAGGTATCATACCAGTAAGAAATGGTGGCGTTAGCACAACTGGCAACAGATTTAGAGTAAGAAGACAAGATCCAATTATTCTTGACGAAGAAGATGTAATTATTGCTGATGATCACGACAACGATGGTCCTATTGTAATAGAAGATAACGATGAATTATCAGAATGGGAACGCGCTTGCAGAACAATAGAAGAAGAAAACCGCAGAAGAAAACTTAAAGGTCAAAAACCTCTAAAAATGCCAAGAAAACCAAAAACTATTGTTAAAAAGAAAGGCAAAAAACCTGTAAACAATCCTTCTAAATTGAAAAAAGTATTAAAAGTTGTTGGCAAGGTTTTACTTGCAGTTGCAGTTGCTGCAGTTGTTATTGTCACAGCTGTTTTTGGTAAACTACACTATGACAAATATCTAGATAATGATATTCCTACAGAATATGTAGAGCAAGGAAACAACAATATTCAAGACGACTTTTTACCTGAAGATGGTATTGTAGAAACTTTACCTGGAGACGGTTTAATCGAAAACGAAGACCAAACACCTGGCGGAGGCGGAGATGGTGTTGTTGTGACTCCTGGCACTGGCGAAGAAGTCCCAGTTATCAATCCAAATGTTCCACCAGAAAATCAAGACGACTTTATCAAAAATCCTACTGGTGGTATCGACAATCCATTGGGCCCAGCTGATGAAGAAGACGAAGAAGATATAGTTGAACAAGAAGATGAAGACGAAGAAGAAATTGTATATTCTTTCACAGGTCAAGATGGTAAAACTTACTACTTTACATACACTGATCCAAGCACCACCACCGGCACTGTAAGAAATCCTAACAATGGTAGCGGAGCACCAGTACAAGACGATCCAGAACTTGGACAATAATAAACAACAAAAACCTACTAAATTTAGTAGGTTTTTTTATTGCAATATACAGTTTTACAAACAAAAAAAGTAGGCATATCGCCTACTTTTTGTTTATTAAAATTCTAATTGTTTTAGGATATATTCTGCAACTTGATCTATTGGCAAACGAATTTGATCCATTGTATCTCTATCTCTTATAGTCACTGTGTTATCTTCTAGAGTATCAAAGTCGATAGTAATACAGAATGGTGTACCAATTTCGTCTTGTCTACGATATCTCTTACCGATAGAACCAGCTTCGTCATAATCACACATAAAGTGTTTTGCTAGGGTTGCATATACTTCTTTTGCTTTGTCTCCCATATTTTTTTGCAATGGTAAAATTGCAGCTTTGTATGGAGCAAGGAATGGTTTTAAGTGCATAACTACACGAGTTTCACCATTTTCTAAAGTTTCTTCTTCGTATGCTTCTGACATAATAGCAAGTGTTAGACGATCTGCACCGATACTATACTCTACTACATTTGGTATATATCTCTCATTAGTAAATGGATCTAGGTAGTCAATTGTTTTGCCACAATATTCGCCATGACGAGTTAGGTCCCATGCGCTTCTATGATGTATACCATTAAGTTCTTGCCAACCTATTGGGAAGTTGTATTGAATATCACAAGCTGCTTTTGCATAGTGAGCAAGTTTGTCATGATCGTGGAAACGCAAATTTTCTTCTTTTAGACCAATAGATTTTACAAAGTTAAGCGCTTGAGTTTTGTAATTTTCATAAAAACTCATAGCATCGTTTGGATGGCAGAACATTTGGAACTCCATTTGTTCAAACTCAACTGTTCTAAATAAGAAGTTTCCTGGAGTTATTTCGTTACGGAAAGATTTACCAATTTGAGCTATAGCAAAAGGTATTTTTGCTCTCATGCTTCTTTGTACATTTAAGAAGTTAACATACTCACCTTGTGCTGTTTCTGGACGAAGATATACTTTGTCATCGTTGTTTTCTACTACACCACGAGATGTTTGGAACATTAAGTTAAATGTTCTAATATTAGTCCAATCGCATTTGCCACAGTTAGGACATTTGATTTGATGTTTTTGGATATACTCCTCCATCTCTGCGTTGGTCATTTGGTCAGGTATAACATCACAATCTTTATAACCTTCGATAATGTTATCTGCTCTGTGTCTTGTTTTGCAGTTTTTGCAGTCCATTTTAGGATCGCTAAAGCTTGCTGTGTGTCCACTTGCATCCCATACTCTAGGGTTCATAAGTATAGCAGCATCTACACCATATGCATTTGGAACTTCTTGTACAAACTTTTTCCACCAAGCGCGTTTTACATTATTTTTTAATTCTACACCTACTGGACCAAAATCCCATGTGTTAGCAAAACCACCATAAATTTCGCTACCTGGGAATACAAAACCTCTAGTTTTGCAAAGATTTACTAATTTTTCCATTGTAAGTTTTTTGTTATCCATAATATTTTTTCTCCTATTTTTTGTGGATTATAATAAAAAAATCCCTATACTACTCTCGTAGTATAGGGACGATTATTAATCGCGGTTCCACCCTATTTTGTGACCAAGGTCACCTTCATTTGTATTTTTACGCAATACCTAACGGGTAATATTTTGTTACCTCTCTGGGGCGCCACTCCCTTCTTCGATTTACATTGGTATAATACCACTATAAAATTTAATTGTCAATAGTTTTGTTATATTTGGTTTTGGTAAATATCTATTTGAGTATCACCATATACTCTTGAGTCTATATGTGTATACTTACAGTCATAACTAGCTGGCTTTTTTAACTCAACCAAACTCTCCCACACTATAATGCCATCTTCTTTTAGCAAGTCATACTCGACAATTTTGTTTATTGCAAACTCTGCAAGCATGGTCTTGTATGGTGGGTCTACAAAAATAACATCAAACTTAACACCTTGATTTTTCATATTTTTTAGAGCTATATTATAGTCTGACAATATGATATAAGGATTTTCTTTTAACGAAAGTGCTGTTTGTTTGATATTTTTTATACTATCTTTACTGCTATCAACAAAATAAACTTTGTCTGCACCTCTACTAATACACTCAAAACCAAGGCCACCAGTACCTGCAAACAAATCTAGACATATACTATCTGGTATATAGTCGCGTATGATGTTAAAAACATTTTCTTTTATTCTATCTGTAGTAGGCCTTACACCTTCGTGTGTTGGTGATATAATTTTTCTGCCTCTATGTTTACCTGTAATAATTCTCATATTTATATTATAACACATTTATTTTTTTATAACAACTCTCATTCGAGAAGTTTTGAAGTTTGTCAAAACTTCATACTCACTATTGTCACAATATGTCTTAAAAACAGTTGCATTGTTGTATCTATCCATTATAGTGACAACATCTCCCACTTTAGCACTAACATTAGTGATATCACACATAAACATATCCATACATATTTTGCCAACAATTTTACATGGTTTGTTATTGATATATACATATAGTTTGTTAGAGAGTTTTAGATTGAGACCATCAGCATAACCTACCGGAACTGTTGCTATTATCATATCTTTGTCAGCAACAAAAGTTTTGTCATAACCTATAATATTGTTTTTTGCAATTTTGTGCACAGCTGCGATATTACTATATATTGTTATAGCCGGCTTAAGCGTGATACCTTTTGTATAACCGTACATACCTATGCCAACTCTCACCATGTCATAGTTGTACTTTTTATAGTTAACTGCCGCATAGCTAGAAGAAATATGCTTTATAACTCGTTTATCTTTTAGACCTTTTATAAAACTCTTAAAAACTTTATTTTGCTTTGTGGTAAACTTTGCATCACTATCACTACAACAAAAGTGAGAAAATACGCCTTCTAATTTTATATAAGTGGTTGTTTGTAAAAAGTTTAACATCTTTTCAAACTCTTGCTTACTACTTGTGCCAAGTCTGTTCATACCTGTGTTAATTTTTATATGCACTTTTGCAAGCATACCCAGTCTCCTTGCGACTTTGTCAACGACTATTAAGTCTTGCAAGCTAGATACTGCAACAGATATATCATGTATAACGGCCAAACGCGCCCTATTTGACTCAAACGCACCGACTACAAGTATTTTATTTGATATATTGCTACGCCTTAATACGAGCGCCTCACTGACACTAGCAACGCCAAAAAAGTCTACAATGCTTGATATGTTTTTTGCGATGACTTTTATACCGTGACCGTATGCATTTGCTTTTACCATTGCACAAAATTTTGTGTTTGGTTTTAGATTGTTTTTTATTTTTGTTATATTATTTTGTATAGCAGATATATCTAAAACAAATTTATTCATATCAATATATATGACATATAAAAATTTTTTGACATAAAAAAACTCTTGGATGTCCAAGAGTTTTTTTTTGTTAAAAACAATAATTTCTTACTATAGCAAAAGCCATATAAGCAAAGAACATACATAGCATAACAATACCTTCGGTTTTCTTTAGTCTGCCTTTGCGCAAGCATAAGAAACAGAATATAATTGTATAGCCTAATAAGATAACCAAATCAATCAAGATATCAGTGCTTACTGGTATAACTCCAATAGTACCTACTGTACCAAGTATTAATACAATGTTAAGTATATTAGAACCAACAACATTACCTATAGCAAGGTCTGTCTCGCCTTTTTTTGCAGCTATAACAGAAGTGACAAACTCTGGCAAGCTAGTGCTCATAGCAACAATTGTTAGGCCTATAAGAGCATCACTCATACCTGCTTGTTTTGCCAAAAATACTGCAGTAGAAGATACACATTCGCCACCAAAGATGACAGCGCCTAAACCCAAAATAATACACAATATCATTTGCCATACCTTTAGAGTTTTAATTTCTGCTATCGGTTTGTTTTCGAAGCGTGGCACTTCTTTGTTGTGTTCTGCAATATTAGCTAAATTAATTTTACTATACTTAATTGCATTTTTTATAAGCACATAAAAGTAATAAATCATAAAACCAATCAAAATCAAACTTTCGATACGAGTAATTGAATTGTGTGCAGCGCCGTCTAAAATACTATCGCAACTAATAAGAGCAAGTAATGCTGTCACAACAGCCATAAATGGCAAGTCAAAACTTTTTGCAGAGTCTGCAAGTCTAACAGAGTTAAACAAAGCAACAAAGCCAAGTATAAATAGCATATTAAACATGTTTGATCCAACAATGTTGCCAACAGACATGTCAAGATTGCCCTTAACTGCACTACTAATACTAACTGCAAGTTCTGGCATACTAGTACCAACAGCCACTATTGTAAGACCAATTATAAGAGTTGGCACTCGAAGTTTTTTTGCAACGGCGCTAGCACCAGAAACAAAAAAATCTGCACCTTTTATCAAAAAAACTATACCTATTATAAAAAATAAAATATTAAGAAAAATAGACATAATAATTCCTTTTAATTTTGCACTATACCTATCATACCCCAAAGCACAAATAAAAACAACCAAAAAACTACAAATTTTATATTAAACATTGACATAAAAGTATTGTTGTTTTATAATACAAACATAAGCGATGATAAAGAGAGTACTTGTGTCATTGGTTTTTCAGAGAAAGTAAGATTTGCTGCGACTTACTAAACCAACCACAACGAAGGACACTTTTGAGTTTACAAACAAACATACTAAAGTGGTCACAAATATATGTGACAAGTTAGGTGGCACCGCGGATATTTTATTCGTCCTAATGATATTTTCATTGGGGCGATTTTTTATTGTCCCAACATATTTTAAGGAGGGTGTTTTATGTTAACACAAATTTCAAAATTAAAAGAGGGACAAGTTAGCTTTCATGGTATGGTAGAAACTATCAGAGATAAAAAAAGCATGCAGTTTATCGTGCTAAAAGACTTCTCTGGCAAGATTCAACTTACTGTAGAAAAAGAAGCTTACCCACAAGTGGCAGAGGTTTTTTCGCACCTACTACCTGGCTCTACTGTAAAAGTAGAAGGCAACCTAATCAAAAGCGAATATGTAAAAATGGGTGGACAAGAAGTTTTAGTCACTGCGGCAGAAGCAACATCTAGCGCAGAAGTATCACCTATCGACAAAGATAGCAATATCGACCAAAGACTTGACTATCGCTGGATTGACCTTCGTCAAGACAAAAATACACTAATGATAAAAGTTCAAACTTTGCTTACACAAGCTATGAGAGACTTTTTGATAAAGCATGACTTTGTAGAAATTCATTCTCCAAAACTTATTGCTACTGCATCAGAGTCTGGTTCAGAAGTTTTTGAAGTAAAATATTTTGATGGCAGCGCTTATCTATGCCAAAGCCCACAATTTTACAAACAAATGGCAATGGCTAGTGGCTTGGGTAGAATATTTGAATGTGGCCCAGTATTTAGAGCAGAAAAGTCACACTCACGCAAACACGCTACAGAGTTTACTGGTTTTGACCTAGAGTTTTCTAATATCAACTCATACGAAGATGTTATGTGGTTTGAAGAACAACTTTTGACATATGCCATAAAAGAAATAAAAGAAAAATATGGCGAACAAATAAAAGAATTGTTTGATGTAGAAATTGTAGTACCTACTCTACCTTTCCCACGCATCAAGCTTGCAGATCTATATGTAGAGTTAGAAAAACGCTATGGCTACACTTGCCCAGATAGCGAAAAAGACGACCTAACTACCGAGGCAGAAAAACTTTGTAAGCAATTTGCTCAAGACGCATACGGTCACGAATTTTTATTTGTCACAGACTACGGCGCAAGAAAGCGTGCTTTTTACCATATGCGCAAAAATGGCGTGCCACAAGGTTATGACCTAATGTGGAAGGGTGTTGAGATAACTACTGGCGCTCAAAGAGAACACAGATATGACATCTTAAGAGAACAAGCTATCGAAAAAGGCCTAGAAAAAGATGTTGAGTTCTATTTGCAATTCTTCAAATATGGCTGCCCACCACACGGTGGTTTTGGTCTAGGATTAGATAGAATTTTGATGAACATGCTAGAGCTAGCGAGCATAAAAGAAGCTATGTTTATCTTCCGTGGTCCAGAAAGAATTACTCCATAACAATCAAAAAAGACAGGCAAATATACCTGTCTTTTTTTATATTAAAAATACACCTTTTTCTAAATAAAATGTTTTTTTTACAATAATTTATACATGGGCTAGTTTTGACCCAAGTTATATGTTATAATATATATGTAAGGCAAAATTACCAATATAACAAAAAGGGGCAATTATGAAAAAATCAATAGCAAAAAAGACTATAATTTTGTATGTATTAAAAATATTGCAAGAAGGCTCATCTAAAGAAAAACCCGTTTCGCAAGCAAGTATTGCAAGGGTACTAAACTCTATCGGCGTACCATGCGATCGCAAAACTGTAGGCCGCAATATAGAATATCTTATTGAGTTTGGCTACCCTATTATAAAAATAAAAGGTGGTGGCTGCTACTTTGACCACAAAGGAGAATAATATGTCAAAAGATAATATACAAGACCCACTTGCCGAAGCAATCAAACAAAGAGAACTTGAACTATCACAACAATCATATATAATAGATGACTATTTTGATGAAGATTTATTGACTATGTTTTATGACCACATACCAGAAAATCCACTGCCAAAACCTTATACTGTCACATACCCACCGACTACTTTTGAAGATTTGTGTATGCGCATTTCAAAAAAAGTAGAGTTAATACAAGATGGTGGTGATGAGTTTATGTCTCTAGCAGAAATTGCCATGTGCGCTATCAATCTAGAATCTTGCAAAAACAAGCTAGATAGAGAAACCTACGAACTACTTCTGAAAAGATGCCAAGAGTATCAAGCAGTAAAAGCAGCACAAGAACAAAAACTAATGAACATCGTATCCTACACCCAAACATTATATAAAGTACAAGCTGACTTTGAACGATTAATAAACAAAACTATATCTCCCGAAGGCGATATTATATAACAAAAAAAACTAGGATCAATCAATCCTAGTTTTTTGTTTATATCAAACTTTTTAACAAAATGTTATAGTCCACAATTATGTCTTCACTATTTTCAAACTTGCTTAAAGTTTCTTTGGCATATTCTTTGCCAGATTTAGAAAAGAACTCTTGTGATGATAATGCTACAAAGTCGGCTTTGCTTACTGGCTTTGTATAAGAACAACATATCTCAAAACCATTTTTTTGCAAAGACTTTGAGCTTGCCAAATTATTAACATGCACCTTGCCAAATATCCATTCAAAACCTTGCTCTCTAGCTTGATCTAATAAATACGCAACAAGTTGTTTCATAATACCTTGACCTTTGTACTGCGAGTGCACCATAGTAAAACCAATTTCTACTAACTTGTCGGTGTTGCAATATTTAGGAAAATCTACCTTGCCGATAAGTTTGCCACATTTATAGTCAAACGAACTAACTGCACACAGCTTGTCACCATCAAACATACCAACTATAAAAAATCTTGGATGTTCTATCATAGATTTTACATTGTCATAATCATATGGCATTGGAGAAAACCACTCCAAGTTTTGCAAGTCAGAATACATATTAACAATCAGATCACTAAACTGTTGTGTATCTTCTGTGTTTAACATTCTAATTAGCATATATATTGCTCCTTATTAATATATTAATAACTTTTAGCCCATATAACATTAAATAATCTACTAATAATATATAATTTTTTGATAACAATGTCAAAAAATTTAGTTGTATTGATCTTATTGATTTAACAACAAAAAAAACCGAGCGCTAATTGCGTTCGGTTTTTTATTTGGTGGACGACCAGGGACTCGAACCCTGGACCCACTGATTAAGAGTCAGTTGCTCTACCAACTGAGCTAGTCGTCCTTACTGACTTTTGTATTATATAATTTTAATAAACAAAAGTCAATACAAATAAATACTATTTTTTTAACTTTTTTTTGAGTTATTAATTTATCTTACATTGTTTAATTTTTTCCCAACTAAACTCTTCTCTACCAAAATGTCCATAGCAGGCGGTTTTTGCAAACCCTGGTTTTTGAAGGTCAAGTTCTTTTATCATGTTATCTACTGATACATCAAAGTTGTCTGATATAAATTGATCTATTTTGTCTTGTGGCACTTTGTTAGTACCAAAGGTCTCTACGCGTATACTAATAGGACGCTCTAGACCTATGCCAAAGCTCAACTCAACCTCGCATCTATCACACAAGTTATGAGCAACAATATTTTTTGCAATGTATCTAGCATAATATGCTCCACTACGATCTACTTTGGTTGCATTTTTGCTACTAAAGCAGCCACCACCAACATGTCCAACACCACCATAAGTATCTACAACTATTTTGCGACCTACACAACCACTGTCGCCATAACTGCCCCAAATAGTAAACTCGCCACTTGGGTTGATAATAAACTTGGTATCATCTTGGCCTATACTATAATTAGAAAGTACTGGATCGATAACATTTTGTTTTATATCTTGATAAATTTGTTCGTTGGTTAAGCCAGGTCTATGCGAAACAGATACCAACACTGTATGTAGATTAATTGGTTTGCCGTTTTCGTACTCTACAGATACTTGGCTTTTTGCATCGGCAAAATAATTGCCGATATTTTCTTGTCTGTATTGTTCGTATTTTTGCATTAATTTGTGGGCAACAATAATTGGCAATGGCATATACTGTGGTGTTTCGTTAGTAGCATAACCAAAAGCAATACCTTGGTCGTTAGCACATAGTTTTTCTTTTTTTACTGCGCGATTAATTTGGCATGATTGTTCAGATATGCGTTTTACAAATTCAAAAGGCTCTGTATAACCAATTTGTTTTAATATGTTAGCTGCAATACCTTCGTAGTCAATTTTTGTTTTTGTTGTAGCTTCGCCATATATCATAAGCAAGTTATCTTTGATTGCACATTCTACTGCCATTTGGCTATTTGGATCTTGCTTTAGCGCCTCGTCCAAAAAGCTATCTGCGATGATGTCGCAGGTTTTGTCTGGGTGTCCACAGTTGACACTTTCACTTGTAATAATTTGTTTCATTTTATTTTCTCCTAATTTTTTATTCCTATAAAGAAAAAATAAAACCCGTCATAGACGGGCTAAAAGTACGACATATCTTTTTCCCATCGAAATCAGCCTTTAGCACCTTGAGTTAACAGGTTGCTGTGTGGTCATAGGGGCTGTCCCTCGCACACTCTTTATAGGTATTTTTATGATATTATAAAAACATTTTTATGTCAACTACAATATTTATTTTTTTATCTTAAAGTTAACATTTTTTGGATTGGCAGCCCTCACCTTACTTATTTGTTTTTGCCTATTATTATTTTGTGGCCTTTTGCCAGTTTTTACACTGTACTTTTCTTCGTTGTCTTTTTTTGCTTGCTGTTCTAATGCAAGTTTTTCAAACTTTTTGGCAAAGTGCTTTGGTAAGGTAGGTATCAAAGTAGCACTAACCACAACCAATACAGCATCAAAAATTAGCACCACCAAATTGTCCTTAAACATTATACCAAAGCAACCTAGAGCAAATGCTATAGCGCTTAAGATATAAAATAACCATATAAGAACATTGCGCGCAATAATACTCTTAAAGTCAAAGCTCAGCAATCTATATACAAATATTGACCATACCAAACTAAACGACAATATAGCAAGAGACTTAACAGGTATAGTTATAACATGTCCAATAATAGCTGTGTTGTTAGCTATAGCAAATAGCACCCAACCTACTATCACCCATGCATATGTCATAACTACTGCAATGATATCTCTGCCTTTATAAAAATCTTTTTGCTTGTCTAGTTGTTTGTCTTTTTTTATGAGCAAAGTGCAACTAATTAGTAGTGGCACAATTATCCATATTAGACTTATCCATTTAGAACCAATGGCAACAACCTTTGTTGGACTAATTTGTGTGACAATTGAGTTTGGCAAAATAATAACAAATACCATACCCAAAATAAAATGTATCAAAGCAATTGTTATAGTTGTTAGTTTTAACATACAAACCTCAAAAATAAATTTACACTTTTATTATATCAAACAAAAAAAATTATACTAACTTATTTTATAAAAAAAGTTTGCAAAAAACTTGCAAACTTTATTTTCTAAATTCTTCTTTACTTTTTTTCATTAGTTCTCTTATGTGGCGTTTGTTATATTCAAATCTCTTTCTAAAAACGATACACAATATATCAAACACAACACCTAGCAAAATAAGAGCTATCATACCCAATGTTGACAATATAGAAAAAATACTATTCATATTGCCGGCCTTAATGCTTTGCACCAAAAGACCAATAGAAAGTCCCAAGTTAGATATGCGCAAAATTTTGTTAGTAGCAGATGCAAATGCTTTATAGTTTTTTAGTCTGACTGTTAACTTACCTTTGTCTTTAGAAAAAACAAACAAACTAACAAAAATAAAAACATGTGCCGCTAGCAACATAATCATAATTGTATGGAATGTGTCACTGGCAAATTCGAACTTCATTGACACAAACAAAAATACAACATAACCTAGTACAGAAATAATATTCCACACCACAAAGAAAAAGCCTATCTTTTTCTTTTCTTCTTCGTATTGTATCACTTTGTTTTGAGTGATAACTTCTTTTTGCTCTTCTTCGGGTTGAGATTGTTGATCTTGGTTAAAGTCTTCGTCTTGCAAAATAGTCTCTATCTGTCTAAAAGCTGGTGCTTGCTGACTGGTAGATGACTCTTCAAAATCAAGTTCGCCAGAGTTGTATATGCCATTTCGTTTTTGTTCCATTAGCACTCCTTGTAAGCTAAATAAATCGTAATAAAATTTTTTATAATATGTTAGGTTAATCACTAACTTTGTCTAAAACTGCAAGTGTTTCTATATGTCCTGTTTGGGCAAACATATCATAAGGTTGCACCAAAGAAACCTTGTACTTACCATCTGCCACTAGCAGCTTAATATCTCTACCCAAAGTAGCTGGATTGCATGATATATATACCACTTTTTTTGGCAAAACTTGCAACACAGCATCTGCGACTGCTGGGTCGATACCTTTTCTTGGTGGATCTATAATTAAGTAAAATTGGGCACTCTCGAGATTTTTGAACAAATTTGGCAATCCGACTGCACAGTCGGTGTTGATATTTGTTAAGTTGTTGATATTGTTGATAATTTTTAGACTGTCAGCATCTTGAGTTGCGCTTTTTACAATCTCCAAACCATATACTTGCTTGGCAGTTTTTGACACAATTGCGCTTAACAAACCTGCACCGCTATAAGCATCGACCACTAGGTCGGATTTTTTACAAATATCTGCAACTTTGTTATATATCAATGTTTTAATATAATCGTTGACCTGCATAAAGCTGTGTGGACTTATTGTATATTTTATTGTGTCGCAATTTGCTAATACATGCTCTGCTTGTATTGTTTTTAGTCCATAGATATGAACATAATTGTCTGTTAGTATAACACTGTTTTTTAAGTTGTTTATATTAACAAACAAACCAAAGTTGTCAAAGTATTTTTTTAGTATCTCTACAAAGCTGTCTATTTGTTTTGGCTTGGCAGTGGCTACCAAAACTATAAGATACTGATTGTTAAGTTTGCGTAGCATGATACTTTTTAACAAGCCCTTATTGGTGATATTGTCATAACCATCAAGATTAAATTTTTGTACAAACTCATTTGTAGCTTGTATCAATTTTTTAGAAAACTCATCACACAAAAGGCACTCTTTTATTTCGATAGTTTTGTGACTACTCTCACAATACATACCAACTATAGTTTTGCCTTTTACTTTTGAAATGTTAAAAACTGCTTTGTTGCGATAACCAAATTGTTTATCACTTGCTATAGTATCTTTTACTTCTAGATCAAGACCAGAGTTCTTTTTTAATATAGACCTAATATAATTTGTTTTGTACTGCAAGGCATATTCATATGTAGCATGTTGGATATTGCAACCACCACACTCTTTATAATATGGACAAGGTGGATTTGTTCTGTTTGGGCTAGCCGATATAATTTGATTTATTTTTGCTTGGCAAAAATTTTTGTTATCTTTTATAATTTCTACTTGTACTTGTTCGCCTGTCAATGCCCCTGGCACAAAATAAACTTTGCCGTCATCTTTTGCGATGCCTACTGCATCCATACCCATGTCGATAATATTTACAAGCTTTTGCATAAGTATCCTTTATTAATATTTTTTAGTATTTTTTGTTTCGTATTTTACCATACAGCAATTACCACATTGCATCCAAACAATTTGGTTGTTTTGAGGTATGCCGTTAAAAAATGCATTGAGTGCATATAGTGTAGCACTATGTCCTACGACAATTACATTTTCGTCTTTTTTATCATGTTGTTTTATAATCTTTCTAAAAGCAGAAAAATTGCGATCTATATATTTGCGGCAAGTTTCAAATTTGTTTGACTTAAAATCATAGTTTAGATAGTTGTCCCAAAATATCTTTTCTTCTTCGCTACCCTTGACATAGTCAAACTTTTCTCTCTCTCGCAACTCGTCCAAAACGATAACCGGCACATCAAATCTTTTTGCGATAATGTGTGCTGATTGCAAAGCACGCTTGGTTGGAGAAGTATATATAGCACAAACATTTTCGCTATCATAATAATGTATAACTTTTTTTAACAACCTTTTGCCTTTTAGGGTCAAAGCTTGCTCACCCTTAAAGTCTACATCTTTACCAATCTTATCAATAGAGTGTCTTATAAAACAAATTCTCATTATTGCTCCTTAAGCATAAGCTCTTTTATAACTTCTCCAGCAAGTATCAACCCTGCCACAGATGGTACAAACGATATACTAGCTGGGGTGCGAGATTCAACTTCTTGTTGTGGAGATTCTTTAGAATATACAACTTTTAATTTTTTTACACCTATATCTTTTAGGTTTTTTCGCATTACTTTTGCAAGAGGACAGTTTTGAGTTTTATAAATATCTGTCACTTCAAATTGCAATGGATCTAGCTTGTTGCCAGTACCCATGCAACTTATAATTTTTATGTTATTTTTTGTAGCATAATCTATAAGCAAAACTTTGCTACTTACACTATCTATAGCATCTACTATATAATCGTAGCCATTAAGGTCAAAGCTATCTATTGTATCTTTGTCAAAAAACACTTGTCTTGCATCTACTATAGCATTAGGGTTGATATCTAATATTCTATCTTTTGCAACTTGCACTTTTGACTTGCCTATTGTAGAAGAAAGCGCAACTAATTGCCTATTGATATTGCTAGTAGCAACAACATCATTATCTACTATCATTAGTTGTCCTACGCCGGCACGAGCAAGTGCTTCGACAACATATGAGCCCACGCCACCAACACCAAAAACAGCAACTTTGCTCTGTTTGATATTGTTGAGTTTTTGCTCACCTATTAAGTTTTTTGTTCTGTCAAATCTTTCCATATTTAGATAATACCAAAGCTAGACCAAAAAATCAACTTTCTATAACACTAGGCAAAAAGTTTTTGATATATTTTTGCACAATTTATCAAAATTTGGTTTATACATATTTGTTAAACTTTGGCATAAATAATACTAGGAGATTATTATGAAAAAATTAACTCATGCAATTATACTTTGTGGCGGCTATGGCACACGCTTTTTGCCTATGACCAAAGTTTTGCCAAAAGAACTATTCCCTTTGGTAGATCGTCCTGCACTAGACTACCTAATAAAAGAAGCTGTTGATAGTGGTATAACAAACATCACAATAGTTATCAACAAAAGAAAAGGTCTTGTAAGAGACTACTACGCAAGAGACCTAGACTACGAAAACTTTGTAAAAAATAAACCACACTTTTTAGAACTTCTTAATACTCAACCAAAAGGTGTAAAAATTAACTTTGTTGAGCAAGAAAAACAACTTGGTTCTGCAGATGCAGTAAAATGTGCAAAACCATTTGTTAAAAACAATGCTTTTTGCCTAATGTATGGTGACGACCTAGTTTTGGCAAAGACACCATTGCTAAAACAAATGATGACAGCATACTATGACAAAGGCTTGTCTGTAAATGCTGTGTTTAAGTGTAGCAGAAAAGAGATTTGTAAATATGGCGTTATTAATCAAACTTCAAAACAAGGCAGAATGATAAATAGCACCAAAATATGTGAAAAACCAAAAACCGCTCGCCTAGCTCCATCTAGATATGCTAGTGTTGGTAGATATATCTTAACTAAAGAGATTTGGGACGAAATAGAAAAAATAGAAATGGTAAATGGCGAGTACCAACTAACCGATGCTATTAACAATCTTAATGGTTTTGTTGGTTATCAATACGAAGGCAAGCGCTTTGACCTTGGCTATAAACCAGACTTGCTAAAAGCAAATATTTATATTTCTAAACACAAACAATTTTAATCAAACAAAAAAGACCTAAATTTTTGAAGTGAACCCAATTTTGGATATATATAAATAAAAGGGATTTTAGAAAGAAATGATATTATATTGTTTCTTTCTTTTTTTGTGTCCAATTTAGACAAGTATGTTATAATATTAAAAACAAAGTGTTGCCCACTTTTTCTTAAATTTCTTTAAAAAATTTTTAAACAAAAATATAAAAACACTCAACCATTAAGATTGAGTGTTGTCGTGTATTGCATTTTCTTTTAGTTCATTTATTGATTGTTCACAAAACCAAATCGCATTACTAACAAGTTTTGTATTATCAAGATTATCAAGGTCAAATATCTCACATTTTAAATTTTGTGGATTTAATATGGTTTTCAAATCTTCAACTTCTGTAATGATAAAATTGTATAGTTTATAAATGCTATATAAATCAGCAGTTTTAGAATATTTTAGTTCAAAAAATTCTTTTGTTTTAGCTTGCACTACTTTGCAATCACAGCCAATAAGTTCAATAAATCTTTTATGCGCGAGTTCTAATTTTTCATCTAAATTAATGTCTATTATTTGGTTTGTTTCTTGTATAAGTTCTCTATAAGTTTTTGCTTTGGATTCTTGAATTATAGGTGTTTTATTTACATCATCATAAAAAGGATAATACAAATTCCAGGCGGGATTATAGTAATAAGCAACTAAATAATACTTATTATCTTTTTCTAAACAACAATAAAAATTGATAGCCATATCAAAACGAGATGGTTTGTGTTGTATTTTTTTATCCAACACACTTTTTGTTATTTGTATTGTATTCATACTATTTGCCACTCCATACTGCTATAGTATAGCACAATATTTTAGAATTGTATTATATTTTAAAATAAAAAATATCAAAATTGACACTGAGACAGTATGATTGTCTTGATACAAGTGTTAATTATTTCGCTAGTTTCAAAAGTGCTGAACTAAATCTCTTGGTTTTTTTGTATCAAAAAAAGAAGAAATAGAAAACCATTTCTTCTTCGAACACCTTTTTATTTTATATATCATTTTAAGGGGCCATATCAATTTTTAGGTCTTTTTTTTATTCAAAAAACTTTAAGAATTTGTCTACACAGACATAGTTTTGATCTAACATATCTTGTTTCATTAGATAAAAGTCATAGTCAAGTTGTTTTTGTTCGACTGTTATGTTTTCGTCCTCATCTATACTTATTATACAATAATTAGCTGGATATCTCATGCCCAAAGCACCTACGCCATGATAATGCTTTTTGCCATCAAAAAAGTTGTATGGTTCGTGCTTGTGTCCATAAAAGATATAATCTGCATCTATATCACTATAAGTATTGGCTATTTCTTCTACTGTTGGTACGATCTCTGCATCTTTTACATTAGTAGCGCTCTCCCAAGCGTAGTGAGTAAAATATAGCTTTTTGTCACCAACCATGTACTCGTAGCTATAAGGCAAAAGTTTGATAAAATTGCCATATATAGGGTTAAGTATTTCTTGTATATATTTGATATGCTCTTGTCTATCTTGAGGCATATTTTCTTTTTCGTCTTGTGGCAAACCATTGATAACATAACTATCATTATTGCCAAGAAGCATAATACAATTTTCTAAAATAGCTCTTTTTAGCACTTTGTTTGATTGTGGACCCATAGCTATATAGTCACCAAGACATATACGCAAGTCTGCTGTTTTATAATCTTTTGACTCTAGCAAACTTTTGTATGCATAGCTATTGCCATGAATATCACTAAAAACTAATATTTTCATACTACCAATCTTCCTTTATATAGTTGCTTGGGTGTTTTATATCATCATAAAAATCTTTGTATTGTTGGTCTTTGTCTACTGGTTGCTCTTGAAGGTCTTGTTCTTCAAAGCTCTCACAATCTTGCTCATCCGCTAGCATCATTAATCTAAACTTGTCCATTATTCGTGTTGCTCCTTTGCTAGAGTTTGGACAAGTTGATATGTTTGCTCTACAATGTTTTGTCTTACACCATCACTATCCATATCTTGCAAGCCAGCCATTAGTTGAGCTTTTCTAAAAGATTGTTCGTCTTGTATTTGACCATATGCAAGCAAATAGTCCATGCCTTTTTCTCTAACTTTGCATTGCCAATCTGCAACAAAAGCCTCTTGCTCTTGTGGTGTTAGTTTGCTAAAATGCTGCTCGTTGTATACAAAATCAGTCACTTGTGCAGTTGTGCCATCAAACATATAACAGCCATAAACAAATTCTTTTGGCAAGACTATTGTGCCATTTTCTTTTAATACAATATCTACCAAGCTGCGCTCTGCACCATCATCTAGGCCAGGCACTTGCTCCATAATGTCTTGTGGCAATACCGGTATAACTTTGCCATCACTAACAAAACAACTTGGTATAGCTAGTAGTATATTGCAATACATACCTTTTTGGTCAGGGGTGTATCTATAATCAAGGTCATCACCAACAGGGCGCATTGTTCTAAATGTTGTCATATATCCACAATTAAGCCCTTGATCAAATATTTTTTGAGATACTGACATATCAAAACTACCTTGATCATCACACATCCTTGTATCAAAACCATGAGCAAACTTATGATATTGTTGACATTTTATCATTATTTTTGCTCCCTTATATCCTTAATGTCTTTGTTATTATACTTTAGCACTTGGGTGTTTTTGATAAAATAACTGGTATAAATTCTATTTTTTGGTTTTCCTTCGATATACTCTCTCATACAAGCTATAACAGAGTTGTGTGTTATGATAAGTATGTTTTTGTCTTCAGAAGCAAATTTTAACAAACGCAACTTTTCTTTCAAAAAACCCACCGCTCTACGCCTTACATCTGCTAGATGCTCACAGTTCCAGCGGCTGATGTGATTAATTTTCCACAAAGGTAGGTTGTTGACATCTAGTATTTCTTTGCCCTCTAACATACCAAACTTGCGCTCTATGATACGATCATCATATTTTAGTGGTTGCTCTGGGCATACTATATCTGCAACGCTATCACATCTTATTAGTGGTGAGCAATATACTGTATCAAAATGTATACCTTTTAATTGCTCTGCAATAACTTTTGCCTCTTGCTTGCCTTTGCTATTTAGTTCTACATTTTGTCTACCTACTACTATATTGTCTAGTCGTAGTTGTGTTTGACAATCTTTTATTATGTATATCATCTATTTTTTACCTTTTTTTAATGATGCTCCACAAGCAGAACATTTGCCATTGCCAAGCTTATTTAGAGTGCCGCAATATGCACATTCTATAATTACATCTTCTTTTGGTTGAGCTGCATTTTCTAATTGATCCACTACTACATTTGCAAGATTTGACAAATTTGGTATCTCAAAGCTAGACAAAACTTCGTGTTCGACATACTTTGGCTTTTTTAGGGCAAATGACATAAATGTCACAAAACCAGCTACCATCAATATACCTGTATATATAATAGAAGCATCAAATACAACCGCTTGTTGATTTTTAATTATCTTATGAGGCACGCTTTGAATCATAGCAGTAGCAGACTCTATACCCACATAATTTCTGCCAGAATCAATATCTATATTTGCCAAAACAACATGAACTTCACCTTGCCTCAAAGTGACCTCTTCTATCTTAAAGTCCTGTGTTTTTTCTTGAAGGTTGTCTATATAACGCAATTTTACATATAATTTTATATGATGGCTCTCGTTGTCAATGTTTTTTATAGTACCCCTTACGGTCATCCAACCTGCGACTTTGTTGACATCCAATCTAAACTCTTTGGTATAAACAATAGGATTTTCGTCCGGATTGTTTTTTTCTACCTTGCCAATATTAGAAAAACCTATTACAAAAAATACCATAGATGTTGCAAACACTACAGCAGATAGTACCATAATAATTATTGGTGTAAGTTTTTTCATTGTTATCTCCTAATAAGTATATAATAATATAATGTAGTTAAAAAATCAATATAAACCAAAGCCTTTTTGCAAAAATGGCTTTATATTAGGTATATTTTAATAGATATAATATCGTTATAAAAAAATATTTTTTTTAATAAAAAAATTTTTTGAAAAAATATTTATTTTTTTTAATTTTTTTGTTGACAGTATATTTCTTTTGTGCTATTATTACACATGTTCACAGGGAAGCATACCCTAGATGCGGGTGTAGCTCAATGGTAGAGTTCCAGCCTTCCAAGCTGGCCGCGTGGGTCCGATTCCCATCACCCGCTCCATATGTGCCAGTAGCTCAGCTGGATAGAGCATCGCCCTTCTAAGGCGAGGGTCAGGGGTTCGAATCCCTTCTGGCACACCATTATGGTGATTGTAGCTCAGTTGGTTAGAGCGCCAGGTTGTGGCCCTGGAGGCCGTGGGTTCGAGTCCCATCTTTCACCCCACTAATTATAATGGGGTGTCGCCAAGGGGTAAGGCGCTGGTCTCTGACTCCAGTATTTCGTGGGTTCAAATCCTACCACCCCAGCCACCATACATTATTAATACACCACACGATGGGGTGTAGCCAAGCGGTAAGGCACGAGACTTTGACTCTCGCACGCGTAAGTTCGAATCTTGCCACCCCAGCCATTAAAAACTTAATATGATCCATTAGCTCAGCTGGTAGAGCACTTGACTTTTAATCAAGGGGTCCCGCGTTCGAACCGCGGATGGATCACCACATGCGGATGTGGCGGAACTGGCAGACGCGCTAGACTTAGGATCTAGTTCGAGAGAGTGGGGGTTCGATTCCTCTCATCCGCACCAAACAAAACACACTTTTTAGTGTGTTTTTTTGTTTTTAATTGGCATACAAATAAACCAAACAATGTAGCAAGCATAAAAAACTCTGCCCTTTCTTTATGATATAGATAATTTTGCTACTTAACTTTCTATTTTTGTTTGTATTGGCATAGCAATATTTATTGCAAAAAAAATATTTATTTGCTACAATATGGGTGATTTAGGAGATAAAATGAAATTATATATTTTAGGCACTGGACATGCTACAGTTCTTAACAATTACAATACCTGTTTTTGTCTTGAAAGGAACAACAAGTATCTATTAGTAGATGCTGGCGGTGGCAAACAGATATTAAAGCAACTAAAGGACATCAACCTTGACCTCAACCAAATTGATAGTGCTTTTATAACCCACAATCATACAGATCATTTGCTTGGCTTTGCTTGGATTGTACGCACATCTATATACGAATATCTAAAAGGTCATCGCACTACTCCACTAACAATTTATGGTAGCGAAGAATGTCTAAAAGCTATAAGCGATATATGCAAAATCACTTTGGCAGACCTATGGGAAAAGATGTTAAAAGAAAAATTTGTAAACTTTGTAGCCATATCAAATAGAGACACTATGCAAATTTTGGATACTACTGTAGAGTTTTTTGACACAAAGGCACAAGATATGCACCAAATGGCATTTTCTATGCCAGATATTAAGTTTGCTTTTTGTGGAGATATGCCACTTGACCCTGGCTATTATAACAAATTTTATAACTTCAACTGTGTGTGTTTAGAGGCGTTTTGTTTAGAAAGTCAAAGAGCAAAAAACGAACTACCACTAAAAAAACATTATACCGTTTTGCAAGCTGCAAACACAGCTAGCAGACTCAACGCAAAAACTGCTATCTTTTGGCATTCTGATGACTCAAAGCAGCAAGACCAATATTTGCAAGAAATAAGACAACACTACTCTGGCAATGCTATTGTACCTAACGACTTGGACATTATTGATATTGACGAGGTATAACTTATTGTCAATATAATTACCATATAAAAATCAAGGAGAATACTAATGAAAAGACAAGATAAACTAGCAAAATTTTTGAGCATATTTATTTTTGTTGTTTTTGCTTTGGCTACTGCTGCATATGCAATACTACCAATTAACAGTCCAAAAATAAAAGACAAACCTGACTTAAGGCGAGAGGCGGTTGGCTCATCTTACTTTGTGCTATCAGGCGAGATAGAAAACCCTACACCATTTGCAGTAAAAGAGATGCAATTTACTATAAACATTTATGATGAGTTTGAGGCAAAATTTGAAACACTAACTGTCACTGTAAAGAAAAACTTACCAGCAGGACAAACTACTGCATTTGAACAAAAATTTATGGTAAGCAATCCAGATAGAGTTGCCGATATGAAACTCGCAGACAACCCTACAGTTGTTTATGCAAAAATTAGTTGGTACTTTATAGCCATTGCCGCCTTTGCTTTGTGGAGCTTGTTTGCATTGCTATTTACTAAGCGCAAATATTACTTTGAAGTTAGTGGTAGAAAAGTTGTTGTATATACAAGCTTTAAGCATGCTGCTATCATTGTTGATGGCGTTATGGTTAAAAAGGGCAAAGTACCTAGCTTTAGACAAGAAGTTGCATTGTTTAGCTACAGAATAGATGGTCAAAGCATATCTATATATACCCTAAATGGTGCTTTGATACCATCAATTAGAATTACGGTAAACAAACAAGATGTAAAATTTGATAAAGTAAGACAAAACCCATTTGTACGCCTTATGGACGAAGGTGTCGTTGTAGGTCAAGGCAATATTGAGATGAGATCTATGTATGATATACAGGGCGAAGAAGCTGATGAATATAACGAAAAAAGACGCCAAGAAAAAGAGGCTCAAAAAGCAGCCGAAACCAAAAAGGTTTGCCCATACTGTGGCACTGCAAATGACAAAAATGCTACACGCTGCTCTAGTTGCAACGCAAATATATAAATAAAAAACACTGGATAATCCAGTGTTTTTTTTATTATAGCAAAATACAAATAATACCACCCTTGCCTTCGTTAACAATACGACCAAGAGTTTTTCGCATTTTCTTTTGAGCTTCTTGTGGCATTTGAACCAACTTGTTGTTTAACCCTTCGTTTACCAAACTGTATAGTGACTTGCCAAACATATTAGTCTCCCAAATACCTTGTGGGTTATTTTCAAACTCACCCAAAAGATATTTTACCAAATCTTCTGATTGTTGCTCTGTGCCAACAATTGGGCTAATTTCGGTCTGCACATCTACCCTCATAATATGCAAACTAGGCGCAGATGCCTTTAGTCTAACACCATATCTAGAGCCCTGCTTAACGATTTCTGGTTCTTCTAGTTGCAGTTCTTCAAACCTTGGTGCCACTACGCCATAACCATCTTTTTCTACTTGAGACAATGCTTCTTTTATTTTGTCATATTCGGTCTTGGCATAGGCAAGTTGTTTTAGATAATTAATAAGGTGATAATCATCTTTTATCTCATAGCCACATTCTCTGCTTAACACTTGATAAAACAATCCACTCTTTGGCACAATATTCATATCAGCTATGCCTTCGCCCATGCGTATTTGAGAGATGTTAAGCGGCTCAAACATTTGACTCTCTACAAAGGCGACTTTGGCAGCGTCGATTTCGCCCACCTTGTTTACTTGGTCTATCAGGCCTTTTGCCTCTTTGACAATCTCTTGTATAATCTCATCTTCGTATGGCAAAGCTTCTATCCATTGTGGCACTTTTACTTGAAGAGACACAAAAGGAAACTCTTGCAATATATTGGCAAATATATTATCAATTTGCTCATTATCAATATTAGCAACATCAACTGCCATAACACAACTATTATATTTTGCCTTTAACGAATTAACCAAAGACATTGTTTCGGTGCTGTTTGGCGAGATTGTGTTAAGAATTATCACAAAAGGCTTGCCACTTTGCTTTAGTTCGTTTATAACTTTTTCTTCGGCGCTGATATAATTTTGTCTATCAATTTCGCTAAAAGAACCATCTGTAGTCATCGCTATTGCGATGGTAGAATGTTCTGCAATAACTTTTTTTGTACCAATCTCGGCAGCTTCTTCAAAAGGCAAGGCAACATCACTCCAAGGGGTTTTTACTAATCTTGGTTTACTGCCTTCGCTTTGCCCCATAGCACCTTTTATCATATATCCAACACAGTCTACCAATCTAATATTAACCGAAACATTATCTGCTATATTAATCTTGACGGCTTCGTTGGGGATAAACTTTGGTTGAGTGGTCATAACTGTTCTGCCATCTGCACTTTGTGGCAACTCATCAATTGTACGCTCTTTGTCATATTTATCAACAATATTTGGCAAGACCAAACTATTAACAAATTTTGATATAAATGTAGACTTGCCACATCTTACTGGACCTACTACACCCAAATAAATATCGCCGTTGGTTCTCTTTGATATATCTTCATATATATTGTATGTACTCATACTTCCCTCCCGTGTGTATAGTAAAATATATGCATGGGGCTTGTTATATATGAAATATTTTTTTAGCAAAAAAAACTACTTAAAACTGCGTTAATACTATTGTTTTTGCGATATTGCTACTAAAATATTATTATTTGGTTAAAATAAAGGCATAATTTGCCCTGTGCGGCGCAAAAAGCGCATATCCGAAGACTTAACTTATAAAAAATTTTATCCTTTTGTAGGCGGTTTTACAAATAACAAAACGCATATTAAAAATAAAAAAATCTCAAACTAAAGTGTTTGAGATTTTGTTTTTTATTAACCCATTTCGTTAGAGTTTTTGCGTTTTTGCTCACGCTTTTGCTCTAGCTTTGTTTTTATCTTTTTTAGACTAGCTCTAACATTAGCTTTGTTTTCTTTGCCAAGCAAAAGTCTAAATATATTTTGCCTATGAGCAAACCAAATAAGAAAGAATATTGCAAACAACAATATACTTACCGGCAAGTTGCCTTGATGCGAAGGTCGCATTGCCTCAATAACGGTAAGAGCTGTCACTATGATAAATGAAAATACAGAACCATAATCAAAGAACAACAAATACACAACATCAATAGCAAAAACTATAATAAAAGCTATATGATCTGCAACAGCAAATACGCCCAATACACAAGCTACGCCTTTGCCGCCCTTAAACTTATAAAATACCGGATAGATATGACCGATAATAACAGCAAGACCAGCAGCATAAACACCAATCATGCTTTGTCGAGTGTTGACCGAACCAAACATAAAATATCCTATAGCTGCAGGTATTGCACCTTTTAGCATATCAAGCGCCAATGTCAAAAGACCAAGTACAACGCCTTGGTTTCTAATCATATTCATTGTGCCAGGATTGCCACTACCTTGTTTGGTTATATCAACTTTCTTAAAACGGCCAACGATTCTTGCAAAGCTAATATTACCAAAAAGATAAGAACCAATCACAAGCAAAACATACTTGATAATTGTTATTGCCATAAAATATTATTCTTCTTTTTCACTACGATTTCTAAAAATCAACTTGATAGGTGTACCATCTAGTTGCATATGTTTTCTTAAGCAATTTTCTAAATATCTTTCGTAAGAAAAATGCATTAAAGAACTATCATTAACAAAAATTACAAATGTTGGTGGTCTGATACCTGTTTGAGTTGCAAACAAAATTTTTAGTCTGCGGCCATTTTTGCTAGGTGGCTCTTTTACAGATATTGCCTCATGCAAAATATCATTTAATACACCTGTTGTTATACGGCGAGATGCATTTTCTAAAACTTTTTCTACAGTAGGCATAATTTTGTTTAGTCTGGTACCAGTAAGTGCAGATACATATACAGATACATAATAATCCATAAACTTTAGATCTTGTTTTAGCTTATCTTCAAAACGATTGATCGTTTTGTCGTCTTTTTCGATAAGATCCCATTTGTTCATAACTACTATACTTGGTTTGTTTTGTTCGTGAACATAACCAATAATTCTAACATCTTGTTCTGTAAGTCTGTCAACACTATCTACTACTATCAAAACGATATCTGCTCTCTCGATAGCATCTAACGAACGCAATATACTGTAGCGCTCGATACTGCCTTTTTCGATAGCGCTTTTTTTGCGCATACCAGCAGTATCGATAAGCAAATAATCTTTGCCTTCGTACTTAAACGGTGTGTCTATAGCATCTCTAGTTGTACCAGCAACATTGCTTACTACCACTCTGTCTTCTCCAAGAATACGGTTGCTAATACTACTCTTGCCTGCGTTAGGTCTACCAACAACAGCTATCTTGATAGCTTCTGCTTGTGGGTCAACTTCGACTTTGTTTTTGAAGTTTTTTACAACCTCGTCCAAAACATCGCCTATACCCTTTGCTTGTTCGCTAGATACTGCAAAAGGTTCGCCCAAACCTAGTTCATAAAAGTCATATGTTTTTTCTACTTCGTTGTTGTCTAGTTTGTTAACAACCAACACTATTGGTTTTTTGCTGCGGCGCAAAAAGTCTGCAACTTCTCTATCGCCGTTGGTGATACCATCTCTACCATCAACAAAAAACATAATAACATCTGCAAGGTCTACTGCAACTTGTGACTGAACAAAAATATTTTTTTGTATCTCATCATCACGGTTGTCAAAGTCTAGACCACCAGTGTCTATCATTGTAAAATGACAACCACTCCACTCTGCATTTGCATAAATACGATCACGAGTGACACCTGGCATGTCTTCTACGATGCTTATTCTTCTACCACATACTCTATTAAAAAATGTGCTTTTGCCAACATTTGGCCTTCCTACGATTGCTACTAATGGTTTTTTCATAATTTCCTCAATGGTATTGTATCACATTATAGTTATTTTTTGCAACCAAGTTGTCCCCTAAATTTGCTACATTTTTTGTTGCAATCACCACAAACAGAGCAAGACCTTTTGACAAATACTTTTTTTATCAGATAAATAACGCTTATTGCTATCACAAAATACGAAATTAAAACTACCAAGCTAACAACTATATTTTTGCGCGAGATAAGTAGCCAAATATTATACACAATAAGGCACACGCTATAAGCAACCAAAAACTGCATTACAATAGCTATACTTGTCCACTTAAAACCTATCTCTTGCTTTAGCACACTAATAGTAGATAGACACGGAGAATAAAGCAAACAAAATAACAAAAATATTGTACTAGTTATCACATCAAACTGTACTACAGATGTACTTACCAAAAATGTCGCACCTAGGCCCGATACCATGCTATCAACATTGGGCACATTGTTAAATATACAAAGCGAACTTACAATAAGTTCTTTGGCAACTAACCCCACAATCAAACAACTCACAATACCCCAATTGTTAAGACCTATCGGAGCAAAAATTGGAGACAGTACTTTGCCAATAGACTGCAACATACTAACACCATTATTATCTGCAATATACTCAAAGTTAAACGAAAAGTTTTCTAACACCCAAACACATATGCTCACGCAAAAAACTACCGAACTAACCTTAAGTACAAACTGTTTGCAATTAGTATATATTGTTAAAAACATTCTCTTTGCATTTGGCATGCGATACGGCGCAAACTCTAATATAAAAGACAACTCTTTGTTGGGCAAAATAGTCTTGTTAAAAATAGCACTCAAAGTAAGTGCAACAATAAAGCCCACCAAATACAGCAGTAATATTATCCATATATATCTACCAGCAAAAAATGTACTTGCAACTATTGTATACAGCGGCAACTTGGCACTACAGCTCATATACGGCACAACCATGGCAGCTTTTATCTTGGCGTTTTTGTCTTCTAAATTGCGACAAGTCATCACTGCAGAAGTCGCACAACCCAGCCCCATAAGCAAAGAAAATATACTCTTGCCAGATAATCCAACTTTACAAAACAAGTCTTCTAGACTAAAAGCAAGGCGCGAAAGATAGCCACTATCTTCTAATAGCTGCAAAAACACAAACAAAAGAGCTATCTGTGGCAAAAAACTAATAAGGCCACCAACCCCACCAACAATACAAACAGACACCATATCTACAACCCAAATAGGCGCATTTATCTTTAGCAAAATATTGTTAAGTGGCACGCCTATAAAGTTAGATATAAAGTTTTTTATCCCTTCGCTAAAACTCCTGCCAACGCTAGAAAAGGTTGTAAAAAATATTGCAGCAAGTATCAGCACAAAAATAGGCAATGCAAAAACTCTATGCATTATTATTTTGTCATACTTGTATTGGCAATAAACAAAATCGTCTACTTTTGTCACACAAGTTTTTATTATATAATCAATATACTCATATCTAAATTCTGCTATTTCTTTCATATTGTCTTTAGCAGTATCGATACAAGTTTTTATTTTTTGTTTTTGCTCATCATTTAGTTTTAATATCTCTATAATTTTGTCATCTTGTTCTAATATTTTAATTGCGCAAAACTTGCTATCAATATTTGTTGCACTGCAATTAGGTTGTATTATCTGTTGTAAGTTTGACACATCTATTTTTTGCAGATATGGCAAACTGCTATTTTGCGTTTTTGGTGCCACAACTTGCTTTAGCAAATTTTCTTTTTTGCTCCTATCTGACAAGTAGACATCTACCCCTAATATACTAGCTAGTTTGCCGGCATTAATTTTATAATGCTTTTTTGACTTATTATAAAAATTAATATATATACTAGGCACTAGTCCAGCCTCTAAAAGTTGTAGTGTTAGATATAAGTTTCTTTCGAGATTGTTTCCATCGCAAATGTTGATTATTTTACTTTGTGGTTTTTGCAAAAGATAATCTATAGCAACTTGTTCTTCGTAGCTAAATGACGATAAGCTATATATACCAGGCAAATCTACAACATTGCATCTAGTATTGTTTATGTTTATTATCTTTTCTTTAGCATCTACTGTCACTCCATGCCAGTTGCCTACATGCTCATTGCTCTTTGTTATGTAGTTATAAAAAGTTGTTTTGCCTGTATTAGGATTACCAACCAATGCTATATCAATCATAATTTTACCCACACATTGTTTAATTCTTCTTTTTTGATTGCTAGCAGGTAGTCTCTAATCTGTACCAAAAATACACCACCCATGCTAGATTTGTTAACAACCTTAACACTGCAATTAACAAAGCCCAGTTCTAACAATCTGCGTTTTACTTTTGGCGGGGCGTTTATTGAGACAACCCTATACTCTGTATTAATTTTTGCATCGGACAAAGCAATTTGATTCATATTAATTTATATTATTTTTGTTTATTAATTAGCACAATAAAAAAACACACCACAATGGTGGTGTGTCAAAATTGTTTATTACATATTGTTTAAGAACTCAATAAATGTTGTGACATCCTTAAATTTACGATAAACAGCTGCAAATCTAACATAAGCAATTTCGTCTGTTCTTTTTAGTTCGTCCATAACAAGCTCGCCTATATAGTAGCTTTTTACCTCTTGATCAAGAGAATTGCAAATTTTCTTTTCTATATTTTGTACCATTTCGTCAATTTGAGCCATAGTAATAGGTCGCTTTTCGCAAGCTTTCATAATACCCCTTTTTACCTTTTGGGCATCGAATGGTTGTCTGGAATTGTCTGCCTTAATAACCAATATAGGTGTGTTTTCGACTGTCTCGTATGTAGTAAATCTCTTACCACATTTTAAGCACTCTCTACGGCGTCTAATTGAGTTAAGTTCGTCAGTAGATCTAGAGTCTATAACTTTGCTATCTTCAAAACCACAGTATATACATTTCATAATACTTTTTCTCCTATGTTTATTATATCACAAAGCTTTTGGTAAAGTAAAATATATTGACTATTTTTAGGGCAAATTGGCAAAATTATCATCTTTAACTTTGGTCGAAAAATCTTTATCTAGTTCTATACATTGCTCTTCTAAAGTCTCTTGCTGTTCTGTAGGTTGTTTGGTATTTTTTAACACACCTACTTTTTTTGACTTACTACTTTTTGGCAAATTGTACAGTTCTACAAGCATAACATCTTCGCCAATTTTGCAAATATTGTTATAAGGTATAAATATCTCTTGACTAGGCTTAAATATACTCCAAAACCCCTTGCTAGCAGGCACTACAAAACCTAAAATTCGACTCGTTCTAATATCAAACACTACATCAATGATATGCCCTAGCAATTTGCCATCAACAACATTAATAACTTCTTTTTGTCGCATTTCTAAAAAAGTAGTTTGCATGATATTCTCCTTAACTTTTATATATGCTACAAAAATTTTAATTATTCGACAAAACAAAAAAAAATACCCCAAAAAGATATTAGGGTGTTTTTTTATAATGACTTTTTTAACTCGGCAAGCGCATTTTTTTCTAACCTACTAACTTGCGCCTGACTTATGCCTACTTGCTCACTTATCTCTATTTGAGTTTTGCCCAAAAAGTATCTTAATGTTAAGATATCTTTTTCTCTCTTGCCTAACTTTGATATTGCTTCTCTTAAGGCGACATGCTCAAGCAAAGTCTCACAGGTATTGTTATTATCCTTTATTTGCTCCATAACCATCATGGTATCGATACCATCATTATAGATTGGCTCAAACAACGACACTGGGTCGCTTATAGCATCAAGCGCGCACAAAACATCATTTAGTGGCACACCTATATCTCTAGCTATATCTTCGACCCTAGCGGCATTGTCTACGGTTGACAATTTTTCTCTCGATTGCAAAGCTCTATATGCTATATCCCTTAAACTGCGACTAACTCTGACACATGTATTGTCTCGCAAAAATCGGCGTATCTCTCCAATAATCATAGGCACGGCATAGGTAGAAAATTTTACATTAAAACCTTCGTCAAAATTCTCCATCGCCTTAATCAAACCAACACAACCCACCTGAAAAACATCATCAATATTGTCTTTGTTAGTTGCAAAGCGTTGTACCACACTTAATACTAATCGCATATTGCTAAATATAAATAACTGTCTAGCTTGTTGATCACCACCTTTTAGTTTAACCATAAGCTCGGCAATTTCTTTACCTTTTAATTTTGGTAAAAGTGATGTATTAACACCACAAATTATTACTTTATTTGCCAAAACAACCTCCAAGACAACTAATATGTCTTAATTATCATGTCCTAGAAGATTGTTTTTATACAGACATTATACAATACCGGTTTTTGCTATGTCTTTTTTTAGTCTAGACAAAATCTTTTTTTCTATGCGAGAGATATAACTTTGAGAGATACCTAACATGTCGGCAACTTCTTTTTGGGTACTTTCTTCTTTTTGATTAAGGCCAAAACGCAACTCCATTATTTGTTTTTCTCTAGGGTTAAGATTGTTTATTAGGCCTAGCAAAAGATGTTTTTCGGCATTTAATTCTATATCTTTACTTACTGTGTCTTGCTCGGTAGAAAGTATATCACTAAGCAACAGTTCGTTGCCATCTTTGTCATAGTTTAGTGGTTCGTCAAGGCTTATCTCTGATTTTTGCTTTGTCACCTTGCGCAAATGCATTAATATTTCATTTTCTATACAACGAGAGGCATATGTTGCTAGTTTGATATTTTTGTCTAGGTTAAAAGATTGTACTGCTTTTATAAGACCTATCGCACCTACTGATATCAAATCTTCTATATCAATACGGGTGTTTTCAAACTTATGTGCAATGTAGACAACAAGTCTTAAGTTTCGCTCTATTAATATTGCTTTTGCTTCTTCGTCACTATTTGATAAGCGCTCTAATAAGGCCTTTTCTTCATCTTCTTCTAGTGGTTTTGGCAGAGCTTCGGTACCACAAATATAAGCAACAAGTTTTTGCTCAAAACCAAAAATATCTTTTGTAAAAAGCTTTTTTATTAAGCTAAAAATTTTTTGCATTTTGTCCATACTACAACTCCTTATTTTATAATAATATTGGGTTTATTAACGCATCAAACTCGCTTTTTGCAAGGCCGCTAATAGATATACCAAGCATACAATCTATTTGTCTTTTGTTATCTATTATCGTGCAGTCTGGTTCAAAAACCAACATTGTTTGAGTTTTGCCAGAGATAGTTGTATATGGTATATAATGGCTGTTTTTTAGATTGTTAACATTCTTTTTTAGCACAAGGTCAACAACACTAATATCAACAACTTTGCTTATGGTTTTGTAGTCTACAACAACCACACCTTTGTTGCTTTGAGTGTCAACAAGAATATTGCCCGTATCAAGATATGCATTAAGCACACAACTTTTTTTGTCTACAAAAACTTTTAGCGAGAAGTTAAACTTGGCAAGCTTTTTTTCATTAAAAAAGTTTTGTATTGCCTTGCCAACAAAAAATGCATATGTGACTAGTCCTAGTATTATTGCCCATATTGGTAGTGGCAGATCAAAACCAACAATGTCGTTATAACTACCACCCATGGCGATAACGAGAGCAAAACTCATACCACCAAACATAAATGTAAAGATGATAAACATACACAAAAACAACACAAATTTTTTTATAGATTTTTTGCTATTGCTAATTATACACATCACGACTGCGCAAATAATTTTTTGCAAATACAAAAACGCCCCATAACTTTTTGTCAACGGCAAAAGCATTGCAAATATCGCCCCAAAAGTACTCGCCCCTATGGCCCTATACCACACAAACTTTTGCCTTGTGGCAAGGCTGCACAAAACAATTATTGAAAAGTCTATAACAAAATTATTTATAAAAACTTGTTCTACATAAATTGGCATACCTTATTGTACTATATAGTCACAACACCAAATCTGCAAAAAAAGCAATAAAAAAGACAAGTCTTAACTAAACTTGTCTTATTTTTTGTTATTAATATATTTCGCTCAAACCTTCTGGTTCTTTGTATGGCGAAAATTGTGTATTGTTAGAATATCTTACTGCGGCATTAATACACATTTTTGACTTATGCTCACACGCTTTGTACGCCATCTCATCAAGCATACTATCCATACATCTCATACTTATAACGCAGTCAGGGTCATCGATACTAACATTAACACCATTTGCTGCATAGTTTAGAACAAACTCTCTTCGAGCGTCTTTTGATATATGTTGTTGCAAACCATCCCACAAAACTGTAGTTGGTTGTGGTTGTCTAAAGTTTACGCCATAGTTTTTTAAGCACAAATTGTCAATTTGAGTATGAATATCTTGATTACCATTTGTTTTTTTAAGCAAGCAGCTATTTATACTCTCACCTTCTACCACTCTTTGCTCTAGCACATCAAGATTTTCTATAATACGAGCATGTGCTTGTGGATCAAGTTGATCAAACTGTGATTGCTCTACATAGTCTCGCATATTTACCACGGCAACCAAGTCATAAATTGTCTCTTCAAACATCGCAAGGTTGGTAGTATCAAAAGTAAATTTTTTTGCAGTCTCCCAATCTTTGCCATAGTAGCCTTTGTCAAATATATTTTTTAATGCCTTGCTAGGTTTATAGCCATGTGCTGCAAGATATGTCAGTGATTGATAAAACCTAGTTTGGTTGGACGATTGACCTATATGCATAAAAAACTTTTCATAAAACTCGCCATCAACAAGGTCGCCATTGTTGGCGGCACTACGCAACATGCGAGTTGTTAGCGCAAAAGGTGCATGTCTAACAAATTGATCATCTATTGGCTTTTCGGTTTCTTTTTCAAATAAAGGTTTTTTGCTCATACTTATATTTTAACACACCTATTATATTATGTAAATACTCACTTAAAAAAAGAACCTAAAGTTAATTAGGTTCTTTATATATTATCTTCTTTTTAGTCTGCGAAGAAATGGAGGTAAATTTGGATCGTCAATCTTTACTCTAGAAGAAGCTGGTTGAACTTCTACTTCTGGCTCTTGTTGAGCTTGAGGTTCTTCTCTTTCTTCTACAGGTTGGCTTTTACCTTCTAAACGGTTTAGCAAACTTTCTCTATATTCGTCTTTGTCAAAGTTAGCATTGTTAGCGCCAAAAGCATTAAACTCTGGAGTTTTTGGAGTTTGAGCATTTTTGCCACCAGTAAAGCCAGTTGCGATAACAGTAATTTCTACTTCTTCGCTCAAAGCTTCGTCAATACCAGCACCAAAGATAATGTTGCAATCAACATCGACAACTTCTCTAACAAGTTCTGCTGCTTCGTCTACTTCGTCAAGAGCTAGGTCTAGGCCACCTTTAACATTAAGCAAAATGCCTGTAGCGCCTTCGATAGTAGTCTCTAGTAGTGGGCTTTGTACTGCTTGGCGTACAGCTTCGATAGTTTTGTTTTCGCCTTTTGCACGGCCAATACCCATGTGAGCAAGACCTTTGTTTTTCATGATAGACTTAACATCGGCAAAGTCAAGGTTAATAAGACTTGGGTTAACGATAAGGTCAGATATACCTTGAATACCTTGTCTTAATACATCGTCTGCACAACGGAAAGCTTCAACGATAGGAGTACCCTTTGGTACAATTCTTAATAGTTTGTCGTTAGGGATAACAACCAAAGTATCAACATATTTTTTTAGATTTTCGATACCTTTTTCGGCGTTCTCCATACGGCGACGACCTTCAAAGTTAAATGGTTTTGTTACAACTGCTATTGTTAAAATACCCATTTCTTTTGCTATTTGAGCAACGATAGGAGCAGCACCTGTACCAGTACCACCACCCATACCAGCAGTGATAAATGCAAGGTCGCAACCTTTTAGCATTTCGGTAATAACAGCTTTGCTCTCTTCGGCAGCTTTTTGACCAACTTCTGGTTCTGCACCTGCACCAAGACCACGAGTAAGTTTTTCACCAATTTGGATACGGTGATTTGCTTTGCTCATAAGCAATGCTTGTTTGTCGGTATTAATAGCTACAAATTGTGCGCTTGTGATGTTTGCTGCAACCATTCTGTTAACAGCGTTGTTACCACCACCACCGATACCGATAACTTTGATGTTGGCTATTTGACTGATGTTGTTGTTTGAATTATACATTTCTTCCTCCTAGTGATTTGACGAAAATATTGATTTTAATCTATTCCAAAAGCTCATGCGGCTTCTGTTAAATTCTTCTTGTTTTAATGCTGCATCTAAAAGGCCGATGCTTGAAGAATAATGTGGTTTGTTAAGTTGTGGTACAGGTGGTACAACCATCTCTATATTTTTACCAGTTAATTTACTTAACAAATCTTTTGCACCTTTTAGGTAGCACAACCCACCGCCTGTTAGGCTGATAGGTATGTAGTCTGGGTACTCATAAGCACACAAACTTAAGCATTTTAATATACCTTTTGCGATCTCTTCGATACGACATTCTACTATCTCATTAGCTACTTTTGCTTTGATAGGCATAACTGCACCATCAACAACTGCTTCGTATATATCGCTCTCTGTAGGGTCAATACTCAAAACAATTTTTCTCTTAAGCACCTCTGCTTGATCAAAAGTAATCTTTAGACACTCTGCAAGGTCTGCAGTAATATGGCCACCACCCATCGAAAAACTCTTTAAGAATAATAAGCCATCGCCTCTAATCAAGCTAACGCTTGTAGTGATGTATCCTACATCGACAAGCACTGCATAACCATCACGAGTCTCACTGTCAAACAGGTACAAACTCTCTGCCAATGTACTAGAGATATAGTCTACTCTATCAATGTCAAGGTCTAGTCTAAAACTGTTGATTAAGTTTACAAAACTATTTTCTGCCAAGATAAATGACAAGCAACCAGTTAACTTCGAAGTAATAAGGCCGATAGGGTTAGACTCTTTGCCATTATCATCCAATACATAATAAATAGCAGATTGATTAATAACTGTATGACCTTTGTATTGCTTAAAGTCATTGGCTCTGTCAAATAACTCATCTATATCATCTTGCGAAACTGTTTTGCTACGAGCATAGTTTTGAGAAACATTTTTGCATACGCAAAAAGAAAACTCTGCAGGCACACCGATATACAAGCTATTGATCTTGGTTTTTGAGTTGATCTCTGCGTTAGAAATAGCCAAGCCCATAGCTAATTTTAGTTGATCAGGTTGCAAAAATTCGCCATCCATAAAACCAGCATATTCGCACTCGCCAACACCCTTGATGCTAAATGTATTATTAACATCTCTGCTGCCGATAATAACGCTGATTTTTTCAGAACCAAAATCTAAAATTGCTACATCTGTTTTTGGCATCGCATTCCGCCTTTTTTCTAAAGTCGAGTTGGTATATTTTGTGCATGATAGCACAATACAAATACATATTTATATTATAAATATACAAAAAATAATTGTCAAATTGTTTTAGCAATATTTAATTGTTTTTATACCCTACCTTTTTGGCAAAAATTAATAAAAAACACAGGCAAATTTACCTGTGTTTTTTGTACACTATTATTCGCACCAAACATACTCAAGATTATTATAAACTTTTATAATACCTGTTTGAGTTTTTATCAAATGTTCTGCATTGGCGCCATCTAAAAATGTGTTGTATGCAACCAAAGCTCTATACACTTTGTCTTCTAAATTTGATGTTGCATTTTCGATACTAAATAATACACCAGCAAGGGTTGTGCCATCTTTTTTGGTTGGGCGTGTTTGTATATCTAGCCACAAGCACTCACCTGCAGGATTGTCTATCATAATGTCTGTTTTTACTTTTACTTCTTGTATCAAAGATATTGCACCAACAGTATCTAGTGTTGATACAAAAAGTTTTTCTTTTAGTTGTGCTAATATTTTTTGACTATCTGTAGTGTTATAAAATTGACCAGCTTGTAGTTGAGTTTGACCAATATCAATCTTAATATAATCAAATGTATCGACACTGTCTACAATGTTAAGAACTTTTAGTTCGCCATCTAATATAGCATACTTGCCATTGTCACATGGACAATAAAACATCTCTTCTCTCTCTACTACTTTTACTACCAAAGTATTAGGGAATTTGCTAGTAATGTCAATAACTTTTATATAAGGATTGGCAGTTTCTAACTTTTGATAATAAGATGATTTTTTTAGCAAAAACATATTTTTGCCAAACTTAAACTCGCCACTATCTATAATTGTTTTTATGCTCTGCTCATTAAAATATTGCAAAGTATTGTTATCTTCTATCAATTGGTCATTTTTGTCATAAAAGTTTATCTCAACCTTTTTTAGAGTAAAAACGGTAGATGACAACACAACAATAACAACAAAAACTGCAATGATACTCAATACAATTATTAGTCTTTTTGTCTTCATAACAACCCTTTAATTAATTCGTTTTATGTTAGCTCCTAGCTTGCAAAAATCTTGCTCTAGCTTGTAATATCCCCTGTCGATATGTGACACATCATTAACAGTAGTATAGCCACTAGCGACCAAACCAGCTATAGTTAATGCAGCGCCACCTCTTAAATCATGACAAGTAACTTCTGCACCATAAAGTTTGCTAACACCTCTTACCACGGCTATTTTGCCCTTTACTACGACATCTGCACCCATCTTTACTAGCTCTGGCACATGCTTAAAGCGTGTTTCAAACAAGTTTTCGGCGACTACACAAGTGCCTTGACTTATTGTTTGCAAAACCAATGCTTGTGCTTGCAAGTCTGTAGGAAAGCCAGGATAAGGCATTGTCTCTATTATTTCAAAACTTTTTGGCCTAGCATCACTAACTATTTTTATTTTATCATTATAAACACTAATATTGCAACTAGAATTTTTAAGTTTTGTTATTAAAGAATAAATATGTTGATAATTCGCGTTGGTTATTGTCACTTCGCCACCACAAGCAGCGCAGGCAATAAGATATGTACCGGCAATTATTCGGTCACTAATAGGCGTATATTGTGTTGAGTGCAGTTCTTGCACCCCTACTATTGTTATAGTACTACTACCAGCACCATAAACTTTGCCACCCATACTGTTGATAAAGTTTTGAAGGTCTACAATCTCGGGCTCTTTTGCAGCGTTGTATATTTGCGTTGTACCACTAGCATATACAGCTGCCATCATTATGTTTTCGGTAGCACCAACACTAGGATAATCAAGATGAACTTCGCCACCTTTTAGCTCGCTTGCGTCACACTCTATAAATCCGTGTTTTTCTGTTATATGTATATTTAATTGTTTTAGTCCCTTTAGGTGCAAATCAATAGGCCTAGCGCCTATATCACAACCCCCAGGATATGATACTTTTGCCCTGCGCAGCTTACCAATAATAGCACCTAGCAAAAATATAGACGACCTTATAACTTTGCCTAGTTCTGCAGGTACACTATACCCGTTAGCGTTGGCACAGTCTATAACAACATCATTGTCTCGCCTAGTTATCTTGCAGCCTAGGGTCGAGAGTATCTCTAACATTTTGTCAATGTCGCTAAACCTAGGACACTTGTGCAGTACGATTGTATCTTTTGACAACATACAAGCAGCCAATATTGCTAGATACGAATTTTTTGCACAGGGCACTTCTAGCTGACCATTAAGAGAGTTGCCGCCGTTTATTACAAACTTATCCATAATTTCTCCCAAATGTAATATTAAAAAATATGCAAATATCTCTACTGCACACTATATGCATTTATGCACATATTACATTTTATTATAATTTGAGCAATTATGTTCATATAACAAAAAAAACAGACAAATACCCGCCTGTCTTTTTACAAAAATTAAAGTTTAACACCATAGTGTACAAATTCTGCTACGCCATTTAACATATCTTCTTTGCTAACTATGCACACGATGTCTTGAGTTTCAAACTCGCCTTCTATCCCATAAGAAGTATTGGAGCCATCTTTTACATATTTTGTGTACACTATCTCCATCTCGTCTTCTACCCAAAAGGTAAAACCTTCGTGCGTCCATTGAGATTTGTCGCGTATTACTGCAAGTGTTTTTACAAACTCTGCTTCGATATTTAGTTCTTCTAAAATTTCTCTCTTTGCAGCAGTTTGCACATCTTCGCCAATCTCTATAGTGCCACCTGCAAGTGCATATTTGTATTTGTCACCTTTTCGTGTTTTTAACACTACAAAGCTATCGCCCTTTTCGACAACGGCATATACCTTTTTTCTTGGCACGCCAGCACTATAACAGTCAAAGGCATGTTTTGTTTTTTGACTAAAATATCCCATAAAATTAATCCTTTTTTTGCTAATCTTTTATATCACATATATAAAAAACTTCGTCATATCCAACACCAAGCTTTACAAAAGGTTGCGAATGTTTGTCAAGTTTACAACCCCATTTTTCGTAAACTCGTCTTGCATTTAAGTTTTCTTTTAGTACACCTATAACATATTTTGTTTTGCCGTGATCTTTAACCCAAGTATCAAAAAGTTTCTTCAACTTACTAGCAATACCCATGCCTTGATAATCTGGGTGTATATACAAAGCCATAAGATCTGCATAATCTTTTTGAGCAAAGTGCTCGTACTCTGACAATAATGTGCCCGAAATAAACCCTATAAGTTTTGAGCCTTGTTCGGCAACATATACCATATGAGTATCACTATTATATACATTGCTCGCAAAATCTTTTATTTTTTGAGATGCTTGTTTATCTCTTTCGGCAAAAACTTCTTCTGGAAAGATATGTTTATATGCAACACGCCAAACAAGATTGTTAAGCTTGATATATTGCTCTGCATCTTGAGGTTTAACTGGCCTAATAACAATATCACTCATTATTAGTTCTCCTAAATGTTTATATTTCGCAAGCTAGATGCAATGCGATATCAAAGTTTTGGTAGTTATGGTTAGCTTCTTCTAGGCCACCTTTGTCCCATTCTGGAGCGTCTAACAAGTCGCCACTCAAAAAGAAATAATACAAATCAAGCCCTCTAAAATCACTCACTGCTTGCAATGCAGAACATTCCATATCAACAGAGATACATCCATCTTGTTGTCTTTTTTCTAAATTATTTTTTGTCTCTCTATAAAAAGCATCTGTTGTCCAAGTTTTGCCAGCTTTGTGAGCTATGTTGTGCTTTTGCATAAAGTCTGCAACTATTTTACTATTTTTTATCTCGATATAATCTTGTGCTTTGGCATAGTGATAAGATGTACCTTCGTCACGATACGCATATGTTGGCACCATAACTTTGCCGTAGCAATCTTTATCAAGCGTACCAGCAGAGCCAAAAACCAAATACTTTTTACAATCAAACATCATAATCACATCTTCCATAATACCGGCAGATGCAGGCGCACCTAATAATGTTTTATAAAAACCAAAAGTTTTATCTTTGTATCTAAATGTATAAACTGGAGAGCGACCATTAACACAAGAAAATTCACCTATCTTAACAGCGTCAAATTTCTCTACAGCATAATCTTCTATAATATTAGAAAAAGTTGCAATGACAACATCACATTTGACCGGTTCAAATTTTTGTTTAGGGTTGATTAATGCCGGTGATTTGTCATCAAAAGTTTGTGTAATCATAATTTCTCCTCATAATAAAGTTTTAGTTGTTTTTATACAATTATATTGGGCATAAAAACCATTTAACTATATTTTTATTATACTATATAAAAATAAAAATGTACACGATACGCATACATTTTTATTCTAATAAATATCAATAACTATCTATAT
>JAZRSV010000003.1:0-67155 GCA_045651685.1 Clostridia bacterium | reverse complement strand
ATTATTGTTAGTTGTTTTTTAACTATATCAATAAGGATAAAAAAGGAGACAATATGAAGAAAAGAATTTTTTCTTGTTTTGCAGTAGTTATTGCTATTGTCGCTGCATTGGTTGTAGCTTTTAGTTTTAACTCAAAGCAACCAGTTGCTTATGCCGAGTCAGATTCTGACAACATTACCGAAACTACAATCTTGACCAAAGACGATTATTTTGCAGATGCTGCATTGTGGGCAGCTTTGGTAAAAATTGCCGAGCAAGATTTTGGTGGTGACGGCGCTACAATTAGAGCTGGAGATCTAAAAAATGCAACTTCTCTTGATTTGAGCAACAAAAATATCACTTCATTAGATGGTTTAGAATATTTATTTTTTAGTTCTAGTCTAAAAACTCTAAATCTTAGCAACAACTATATTACAGAAATTTCTGGTACTCACATTGACAAAATGTTGGGTCTAGAAAATTTAGATGCAAGCAATAACAAATTAGATACTGTTGAGATACCAGCTTCTGTAGCATTAAAAACTATTAATATCAAAAATAACTTTGTATCTACTATCAACTTATCTGGTATGAAACAAATAGATGCATCAACTCCTGCAGAATGTGATTTGAGACTAAACAATTTTGACAATATCGAAAATATTTCTTTGCCAAAATCTAGTCTAGAAAAACTTAACATCCAACTTGCTCAAAACTATCTAGCAGATGCAACAGTTGCAGATTTTGGTGGACACAATGTTAGTTTGCAACTACAAGGCATGAGAGTTGGCAATACAACAAGCACCCAAAATACCTATATTAGACTTAACAACGATGCTGAAGGTGGCGAATATACTAACTTATCTGCAAAAGTTTACTATCGTCGTGGTAGCTTATACTTTAAGGATACTGTTAATATTGATGATAACCTTGTTGCAACTTCTGACGCTCAAGGCAAATTATTATTGCCAGCAGGCAAAATGTACATCAGATACTTTAACAATGGTGTAGAGCTAGACAACGACATTTATGAGTCTCACGAAATTGATATCTTACCAGCAAGACCAACAATGACAGTTGTTGTTGATGGCAAACCATATGATTATACTTTGGGCAAAGGCATCAAAAAAGACTTTGAAGTAATTGCTTCTACAAGTCTAGAAGATGGCCAACTTTATATCAGTATCAATGGTGCAGACGCTAAAGAAGGAAACATTGCATACATTAAGCAAAGAGGCGATTATACTGTTTCTGCTCATGTAAAATTTGATGGTTTAACATCTGCTAACGCTGCAATCACTGTAAAAAATACAAATACAACTGGTATGACTTGGGGCCTAATTGTTTTGGTTGCTTTGATAGTTATTGTATTTGCAGCAATCTTTATAACAAGATGGTTTAGAAATGGTGCAGTTGTTTCTCCTTTAACAGATAGCGAAGTTCGCTCTATCGAGAGACGCCGCAATAACTTAAACAGAAAGTAAAATATTAACAACCCTACTTGTTAGGGTTGTTTTTTTTGTCAAAAATTTTTGGTTTAGCAAAAAAAGTCTTGTCAAACCTTACCAAAAATTAAAAATATATGTTAATATATAAAGGTAAAAAACAAACAACTCAATGGAGAACTTATGAAAAAGTCTGACAAACAAGTAGTTATAATAACAGGTGCATCTAGTGGTATCGGTAGAGCAACTGCACTAAAATATGTTGCTTGTGGATATACCGTTTATGGTGTAGCAAGAAGAAATTTTGAACTAGAAAATGTCAATGCTGTACTAGGCGATATCACCAAGGTAGAAGATGTAAAAAGAGTAGTTGATTATGTTATGGGCAGAGAAGGCCGCATAGACATTATGATCAACAATGCTGGTTGGGGTATTTCTGGGTCGGTTGAGTTTAGTGATGCTCAAGATGTAAAGCAACTTTTTGATGTTAACTTTATGGGCGCTGTCAACTTTAACCAAGCAGTATTGCCAATTTTCCGTAAACAAAAGTATGGCAAAATAATTAATGTAAGTTCGGTTGCGGCATTTATACCATTGCCATATCAAGCTTTTTATTCCGCATCAAAGGCAGCTCTAGATAGTTATGCAAAAGCTTTGCGCAGCGAAGTAAAACCTTTTGGTATAACAGTGTGCAATATTTTGCCAGGCGATATAAAAACTGGCTTTACCTCTAGCAGAAAAAAGAGCGTCAACGACACTCAAGGTATATATAAAGAAAGAGAAGAAAAATCTATTGCCCGTATGGAGAAAGATGAGCAAAACGGTATGTCTCCAGACAAAGTAGCAAAGGTTATATACAAGATGTCAAAACGCAAAAATCCTCCTCCTCACAAAGTAGTTGGTGGTATGTACAAATTAATTGGCTTTTTGTCAAAAATTTTGCCAGAGCGTTTTGTGTTGTGGGTTGTAAAACTTTTGTATGCCTAATTAATTTTTAGGCATTGAGTTCTCGTGGTGAAATGGATATCACATTTGTTTCCGGGGCAAATGTTCTAGGTTCGACTCCTGGCGAGAACACCAATTAATAATTTTATAGGACAAAAAATTTTATGAGATATGTATACAAAACAAAAGATACTTGCTCTTATCAGATAGAATTTGATATAGACGGTGATATAATTTCTAATATTGTTTTTTATGGTGGATGCAACGGCAACCTAAAAGCAATAAGCAAACTTGTAGATGGTTGGCAAGTAGATAAGATAGAAAAAATATTAAAAGGCAACATCTGTGGCAGAAGAAATACCTCTTGTGCTGATCAACTTGCAACTGCAGTAAGACAAGCATATAATGAGCAAAACAAATAAGGATATAGGTGATATAATATGATAGTTTTAGCGTATGACCATAGAGCACATAGCTTAATGAAAAAAGTAGAACAATATTTGATAGAGCAAGGCCACAAAGTAAAAGTGTTTGCTAGCAAAGAATATAACCCAAACGATAGTTATGCAGAGTTTGCAAGAAAAGCCAACAAAGAAGTATTAAAAAATCCAAACAACAAAGGTATTTATTCTTGCCGTACTGGTATTGGTATTTGTATGGCTGCCAATCGTAGCAAAGGTGTTAGAGCTGGCGTGTGCAATTGCAAAAAAACTGTATTTTTAGCTTGCAATGATGATGCGATGAATGTGCTTGTTTTGCCACAAGAATTTGTTAGTTTTGGCAAGGCAAAAAAACTAATTGATTTGTTTTTGGCAACTCCGTTTGAGGGTGGTAGACATACTGCTCGCGTAGAGCTTATGGATAAAGATTAATACAATAATGCAAAGAGTAGGTTTTTCTACTCTTTTTTTATGCAAAAACAATATGAAAAATAATTATTTTTGTGTATAATAAAATTACAATACTTAAGGATCATTATATGAACATACAAATATTGGATCTAATAGAAGGCGCAAAAAAGGCAACTGGTTGCGCAGTAATAATAGATGTCTTTAGAGCTTTTACTGTAGAGGCGTATTTGGCAAACAATGGCGCTCAAAAAATTTATGCAGTAGGCGACAAAGATTTTGCTTACAAATTAAAAGAGCAAAATCCAAGCTATGTGTTGATCGGCGAGAGACATGGCCAAATTTTGCCGGGCTTTGATTATGGCAATTCGCCAAGTCAAATTAGCAATGTCGACTTTACTGGCAAGACTATTATTCATACTACCAGTGCAGGTACACAAGGCATAGCTAATGCTACTCAAGCAGATCAAATAATAACTGGTAGTTTGGTCAATGCCAAAGCAATAGCAGAGTATATCAAGCAACAAAAGTTTGATACCGTTTCGTTAGTATGTATGGGATTAGAAGGTGTTGCTCCTATACAAGAAGATACTTTGTGCGCACGCTATATCAAAGACCTATTATTAGATAATGATACTTCTTATATTGATCAAGAAATTTTAACTCTAAAACAAACAAGTGGTGCAAAATTTTTTGACAAAACTATACAACATATATTCCCAGAACAAGATTTTTATTTGAGTGTTCAAGTAGATAAGTTTAATTTTGTTTTGGTTTATGATAAACAAAATAAATATATCAAAAAAATTAATTTGTAGGAGAACGATATTATGGCATGTTTAGCAATGCATTTGGCAATAGCGCAAAAATATTGTGAAAAACATTCTCAAGAAGATGAGCGTGTATTTTGCGAAGGGGCAATTGCTCCAGACATCGCACCTGACAAGGTTGTTTCACACTACGGCATCAAGATGCCAATTAATTCTGTAAAAGACATGCTTGATAGTAAGATAGATATTGTTGCTTGTTCGCAAGATCTTGACATGTCTGTGCCATATGATAGGGCAAAATATTTACATCTAGTCACAGACTATTTGTTTTATAATTATTTGTACGATGAGAAGTTAGAAATATTGCCTCCTGGCGAGTTAAACAAAAGTTTGTATAATGATTATGATTTTGTCACTAATTATATAATTCATAATTACAATATATCTATACCAGAGCAAGTTGCTCATCTAGTACAAGCAAAAGAAGGCGTAGGTGATTTTAGATTTTTTGGCAAAAAAGCGACAGATAAGTTTATAGATTTAGTATCGGCATTAGACATGCAACAAACCAACAAACAAATTGTTGCTAACAAAGATAGCTTTTTAAGCAACTTTTTGCAAAAAATGGATAAAAATATAGTTCAATAAAAAAAGGTGTTATATGGAAAAAGTAAAAGACCTTATATTATATCAAGTGGCCACCGATAGACATTATCGTGTTGGCGACAAGTACGAATTTAACAAATCTACCATTAATGGTCAGTACGAAAGAATTTTTAATTCTGTCTACAAACTAGACCAACAACGACTATGTGATTTTATTTATAAAAAGCTAGAAAAAAAATGGTTTTGGAAGATAAAAAAAGATTCTTTATATGATATCGCCCACATGTTAGAGGGTTATGATGTTATTGTAAAAGAATTAGCTACTGAGCAAGTTAGACAAGAGATGTTTGCAGACCATCCTTCACGCATGCACTGTATGTACCTTTCTTTAGATAAAGAAACTGCCCTAAAAAATATAAAAGAGTTTGCCAAGTTGCCTGGACGCGAACATATGTCTTTTCAGGTGGTTGCAGTAAAACTTAATGGCGTTATATTTAAGGCTGGTCAAGTGTATATGTCAAGAGAGGGTGAAAGTTATAATTATTATTATGACAAAGCAAAAGAATATTGGTCTCAAAAAAACTTGCAAGATAACGAAGTAAAAGAAGTGCTTTTTGAAGGCACTGCCGAAATAGTAGAAATTTTAGAAGAAATAAATAGATCATAAAGAGGTGTATTATGAGAGAGATAACCCCAGAAGAAAAAGAATTATTTGACAAAATGTACAAAAAATGTGTTTCTATAGTTAAGAAAAATCAAGACCTTGGCGAAAGATCAGAGCGTAGCCAAGTAGCATGTGTTATCATTGGCGAAAGTGGTAAGATGTACTCTGGTCTAAATGTCGGCTGGTGGCATAGTAGCTGTGCAGAACATATTGCTTTAAGCAATGCTTGGCAAGGTGGTGAGCGCACTATGAAATATATGACAGCAGTAAAACTAAACAAAAGAAACAACGAGATTCAATCTGTTGCGCCCTGTGGTATTTGCAGAGAAATGTTTAATACACTTCAACCAGACATAAAAGTTGTAGTTTTGGACAAAGACGAAAATTACAAAATGTATACCATAAGACAAATATTGCCAGACATTGATGATTGCTAAAAAGTAAAAAAGAACTTTACAAAATATAAAGTTCTTTTTTTGTTGCCAAAAAGTTGCTTGCAACTAACAAAAGATATACAATTAGTGCATAAGAGGATAACAATGAAAAAAAGTAAAACCATTTTTAATTTATTTTTTATCATGCTAAAAATTGGTCTTTTTACCTTTGGTGGTGGTTATGGTATGATAGCGCTTTTAGAAAATGAGTTTGTTTCTAAACGCAATTGGCTTACCAAAGAAGAGTTTTTAGATATGATTGCTATTGCAGAGTCTTCGCCAGGACCTATCGCAATAAACAGTTCAACTTATATCGGCTATAAGCAAGGCGGCTTTTTTGGAGCGTTGCTTGCAAGCATCGGTGTGTGCATACCATCTTTTATAATTATATTTGTAATATCATTATTTTTAGATGCTTTTTTAGGATTAACCTATGTGGCATATGCATTTAAGGGTGTACAGATAGGTGTTGTTTTTCTTATAATGTTAGCTGGTATAAAAATGCTTAAAGATGTTAAGAAAAATATTTTGTCTATAATCATTTTGTCTGTCACTTTTGGTTGTATGATAGCTTTTTCGTTATTTGCAATTAGTTTTTCTTCTATATTTTATATTATCATAGGTGGTGGTTGCGGCCTTGTATTATTTTTTGTTTCGCTGGCTATTAACAAACACAAACAACGCCTATCAAACGCGCCACAAGAAGTATCTACAGACAAAACAAATCCTTCTGACAAGGAGGATAAGCAATGATTTATTTGCAATTGTTTTTGACCTTTCTAAAAATAGGTGCAGTTTCTTTTGGTGGTGGCTATGCCATGATACCACTAATAAGAGAAGAAGTATTGCTTCACGACTGGCTTACAGAAGAAATATTTTATAACTTTATAGCTGTATCCGAGTCAACCCCGGGGCCAATAGCTGTTAATATGGCAACTTTTGTTGGATCGTCGCAGGGCGGCATTTTGGGAGCATTTGTTGCAACGCTTGGTGTTGTGTTGCCAGCTTTTGTTATTATACTGATAGTGGCAAGTATATTAAAAAATATTTTTAAGTTTGCAGGTGTACAAGCTGCGTTGGGTGGCATAAGACCAGCTGTTGTTGCGCTTATATTGTCAACATCAATAATTATGTTTGTTAGTTCTATATTTGGTGTATCAAAAATAGGAGATGCATTTGCTTTTGACTACAAAGGCCTTATCATATTTGCCATAATTGCTACATTGTATATGGTTATCAAAAAGGTAAAAAAGAAAAATCTTTCGCCAATATTTATTATACTAATATCTGCAGGCCTAGGCATGTTATTGTATGGTCTGCCAATATAAATAAAAAAAGAATTGAAGTTTGTTTCAATTCTTTTTTTTTGTTATTAATTATATTATTGTTCTAATGGTCTGTCTTGATTAGGATATTGCCCTGCGCACAAATTGTGGTATTCGCCAGCATCAACACATTGGGCGACTCCATAAATAATATTGTCGTCATGTTCTTCGGGTTCTTCTGTGCTTAACGAAACATGAACAGCTTGCTCAAGTTCGCTATAAGTGACTTCGTCGCTGGTAAAGTGGTGACCATATCTAAAAAACAAATTGTCAAATTTGTTAGTCATATTGTATTGGTCGTGGTCATGTTTTTCTAAAAAAGTTTCTGCTTGTTGGTTGGTAGTTGTTTTTCGCAAGCCTACTTCTTGGTTGCCATAATATCTAACTGGCAAAAAGTCAGGTGCAACGATATCTGTTATACCAATTTGTTTTGCAAAAGCAATAAATGCTGTAAGCGAAACAAGTGCGTTAGGCGACACCTTACTAATTTCTTCTTCTGGATCAACGCCTTTGTTGACTTTTCTAAAATATCTATCAAGTTTTTTTGCTAGTGGATTATCTTGTTCTTTTGCTTTATTTTGTACTGCATAAACATAAGCAACATCATCAACTATACCAAAAGTGACACTAGGTAGCTTAAAGCGATTTTTGTTTTGATCATCTAGGGCGAATTCAAAACAATAAGGACCTTCGAGATTAGATATTGTTTTGCCTATTGCTCCGTACATTGTTAAATCGCCATATTGTCCCAAAACAAACACACCTGTGCCCACAGGTTGTTCTAACATGGCTTGGCGATTGTGGATATATTCATAAATATTATTATAGTCAAGATTGGTACCATTAATCATTAGATCTAAAAATAATTTTTCTTGATGAGCTGGCATAGTTAGGCAAAAATAATCTCTGTCTTGTTTGTAAAATTTTTTTGCAACATCAAGATAACTTTTTACATCTTGCACAAAAGCTTCTTCGTTTGGTATTTGCACTATGGGTGTTTGGGTATCATTAGGTTCGGCATTTGATTGACCTTCGACATTTACAAAAAACTTTGTAAAGTATGGCCAAAAACCCATTTCGTCATCGCCGATTTCGGTATAACCTTTTTGCGATTGAAAAAATATTTTATCGATTATTTGCTTTGTTTTTTGCATAATCGCATCTCCTATGTTTTTAGTATACCTTTTGTATATTATTTGTCAATAGCAAACTCACTTGTCTTGCGTAAAAAAAAGTTAACATCTGTATTGAAACTATCATTTATATTTATATGAAAAAGTATTTTATCGCAATAGTTGGCGCGACCGGTTTGGTTGGTCGCAAGGTTTTAGAAATTATAAGTCAAAGGCATCTTAACTATAATAACTTTGTTTTGTTTGCTTCAAAAAGATCAGTTGGAAAAACTATCAATATTGGTGACAAGCCACATAAAGTTAAACTATTGTCTTTTGAAAATTTGGACAAATATAACTTTGACTATGCAATTTTTTGCACCGGTGAAGATGTATCTAAACAATATGTTAATTATCTTGCTACAAAAAATACGGTAGTGATAGATTTTTCTAGTGCCTTTAGAAAGAATTATCCACTTATCGTGCCAGAGATTAATTTTGATCAGATAAAAGATAGTAAAATTATATGCAACCCTAACTGCTCTACAATTGCTGGTGTTATGGCTCTTTGCAATGTTAACAAAAACTTTGGTCTAAAACGAATAGTTTATAGTACATATCAAGCTGTTAGTGGTGCAGGTTGGCAAGGCCTTGCTGATCTAAAAAACAAAACAACAAACAAACTGCCATATTGTATACACAACAACTTAATACCGTTTATAGGCAATGTTTCAAAAAATGGTTACAGCAAAGAAGAGCTAAAAATGATTTTTGAAACAAAAAAGATTTTGGCCCTATCTCACTGCAAAATAACTGCGACATGTGTTAGGGTGCCAATAGATGTTGGTCATAGCTTGAGTATTAATTTTCAAACAGAACAACGAGCAACAATTGGGCAAATCAAAAAAGCGCTACAAACTATGCCTGGTCTAAAACTTGTCGATTATCCCATGCCCATGCTTGCAAAAAATCAAGATGATGTTTTGGTTGGTAGGTTGCGTAAGGACGAATGTGGGCTAAAAAGTTTTAATATGTTTGTCTCATCAGACAATTTGCGAAAAGGTGCTGCACAAAACGGTGTTCAAATTTTGGAGAGATTGATTAATGAAAGAAGTATTTAGTGGGGTGTGCACTGCTTTAATAACGCCATTTGACAAAAACAATAACATAGACTATTTGGCATTGCAAAATTTGATAGAGTATCAGTTGTCTAACAATGTAGATGCAATTTTGATATTAGGTACAACTGGCGAAAGTTGCACAATATCAGCCAAAGAAAGATTTGATATGATGCAGTTTTGTAAAAAAATTATACAAGATAGATGTAAACTTATTGTTGGTGTTGGTAGCAACAACACGGCAATAGCTTTAGAATATATAGACATGGCTAACAGGTGTAGTGTAGATGCTTGCCTAGCAGTCACCCCGTATTATAACAAATGTACGCAAGGTGGCGCTTATTGGTATTACAAAAAATTAAGCGAACACTCAAAAGCTCCAATCATTGTTTATAATGTGCCTAGCAGAACCGGCTTTGATATAAAACACGCAACAATGCAACAAATATCTCTTTTGCCAAATGTTGCCGGTATAAAAGAAGCAAGCCAAGATGTCATGCATATACTAGATGTTTTTAGACTGTGCAAAAACAATGTTGCAATTTATAGTGGCAATGACAATCTTAATGGTGTCTTTGCAAGTTTGGGTGCCAAGGGTACAATAAGTGTAAGCAGCAATGTTTATCCAAAGATTATAAAACAAACTTGGCACAACTCTAATGTTGATGATGATATATTGTTTAACTTTAATAATATTATTTTTGCAGAGCCAAACCCTATACCGATCAAGTATGCTGTGAGCAAGATGGGGTTGTGTAAAAATATTGTTAGAGAACCTTTGACCAATCTAACATTGTATAACAAAAAATTGATAGATAAAGAAATGCAAAAAATTAAGGAGCAAACTACATGAAAGTTTTGTTAATTGGTAGCAATGGCAAAATGGGTATGTCAATGCAAAAGTATATGCGACAAAATAATATTGAATATTTTGGCATAGACAAAGATGACGCAAAAATATCTTTACCCAAAGATGTAGATGTTGCAATTGATTTTTCAAACGCATCAGCGCTAGAAAAAAATTTAGCCATTGCATGCAAAAACAATTTGCCTATTATTATTGCAACTACTGGGCACCAAAAAAATGCCTATCAAAAAATATTGCAAGCTTCGAGCAGTATACCAATTTTGGTTGCGCCTAATTTGAGTTTTCAATTTTTAGCTTTTAATAATATGGTAAGTAGTCTGGCATGTGCAAGGCAAGATGCTGTTGTAATAAAAGAAGTTCATAACAAAAACAAGCAAGATGTGCCAAGCGGTTCGGCCAAGTTAATACTAAATAAACTTGCAGAGCAAAATATAAAAGCAGAAGTGATTAGTGTTAGGGTGGGTGATGTTGTTTGCGAGCATGAGATTAGTGTTTATGGCGAGCACGAAACCCTGACAATAACTCACAAAGCTCACTCGAGAGAAGTGTTTTGTCAAGGCGCTATAAAGGCTGCCAAATTGCTCAAAAACCGACCGGCTGGTCTGTATAATTTAGAAGGGCTAATAAATGATAGTAAGTAAGTTTGGCGGTGGTGCAACAGTATCAAAAACAGCAACAAAAAACATGTTAAAACTTATGCTCAATCCCGACCGACAGGTTTTGGTATTGTCTGCTATAGGCAAAGGCCCTAACTATGCTGGAGACAGCAAAATCTCCGACCTATTGTTCGGGCTTGCAAATAATATAAAAAACGATCAAAAAACGCAAGATTTTATTAATTTAATTGTAAACAAATATAAATTGTTGTGCAAATGGCTTAATGTAAAAATTAATATAACAAAAATTATAAAAAATTATTATAAAAAATATCTTATAACAAATGATAAAAATTGGCTTGTTTCTCGTGGAGAATATCTAACTTGTTATATAGTTTCGAAGGCTACTAATATAAAATTAATACCTGCAGGCAGGGTGGTGTTTTTTAGAGATGGCAAAGTTGACTTTGTAAAAACCAAAAGCAGGCTTCGTATGTATTTGCAAAGATATAAGCAAATTATCTTGCCTGGCTTTTATGGTTGTGACGAGCATGGTAAAGTGTTTTTATTAAGTCGTGGGGGTAGTGATATAACGGGTGCGATTGTTGCTAGGTGTCTTGCTTGTGAGTTGTACGAAAATTGGACAGATACTAATGGGGTGTATCCTATCAATCCAGAGTTGGCAAAAAGTAGGTCAATAAAAAAGCTCAACTACAGCGACCTAATTGTTATGACAAAATATGATGCCAAGGTTATTCATCATGATTGTGCCAAGCTGCTACAAAATACTCAAGTTGTTTTGAGAGTAAAAAATATCTACAATTTGTCGCAAGCAGGTACAACGATTAATAGCTTTTATACAGGTTCGCCCAAGTATGTTGTTTTTTGTCAAATGGACAAAAGTGTAAAAGTTGTTTATAAAACCTTTGATAACAAAATAGTCACAACATATATTGGCAAAAAAAATTACAAGCAAAACTTAATAAAAATATTTAACAAAAACTGCAGTAAAAAATAATAGCAGTTTTTTTTGTTTTTATTGATGAAAATTGTTTTTTGTTGTGTTATACTTGTATCAGATTAAAAAAGGATATATATTATGAAAATTGATTTTATAAAAACTTATTATAATGCAAAGATAACTCCTGGGGTTATTGATACTAATATTTTTAGTTTGACAGATAACGGTGAAAAACTTATGGCAACCCTTACTCGCAAGTATTGTGTTAAAGCAGAGCCAGCTGCAGAGTTTGAGACAATTGTGTTAAACTTTGACTACGAAAAATTATATGGCAAAAAATTAGATTTGGCGCTTATTGCAAATTTAGTAAAAAAAGATAATGACGCAGAGGTTTTGTATCAAGAAACTCAATACAAAAATTTGCAACCGTTTAAGATTGTTGTAGATGGCAAAGTTTATAATATTAATAAGTTTGATAACATAAGTGGTATGTTGTTTAATTCGTTCGAACTACTTAATGTCACTAACGAATTATTGCAAATACTTGCAAAAGATTCTATTTTTAACAGCTAAAGGATAATTATGGAAAAATACGAACAAATAGAAAGGGCGCTTATAACTACATATCGTTCTAGGCTTTGGTCAAAATTTATCAAAGCGATAAAAGAATATGACCTTTTGCAAGCTGGCGACAAAGTATGTGTATGTATATCTGGTGGCAAAGACTCTATGTTGCTTGCAAAACTTTTTCAACAGTTGCATAGATATTCTGACTTTGATTTTGATGTAGAATATCTTGTTATGAACCCAGGTTATAACGAAAAGAATTTGCAACGCATCAAAGACAACTTGCAATATCTTAACATCCCTGCAAAAATAGTTGATACAAATATCTTTGATGTGGCAAACAATATGTCAAAAAATCCTTGCTATATTTGTGCCAAAATGCGCAGGGGTGCACTATATCGCATAGCACAAGAGATGGGTTGCAACAAAATCGCATTAGGTCACCATTATGACGATGTGATAGAGACTATACTTATGAATATGTTAAACGCGGGCTCTTTTCAAACAATGCTACCAAAATTGCATAGTGACAACTTTGAAAATATGCAACTAATCAGACCAATGTATCTTATTAGAGAAAGAGATATTATAACTTGGCAAAATTCTAGCGACCTACATTTTATACAATGTGCATGTAAGCTTACAGAGAGTCTTGTATTAGAAGATGGTACAAGCTCGCAGCGTTATCAAACAAAACTACTTATAAAAGATTTAGAAAAATATAATGTCAATGTAGACAAAAATATTTTTGCAAGTGTGCAAAATGTTAATTTGGACAAGATATTTGGCTACAAAAAAGGCGGCAAACAATATACTTATCTAGATGATTATGACAACTAACAAAAAGCATCCAACTATTGGATGTTTTTTTTGTTTAGTCTATTTTGTGCCTACAAAAAGCAATAATTACTATATGTTGATGTAAAAATTTTTATATAAAAAACAAAAGATATTTGTTTGACAATTTTTGTGTGAGTGGTTATGATAGGGGTAGAATTCATAAGATTCTAAAAAACAAAAGAAAGGAGAGATTTATGAAAAAGTTTTTAAAAACACTTATGATTTGTCTAGTAATTTTACCTTGCGTATTAGTACTAGCTGCCTGTGGTGGAAACCCAGATCAAGTTAAGGTTAACACCAAAGGCTCTTACAAAGCATCTGACATGGCTACTCTTAATGCAACAGTAGCAGCTGCGACAGAAGCTCAAACCGCAGCTTTCAAAAGCTTCAGAATGTCAATGCATATGGAATATGAGTATGAAGGACAAAAGGTAAAACAAGAAGTTCATGGTTCTTTTGCTTATGACGCATCTACAGGTAAATATTCTGCTATGTATATCAAAATGGATATGGCTGGTACCAAAATGGAACTTTATGCTGATGCAGAATATTTCTATACAAAAATGGGCGATATAGCAGCTAAACAACCTCTTGCTGATGCAGAGTTTGATGGTATGGATTTTGACACATATGTTGCTACTCTAGCAGCATCTGGCGATATCACAACTTACCTTGACGAATTAACTATTCTTGGTGAAGATGCTTTTACAATCGAAAAAGCTACAAAAGGCACAACAGAAAAATACAAACTTTCTTACAGCGATGCAATGGACGGTTCTGAAAATGCTTGCTATATAGTATTTGAAAACAATGCATTAGTAGGTATCAAAGCTACAAGCACAGCTCCTGGTTTTAGCCAAGAAGCTCAAGTTGAAGGCTTTACAGGCACACTTACAGCTCCAGCTTGGACTGCAACAGCTTTACTTGCTTAATAAAAACTTTTTAATAATTAACATACAAAAAAGTAGTCTAAAACTTGGTTAGACTACTTTTATTTTTTAAGGCTACAAAGCAACCTAAAAAGCAAAATACATATTTTGCGATAAGTTCTTCACTTTGAATATAAAAAGGCGTTTTAGAGTATTTTTAGGGGGTTATTTTGCTATTTTTTTACAAAAACCAAACTTTTATAAAAAATTTAATAAAATTATTGTTATAACAAAATATTTTTGCTATTATATTAAAGAAAGAAAAAATAAAAATAAATAAATGATATATAATAATAGGTGATATAAATGTATCAAATAGGCGACAAGATTGTGACAAAAAAAACACATCCATGTGGTGGCAATACATGGATAATAACTCGTGTTGGTGCCGACTATAAATTAAAGTGCGAAAAGTGCGAACATACCATAATGGTATCTAGCGAAAAATTAAAAAAAATGGTAAAGGGTAATGGATAAAGAGCAAGTATTAACGCAGCAAGGGCAAAAGAAAAAACGCAAATGGTATGAGATACTGCTAACAATCATTATAACAATAATGTTTGTTGTGACTTTGTGCTTTGTGACTTTTTCGATTATTTTTGCAAAAATAGAAGTTGTTGGTGTTAGTATGCAGCCAACATACAATGTCGAGCTCGAAGAAGGCAAAACAAGAACTTTTTATGAAGCTTCGCCAGTAAAAGATAAAGTTTATGTTAATCGTTTTAGCAAGGGTAAGCGTGGTGATGTGATTGTAGTTAATCACGAAGAAAACGGTATTAAAACAAAAGTTATAAAAAGATTAGTTGCCATTGGTGGTGACAGTGTAGATATACAATTTGATACCGACTATTATTATCTTTATGTCAACGGCGAAAAACAAGTAGAGACATATATAAAAGATTATGAGCGCATGCAGACCTGTTACGAAAATTTGTTGTTGTACAAAAAAAATAATGGCATAAGTAGTAGCGATCCAATTATTCTTGGCGAAAAAGAAATTTTTGTATTGGGCGATAATCGTGGTGTGTATAGCAAAGACAGCTCTGTATATGGTCCTTTGCAAAAATCTACTATTGTTGGCAAAGTTGTATTTTATGTACCATACAACACAAACTTTTTTTCACATATCATTTTTAAGACATCAAAATAAAAAAACAGGTAAATTTTTACCTGTTTTTTTAATCTTTTACAAAAGGTGTTGTAAACTGTGCAACATAGTCGACTTTGGCAAGTAGCGATTCTAGCTCGTTTTCGTACTTGGTAAGTTCGCCATTGTTAAGAAAACTATAACTACCGTTGTTGCCCAATATAACATGGTCTAGCAATCTCAAACCAGCAGTTTTTAGACATATCATAACTTGTCTAGTAAATTGTATATCTTCGTATGATGGTTTTGCTTCACCTGATGGATGAGTGTGACACAAGATAACGCCCGAAGTTGGTAGTTTTAATATATTTGCAAGCAAATCTTTTATATTAACAACAATTTTGTTAGTTGTACCGCTGCCAAGACATTCGGTTTTTATAAGTTTACATTTGGCATTAAGATATGATACATAAAACTTTTCTGTGTCTATAACATCAACAACTTGTTTATAATAATTAATAACAAGACTTGGTCTGTCTAATATTTGTTTTGATTCTAATTTGCTAGCTTTGTATACAAGAGGTAGTTGTGAGCAAAGATGCAAAAATTCTGCAGCAACTTTACCTATACCTTTTACTTTGGTCAGACTGGCAACACTTGCTTCAAACACATTGCTTAACGAGCCAAACTCTTTTAGCAAATTGTGAGCGATAGGGTTGGTATCTTTTTGAGGTATGATATAAGATAAAATAAGTTCTAGCACTTGATGACTTGGTAAGTTGTCTAGACCTACTTTGCTAGCAAGTGTACGCAAACGCTCTCTATGACCTGTATGTATATTTTCTTTTGCCATAATTTTGTCCTTTGAAGGTAGTATATCATATGTGTATGTCAAAGCAAACTTTATAACATATTATTATAATTATATATTGCCAAAACCACCCAATTTAATTAACACAATTGTAAGCCCAGAGTTGGGTGGGTACAAATCACTATCTAATATTAGCTCTGGGTACTCTTCGATAAGCTTTTTGTAGTACTTGTTGCTTTGCGAAAACTTTTCTCCACTGATAAAGTCAAGAATTTGTTTTTTTGCTTTTAGTTGTTTTAGCGCCTTAATTGCCTCTTGCTTAATTAAGCCGCCAACGCCGTGCGAGCCATAACCGTGAATGATTTTTATGGCGTTAGTTTTTGCCAATTTGCATAGCTCTATTTCTCTTAACATATTAGCCACAGCAACATCTGCCGGCGGACTATCTTGTTTTATATTGATTGTATACATAATAAAAAACCCTTAAAAATTTTATATGTTTATAAAAAACATTATTTTCTAACTATAGTATTGTTTATAGGTATATTATCGCCAAATATTAAAAAAAAGTCAATAAAATGCCCATTTTATGCCTATTGTAGCGAAAAATATGTAAAAAATACTTGATTTTGGTAGGCGAATTGGTGTTTTTATGGTATAATTTAGACATCCAGATAGGATAAACCAACCAAATAAAAAGGAGTTTATTATTTATGAATAAAGGTGAATTTATCAGAAGTATCGCAGAAAAAGGAAATTTTACAAATAAAGAAGCAGAAGCAGCTTACAACGCATTTGTAGGTACTGTAGCAGAAGCTCTTAAAGCTGGCGACACTATTAGTCTTGCTGGTTTTGGTACATTCTCTGTAAAAGAAAGAGCAGCTAGAACAGGTATCAACCCACTAACTAAAGAACCAATCCAAATTGCAGCTTGCAAAGTTCCTGCATTAAAGTTTGGTAAAAACTTCAAAGATACACTTTAATAATAAACAAAAAACATCATAACTAATTATGATGTTTTTTTATTGTCAAAATTAATATTTTTTAGTTAATACCACTACCAATTTAATAATAAAAAAGACCACAATTTTGTGGTCTTTTTTTGTTTGTACTAATCTGTACATTCTACTGTAAATGTGTGCTCTAAAATGTTAAAGTTTGCATTTGCAAGATCGGTATTTGCTCTAATAGTTATGTTATAAACTCTTGCAGGCAATACATTTGTTAGATTGCTATTAACATCAAGAGATTTTGTCACAATGTCGCCATCTTCGATAGTGCTATAAGTCACTATGATAGAAACATTAGCAAGCAAGCTTGTGTGTGCTGCGTTAAATAATAGATTTGACTCGGTTGTGCCATCTACAGAGAAGCATAGTTTATTTAGTTTTAGTCCTTTTACTTGATTGTCAGCACCAACTTCTGTACTTAATTCTATAAATGCAGGTGTAGCACCGGTTTCATCTATATAATATAGTTTTGGTTGCGCTGGTCTTATAGTAAATGGGAATAATCCAGATGCCATATAACCAGAACTATTAATAACAATACTAATAGAATATTCACCAGTGTCTGGAGTTGTTGCCAAGTCTACCTCATTACCTTCAGAGTCGTACAATACAACTTGAGGGTCTACATTGGTAGCTACTATAGTTTCACCATTTTCATCTCTTAATGTATATTGAGGTGCCAATGTTTCGCCATAGTTAATAGCAGAACTTCTTAAGTAGATAAATGCTTGCTTTTTGGTTATAAGCAATGTTCTTTGACTATATCCAATGTGGTTTTGAGAATTTACTTGTACAACCATAGAGTATTCGCCACCTTCGCTGATTTGTGAAGCTGTTGAACCGTTTAGGGTTGTTGTCACTTCTAGGGTAGGAGCATTAACAACTGCATTGTCGATACGGGTGCCTGTTGTATAGATAGTACCGTCAAATTCTACAAATGAAATTGTATCTTCTAGTCCAGACAAAGTGATGGTTATATCCATAACCTTTTTGCTAATACTAAACGAAATTTTTGATACTTGACTTGTTGTGTAGTAGTTAGCGTTATCAAATTTTAATTCTGCAGTATAAACACCTGCATTAGTAGGAGCTGTTCTTGAGTTGTAGTCTTTTAATGTAGAACCGTCCACATCATAATACTTACCTGTGTATTGAATATAATATCCAGAAGATATAATACCAGGGTTATTAATAACTACTTCGTGAGGTGCGCCATCATATTCGACATTTAATAAACTGCTGATAGAAATTTGAGTATCGCGTTTTGCAATTTCATAAACAACAACTATAGAGTTGCTTAAGTAGTTTGCGCTGCTACTTACTGTTAGTGTAGCTGTATAAGTTCCACCAACTGTAAAGTCAGTAGCTGTGTTGCCGTTAATCTTATAAGTATCGTTTACTGTACCACCAGAACTTGCAGATAAGCCAGTAAGCTTTTTGTTGCCGCCATCAACATACATTGTAGATGGATTGCTATAAGTAATAGTGTTATATGCTTTGTTAATAATCATCTTTGTTTCTACAACATATGATGCATAGTTAGGATCAATTGCTGTGATAATAAACTTAACTGTATAAGTACCAGCTTCGGTAGGATTTGCTACTAGAGTGCCACTCAATCTGTATTCTGCATTGACAGAAACAATAGCAGGGTCATAAAGCATATCGTATTTTTTGACGCTTTCGTCGTAAGTTAGGTAATTAATGCTATCAACACCATAACTAAACTCTGGCATTGCCTTGTTAATTGTAAATGCAACAAAAACTTCTGCTGCGGCATAGTTGCCAACTGCTGGACAGCTTAATGTTGCTACATAATTGCCCGCAGAGATTGGGTTAGCATCGCTACCATCTTTCTTGTAAGTGACTGTGACAGCACTTCCACTAGAAGATGTAGCATCAATAATTTCTTTAGAAACGCCTTCTTCATAAGTTAGGTTAGAAGGTAATGTATAAGTAATAGTTGGAGTAGCTGGCAAAATAGTCATTGTATAAGTTTGTTCTAGATAATGAGTATCGCCTTCTACAGAAAGTGTTACTGTATAATCGCCCACATCTGTAGGGCTTGCTGTGCTATAAACAATTCTTACACGAGCAGATCTGCCATTAATAACAACAGATGCATTAACAGCTTTTGCTGTACCATCATAAGTATGGATTAGGTCTTTTACTACATAGTTTGGAGTGACTGCATTGATAGTCACTTTAATATATGTATCAGTGCCTGGATACTTAACAGAATAGTTTGCTTCGCTGATGCTTGCTGTCACATAATACTCTCCTGGTTCTGTTGGAGTTCCTGGTCTAGGACTTGACAAGTTAGGTTGAGTAGAGAAGGTATAATTAATGCCGGTTATACCTTGATATGATGTTGGTAATACTATTGCTGTGCCTGTGTAGTCACAAACAATCTCGCCAAAGTCTAGTACTAATTGAGCTTTTGCGATATCTAGGTCAACTTCTTGAGTGCCTTGATAGTTCTTTTCATCAACTACAATCAATAGTTTATAACCATTGCCCGCTGTAGGCATGCGATCGGTGTATGTTACACCACCATTAGTGCTAAATTGATATGTTACTTTATAAGGTCCAACTTTGCTTGGGAATTCTTCACCAAATGTCTTTGTCCACTTTGCAGTAGGTAAAGAAACAGTTTGTTTTTGAACTTCAAAGCTTTGTTGTTTTACAATGCTATTTTTGTATAGCAAGTATACGGTATAAGTACCTGCATCGCGTACACTGCTAGTAAATTTGCCATTTAAGTTAAATATTAGACTTAAATTGTTAGTAACCTCGTAAGATTGCTCTGAAGAGTTTACATATCTATAATTTACACTAAATGTTTCGCCAGTATAAATCGCGTTAGTAGGGAACTCTAGGTTAATTTCTGGTATAACTTCAAATGTTTGAGTTAATGTCACAAGACCAGCTTTTAGTGTTAGTTGGTATTGACCAATATTTTTAACACTAGTTTCTATAAATGTGCCGCCGCCATGATAACGAACAAATTCTGTACTATCAGGAGTTCTTACTGCGCCGCCAACATACATAACTGCGCCTATATTAATAGTGTCGCCAGTATACATAAAGTATGGTTGAGACAAATGTATGTAATTTTCTTGACCAGTTGTTATTGGAGCAATAGTTAATACTGCAGTAGCTGTGCCTTGATGGTTTTGCTCTTTGATAGTAGCTGTCATGGTATAAACGCCAACTTGAGTTGGTTTTGTAGTACCATAATCAGTAGCACCAAAGGCAAATGTGTATTCTACATTATAGCCACCAATTTTGTCTGATAATTGTAAGAATTGACCAACAGTTATAGTCATAGGACTCATAGTGATAGCTACAGACACTTTTTCGATACTAAATGTAAATTCGAAAGGTTTGTAGTTGCTTGAGATAACTTTGCCTTTGTATTCGCCAGCAAGTGTTGGTATGTGATCTATTACATTGTAGTTGTCCTCTGTTGGTAAAGAACCATCTGACAAGTAAGATTTACCAGAATACAATATTTTGTAATGTGGTACATTAATTGTTTCGATGATTGTTTCTGTATCACCGTAAGTAAACTTACCATCAGCTTTAACAAGAGTTATTATAACATCTGCAGGAGAGATAGAGAACAATACTTGGCTAGATACGCCTACATAGTTGTTGTCTGTAGAATATGCATAAACAGTGTATGTACCTGCATCAATTGGATCTACAGTTTGATCTGAATATACAATTTGATAATTTGTAAAGTCAGGATCTACAACACCATCGATTTTTGCCACAACGGTAGGTGCTTTAGCTGTGCCGTCATATGTTGTTACGATATCTTCTAAAGTAAGCTCTACAGCAGCTTTGTTAATAGTAAACACAGCACTTGTTGTTTGTGGCAAGTACAATGCATTGCCTTCAAATACCAAAGTAGCTGTATACATACCAGCGTCTGTTGGAGCAGTTGTGCTGTTGTATTCAGTGCCATTATAAGTAGATCCGGTATAAGTCACAGTATAGTCTGCAACTGTAGCTGTAACGCCTGGAGTTTGAGGGGCTTTGTTATAGGTAAACATAAAACCTGTCATTGCAAAGGTTGTGTTTACTCTATTAATCTTAATAGTATAAACAATTGTGCCTTCGTAGTTGCTATTAACAGCTTTGTGAGTAGCTGTATATACACCAGGGGTGGTAGGTTGGTTAGAACCTAATGAAGTTACGGTTGTTTCTAACTCGCCATCATCATTATACTTAAAGCCTGCGTATGTGACAGTTTGGTCACAGTTTGCTGTATATGACAATTCTAGGTTGTCAACATAATCTACTTCTACTGTAGTGGTTAGTTCATAACCATCATAAGTGACTGCCAAAGCTTGAGGTGTTATTTCAAAATAATCTACAACTTCGCAAGCTTCGTAGTTGTCGGTTGATGTAGAAGTTATAACAACTTTATACAAGCCTACATCTTTTGGAGCTGTTGTAGCGCCATTATATGTGACAGTTGTTGCTGTGCCATTTGCTGCTACGACATTGGTTACTTCTTTTGCTTCGCCATCATATACTAGGTCTACACTTGTTGGCAATGTATAGCTAATGCTGGTAATTGCTTTAGAAATAATGTAGGTGTATTCTAATGTGCTATCAAAATAGTTAGTAGAACCAGTGACTGCAATTTTTATCTTAAATGTACCTGCAACATTAGGAGCTGTCGAACCATAAGATCCGTTTTCTCTTAATTTGTAAGTGACAGTAACTGCGCCGTCATCTTTTAGTAGTTGAGTAATATCTCTGCCAGAAGCATCATAAATCTTATAGGTTGGTGCAAAAGTTGTACTTGGCCTATAGATTGAGTCTGCCGCTGATAGAGGAGTGACTTGAATATTTGTTGCAAGTTTTCTTATAGTTAGTATTGCATATGTATAACCTTCGTAGTTAGGTTCATTAATGTATGCTTCTACACGATAAGTGCCTGCATCTTTTATTTGACTAGCAACCAATGGTGTGCCAGCAGAGTTAAAGTAAGAATATTTAATATTAAGTGGGTGACCATCTTTTGTAGCTGTCGCTGTTAAAGTATGTGCAGAACCATCATAGTCAAACTCTTGGTTTGCCATAACAACTTCTACAACCTCAGCCTTAATAGTAAATGGTATTACTTGTGAGTATGTTTTAGAACCAACAGTGTATGTGTAAATTGCTTGATATTCGCCAGCGTCTTTAGGATTAGCAACGATAGAACCGCCTTTCTTATATACAACTTGCAATGTAGTATTGTCGCAATCGATATAAACAGGTTCTAGAATATCTACGATATCTTCGATAATTTTGTTGCCTTCAGCATCCACTTGTGGTGAACCAGAAACCATCTTGTATCTAAATTCGTTGCGATAGTTAAATGCATACAATTTTAGAGCAGCTGTTGGAGCTTGGGTTTCGCCAGTATATGTAAATATTGTATCGGTCACATCAAGTGTGATACCAAATGATACATCAAGAGATACATTAGTTGGTATTTTGTCTTCGCCAATAACAATATAAACAACTAGGTTAGAACAAGGATATATATTAGTATCATTGTCAATTAGGTATTGAGCAATGTTTACTTCAAAGTACATACATGTTCCATCTGGAGATTCTGGCAATGGAGAATCATCTGAACCTAAGTCGTCAGGTACTACAAATGATGATACAACGCTTTCGGTAACCATGTAGTTAGACAACTCTAATGCACTTTGTACACCGGTAGACCATTCGATGCTTAAGCCCAAATTGTTAATTAGGTTGTTTGCTTTGATTGGATCAGATTGACCCAAGATGTTAGAAAGAACTGTTCTGTTGTCTATTGTGCCATATAGGTCATAGCTACCTAGGTCGGTAGAACTAGCAACATATAGTAAGTAAACAATAGTAGTTCTGTCTTCGCCCTCTAGATGATTGTTTAGTGTTATGTTGTCCATAACAATGCCGTCACCAAGACTAGTTAACTCAATTTCTACTGCAAAGATAGTTGTATTGCCAGCTGCCTCTGCAATAAGAGTGTGAGCTCCTGCAATAATATCTGTATTAGTAGTTGTAGTGCCACTAGTTCTCTTTGAAGTGTATAGCAGTAAAGTTTCTGTTTCGTCTGCAAGAGTTATCTTAACAGTTGCTTGATAATCAACTTCTGCATCGCCATCAAGAATTTGTATAGAAGGTAAACCGCTACCATCTAGTATTTGTCTATCTAGTTTAGCAGTAAGACCTTTTGGCTCTACTGTATAGAATATATTTAGTTTAGTTGCACTAAAGAAAATACTTTCTGGGATGTCATAAACAATTTTGTATGTAGCATATTGTGCAGTTTTGTTTATCTTGCTGCCTTTGCCTGGATTGTCCAAAGTGACATTTCCACTAGTTTGGATATTGTCACCAGTTGCTGTTTGCATGAAGAATCCAAAGAAAGTAATATGTGCATCAAAAGTTTCGCTAGGATCATTATAAGCTGCGTTAAAGTACTTAAATTCTGATTCTACAGGAGAACTTGTTGTGCTACCAGCAAAAGATACAAAGTTGCTAAATGCTAATTGAGAAGCATTAGTAAATTGCTCTGCGTAAACTTCGTAAGTGTCATAAGGTTGAGCAATGTTTGTAATAGTAAACACATTTGGCATTGCGCCTTTAGATATAGTTATCACATATTCAAAGCCAACTGGGCTAGTATCTAGCATTGCAAACTCAAAGTTGCCAGTGCTTTCTGCAATAGCAGTTAGTGTTGTTAAAGTATAAGAAATTGTATAACCTTGACCACCAGCTTCAAATTGATCGTACAACCAAGTGCTGTCTAGGTTTAGGGTAGTAAATCTTATATTTGCTTCAAGAATATCAGATACACCGTCAATAGGATTTTTTAATCTAAATCTTGTATTTGTTGGACCACTATAAGTAATTGGCTCAAATGACCATGTGTTGCTTTGGAATACAGGTTCTGCAACAATGTTTACTGTATATACAAACTTGTTGTTTACAGAATCATAAGTTAATCTGTCATCTAATGCAGCGCCGTGCTCATCTTCGCAAGACAATTCGTTTACTGTGACAAGTTTTGGAGAAACATTAAATGTGATTTGTCCAATAGTTGGAGCAAAGTTTAAGTCGTCGCTTATAAACATAACATATGTTGTATAAGCACCAACATTTTGATTATTAAACTCTTCGATAGTAGAAAGTCTTATACTTGGATCATAAGCTTGAGCTTCTGCCAAGGTGCTTGCGATCAATGCATCAATGTTAGTAGGTGTAGCATCACCTTGATAAGTCACTGTAATGCCGCCAGCATTGATTTGATCTTGGTTAAGTATCCATGTACCACCAGTGTGTACACCAGCGTTAAATGAACCTCTACTTGTACCACCATAGTAAGCATTAATAATAAAGCTGTCGGTAGAATAATCTTTGTAGGTATAGTTGTTGTTGTTTACAGAAAGTGTCAAAGTAGGAGCATAAATTTCGTAAACAAGTTGTAAAGGCAATGTTTCGGCAGTAGCTGGATCTTCGTTGATATCACGATCAGGAGATTGATAAATACCATTGCGAAGAACAATTTCTACATCATATATACCTTGAGTGACAGGGATGTCAGTAGTAAAGTATGTATAATCTTGATCAACTCTCTTGTATCTTACTACATAATCGCTGTAGCCAAGTACAGAGTTGTCTAAAGAAGAACTTAATCTGCCAGTAACCTTTATCTTGGTCACATCAAATGGGTTTTCACTTGCAGTATAACCAACTGTTTGTGAATAAATGCCTGTATCGCTGTCATAATGTACATCAGTGTTGCCAGCGCCAGTTATAAATGACAATGTTACCGCATTGCGATGAATAACCAAAGGATATTTTTCGCTTTCGCAGAAGTTAGTGTTAGATGATGGTGACAATGTAAATAGGTAGTTGCCAGCGTCTTGAGTTTTCATTGTGCTCAAAAGGTTTCTTGCAAGTACGCCACCAACAATAAGTGTGCCATCTTCTCTATATAGGTTAAATAAGATGTTTGGAGTAGTAGATGCACCAAATAGTTCTTTTAAGTGATCTGGGAAGGTTGCTTTGGTCTTATAACCAAAGGTCTTAATTTGTCTAGAATATAACAACGCTGGGTTTGGAGTTGCTGGGTTAGATGCAATATTGATGATTTGATCACAACAGTCAATTTGTCTTGGATTAATAATCAAAGTTTTTGTTGTTTCAAAGTCAGATGCATTGTCAGCATTCTTAAACATAGATTTGTCAGAAACAATCTTGTAAGAAACTGTATATTCGCCAGCAGCAGTAGGTAATGAAGTATATTCTGTACCAGAATCATTGTTTCTGTATTTGCGTAAGCATACAATACCATCTTCTACTGTGTAGTTGCCGGTATCAACACCAACATATTTTAGTATTAGTTGGTCGCCAGCACTGTTGATTGCAATAGCATCAACTTCGGCATTTTCGTAGCCGTAAGTATAAGTCACTTCTGATATGTCATTTCTGTCAAATGAGAAGTTTGTTTTTGCGATAGTAAACAAGCCTTCGTAAACAGGTATTGCTGGCGCATTGTAGTTAGCACCTGCAGTTACCTCTGCTACAACCTTAAATTGAATTGTAACATTGTTTGGCATTGTGATAGGTGCGTCTGCAAGTATAGTATTGTCGGTATTGTTATAGTATCTATAAGTAATACCGAAGAATAACTCTGCATCACCTTTTTCTGCATAAGTCCAAGACTTGTCTGCCTCGTTATAAATAGTTGGGGTATATATATTGCCACTTGTATCTGTTAGTGGGTTAAATATTCTTTGACCAGTAAAGTCAATTTGTTTGGTCACTGTTGTGCTATATCTGTTAAATGTAGGCATGTTAGATTTTTGAACAGTAAGTATAGCTGTTTGAGTTGCTGTACCAACATTGCCTGATGGGTCAGATATAACAAGCTTGATTTCAAATGTTCGTCCAGCTTGGTTGATAAGTGGAACAAATGAGTTGTCTACCTTACCAATCTCTAGACCGTTGTTTACAAACAATTGAATGTTGTATATGCCAGAGCCTGCTATCTCATCTAGGATTTCGCCGTGAGGGTCTCTAACCATTGCAGTTTTTATTGTTTCGTACATTGCAATGTGTCCGTTTTCTCTTTCGTATGTCACATCATAGTTGATAGTTGCATCTTGGAATGTGATGCTACCAGAATAAATCTTTGGAATGATAATAAACGCGCAAGTTTCTCCTCCAAGGGTAGCAGTCTTGTAGTTTACACCTTCGCCGTCTGCTTTTACAGATATAGTCAAGGTATAAGTGCCCGCAGAAACTGGAAGTTGTTTTGAAGTATTTGTGCCATCACTAAACTCGAACTCAATCCAACCGATGTTGTTAAGTGGTTCGATCTCACCGTTGTTAGTGCTGCCGTTTTTGAAAGTAAATAATGTGATGCCATTAACTGACAATACAAAGTCTACACTTTGACCAGTAGATTCTCTGAAGTTAATGTTAGTGTTTGAGCCCCAAGCAACTTCTAATATTGCTTGATTAATCACAAAACCAAGTTCAGATTTTTTGTAGAAGTTTTCTGAGTCTACTTCGACAATAACAATGTAGTTGCCAACTTCTGTTGGTGTGCCGACAAAGTCTTCTGGTTCGTGGTCTGTGCCGTTTGGATAATATTTGTATCCAAGAGTTTTTACTTCTGCACCAGTGATGTCAGATGTAAATGTTAAGTTAAGTATGCCATCTGTATTGTAAGTGACACCACTTTCTGCCTCTGCAAAATAAATTGTTGCAGCGCTCTTGTGTACTACATACAAGCTAGCAAAGTCTTGTTTGTTAAATGTGTAGTTTGCATCAGTTGTAGAAACTCTTGCAGTGACATAGTAAATGCCGGCTCTTGTTGGAGCTGTAGAAGAGATTTCTAAATATGTATCGTCAAGTTTGTATATCTTTTCGTTGCCAGCTTCGTCTTTACCAATATAGTAGAAGGTTATAACACCATCTTTTAGTTCTGCTTTGTAAGTGTAGTCATTGCCTACAGAAACATAACCAAAATCAGATTCGCTATTTTTGTAAGGTAGTTGACCTCTAGTAGTAGCATCACTGCTAAAGAAGAAACCTTTGTAAACATAAGCAACATTTATTTTGATATGGTCTAAAGATGCTGGTATAACAACATCGTTAGCAGAAGCAACATAAGCACTTTGATATACTGCTGGTGATACTTCTTCTTCTAGAGTGACTGTAATTGTGCCTTCGCCATCATCTACGCCATCGGTGTCAAATGATTGGCCATGCATCCAAGTGACAGCGTCTGTTGACAATTCTTTTTTGATAATAGTTAACTCTAGGCCATCGTGAGTATAAGGATTAAAGTTTTTAGAAGTAGGGTTGTATATAGCTCTTATAATGTAAGGTACATCTCTAACATTACTTGCGCTATAATCTGCTACGGTATAATCTGTTGCTAATGCAGAATATATTTCTGTTTCGCCTGTGCGGGCATTGTCAAAAGTATAAATTGCATTAATGATTGATGGGTATTCAGAACCGTACTCCATGTCTTGTACGGTAGGAGCTGACAATAATGTCAAATTAGCTTTTTCGATATTTAAGATACCACGCACCTCTACATCAAGCGCAAAGTTTTCAGAAATATCTTCGCCGCCAGCATTAAGAACTTTTACAACATTTGCATCAGCTGGGTTGGTGATAAATGCGATTGTATAACTACCAGCATTAATAGGGGATACACCAGTCAATGAGATAAAAGATGCATCAGTATATTGTAAAGAGTAGTTGTTGACATTATTTTTGATACGAAGATCAAACAACTCTGTAAAAGCAAATATGTCGCCATATGTCACTGTAGATGTGCTAGTTGTGATGTCTTGTTTGCTAATAACTTCTATTTGCAATAAAGAAGCACCAACTACATACAATTCTACAGCTTGTTCGTTAATGCTTACATCGTAGCAGTCATTAACAAGTTTGCCATTAGAGTTTTGGAATTCGATAGAGTATTGATAGCTACCATCGACATTTTTTAGAGTAAATACTTTAGAGTTAACAGAATTGTCTTCGAGATAATCTAAAGATTTTACTGTGTCGCCGTTAGCAAGTGCTGGAGAAAATGCATAAGATAGTGCAGGTCTCTCTGTACCATACTCATATGATTGTGAGATAAATGACAATGTCACTTGTCTCTTTGTCACTGTAAGTTTGCCGCTGGTAAACAAAATCGTAAAGTTTGGACCAGCAGTAAGGTTGCCTTGGCCGATTTCGTAATAGTCGTTATTTGGGTTAGCATCGGTTAGGTCGTTTGCATATAAAGTTTGATTTTTGGTTAGGGCAGGCTTGCCATTGATAATTGGCTTGCTCAAAATATATTCTGCCGAACCATCTGGACCTTTGTATGGTTCGCTGTTATACAAGAAGTTAGAAGCGCTCTCACCATAGGTGATTGTTTTGTCTTGAACTGTAATATACCAAGGTCTTGGTATAATTTGATATTTACCTGGGGTAAATACTAATTCAAAGTTTTTGGTGACTTCTAGGTTTTTGATAGTGATATCATATATACCAACAGAAGTACCAGTACCCCTTGTCAATGTGCCTGTAAATACATCTGATAGTCTGCAGCTATTTGGCAAGTTAGAATCGGTTGTGTCGTAGTTTAGCTCTTTTTCTGGTTCGCCATAGTATACTGCATTGCCATCTTCTTCGGTATAACTAATAGGAGTGATGTAAATAGGTCTCTTTAGTATAGTAAAGGTAGCTCCTACAAAAGTAGGTTTGTAATAATCTTTGCCATCTTGCAAAGCTTTTTTGTCAATGAATATTTCGTATGTGCCAACATCTTCACTGTTGCCAGTCTTATCTCTAGTAAACGCCATCTTTTGAGCAACTGATACTGTATCGTTGCCAACTAGGCCATCAAGTGTAAATTCAAATGTTGGATCTTCGTCTTTGTAGAACTTGCTAGCATCTTTTGCAGTCACTATCAAGTCAAGTTTTGTTATAAATTTGTGTGTTTCTTCAAAAGTATATTCGTACTTTTGATCATCGATTATATTTTCGCTAGATATCAAAGATGGTGTCATCTTCCATTTTTGATAAATATTTTGTTTTTCTATCTCGGTTAAGCTTGCTACTTGTTGCAACTCTACACTTGGGAATACTCTTTCGATACCTTGCAAGATTATATATCCAGAGCCGTCCATTGTAGCATAATTAGATACGCCGTTAAATGTCACGATATACTTTAACTTGTCTGCTGGGATATAAGAGCCTGCTTGAGTTGGTGAGTAAGGCATACTAAAGCTTTCTACCGCAATAGATATTTGATTAGATCTAATGCTAAAGATAGAAGCAGTTGTAAATACTAATTTATAATTGGTATTGATTGTATTATCTAAAAGGTATTGATAAAAACCTACAAGTTCGCCTTCTTCTCTATAAAGACATTGTGATAAGTCGTCACCTTCTACGGTATTAGATATAACTTTTTCGATAACAGGATCTGCAGCGCCTGCAAACTTACCTTGGTTAGCGGTGACTGCAACATAAGCTGTTCTTTTTTCGATCTTGTATGTTGCTGTTGCGTTTTCTCTAATGTTTAAGTTAGTAGAGATTAGGTTAGAGCTTGTGATGGTGTATGAGCCTACAGACAATTTTTCTAAATTGCCATTGGTAGAAATTTTTAATGTACCTGCTACATTTGATTGATCTATGTTGCTCAATACATTGCCTGCAAGGTCTTGTATGTCAAATGTTAGTTGAGCTAGTGGGTCACCATAAATACTTGTTTTGTTGTGTGGTACTATCTTAACATCTCTTGGTATGATTTCTAATGTGCCATCGTTTATCAAAACTGTGTAGTTTGGATTTACTTGATGTGTAGTAGCTGTTATTTTGTATCTACCTACATCTTCTAAAGTATCTATTCTGCCAACGGTATATTCTAATGTGTCTATACCAACAAGGCCAGAGATGCTAGATGTGTATGATGGTTCTTGTGCACCAAACACTTTTGATTTGTCGTCAATGTTAATGGTGACTTCTCTTGGGTTGATTCTTAAAATACATTGTGCTTCAACAATGTTGCTACCTTCTTGATATACAGATACTGTATAAACACCTGCGTTTGCTGGTGGTGTTTCGGTAGGTTCTGCGTTGCCTAGTTTGTAAGTGTATTTTAATTTCATACCTGCTGGGGCATATTTTACACTCACACTTTTTGGTGTGCCGTCATATGTTGTTGTAAAGTTTTCGATCATTATGTCAGAGGTGGTTGACTTAATCTCAATAGTTACATGATCTTTTTTGGTAGCGTCTTTTTTGCTAGCTGCCGTAATGATAACTGTACCTAAAGAAAGAGGTGTGACCTTACCAAACTCATTTACAACAGCTTTGGTCGAATCACTACTAGACCATACAACATCTTTTTGAGATGCCTTGGCTGGCGTTAATATTGCCTGCAAAGTAAACTCTTGTCCTACTGTGACATATTGTGGTACTCCGGTTATTCGCAGACTCGTTATTTTTGGCGCTCCGCACGCGGCAAAAACAGTGCTTGTCATAACAAGCATGCACAATACTAATAATACTTTTGCAAATTTTTTCATATCAACACCTCAAGTGACATTTATTGTCAAAATACATAGTCCGACATTTTAGTATAATTATATATAATATAATATATTATTTACCATATTTTAGGCAAATATTTTTGGCCAATAAAAAATAAAAAAGTTAACTTCGTCACAAAACATTTTAGGGTGGGTTTTGCAAAAAAATACTGCAAAATGTTTGACTAAAAATTAAAAAACAAATACCCTTTACTATGACGGCTGCCCTCAAAGGCAGTTATATTCAAAAAAAATAAAAGGACAAAATTTATGGATATCCAACAAACATTATGCCAAGAGTTTAACCTAAAACCACAGCATACAGCCAACATCATCGACTTAATTGACGAAGGATGTACAATTCCATTTATCGCACGATATCGTAAAGAACTTACCGGTAGCTGCGATGACCAAATCTTGAGAGAGTTTAATGATAGACTTACCTACTTAAGGTCTCTAAATAAGCGTAAAGAAGAAGTTGTAAAAATTGTAACCGAACAAGGCAATATGACAGACGAAATAATGAAAAGTCTAGAAGATGCCCAAACTTTGACCGAAGTAGAAGATATATATAGACCATTTAAGCCAAAAAGAAAAACCAGAGCAAGCGTTGCTATTGCAAAAGGTTTGCAACCACTTGCAGATGCAATTATGTCTGGCGAGTACGAAGGCGAATTAGAAGCTTTTGCTACAACATTTATCACAGAAGAAAACGAGCTAAAAGATGCAAAAGAAGCTATACAAGGTGCTTTAGATATTATTGCCGAAATGATATCAGATAGCGCCGAAATAAGAAAAGATTTAAGAGAATTTTTAGAAAAAACTGCCGAAATCAAAACAACTTGGGATGATTCGCAAGAAAAAAGCAAGACATACGAGATGTACAAAGATTTTAGCGAACTTGTATCAAAAATACCAAGCCACAGAGTACTTGCTATCAACCGTGGCGAAGCAGAAGATTGCCTAAAAGCAAAAATAGTATGCAACGATGCAAAATGTGTCGAAATGATAAAAGACATGTTTGTAAAAAATGAAAAAGACGAAGAAATTTTGGTAGCAACCTGCCAAGATAGCTTTGATAGATTAATTTTCCCATCTTTAGAGAGAGAATTGAGAACAATGCTTACAGACAAAGCTAACGAGCAAGCTATAAAAATGTTTGATGTTAACTTGCGTCCTTTGCTATTGCAACCACCTCTAAAAGGCAAAATTATACTTGGTCTTGACCCTGCATACCGTACAGGTTGCAAAATAGCTGTTATCGACCAAGCTGGCAATGTGCTTGATACCACAGTTGTTTATCCAACTCCACCTCAAAGCAAAATCGAAGAAGCCGAACAAAAATTGACAGCGCTTATCAACAAACACAAAGTTGATGTTATATCTATCGGTAATGGTACCGCTTCAAAAGAATCAGAAATGTTTGTTGCAGAACTTATCAAAAAGCAAAGTCGCAAAGTAAGTTATGCTGTAGTTAACGAAGCTGGTGCTTCTGTATACAGTGCATCAAAACTTGGCGCAAGCGAATTTCCAGATTTTGATGTAGCATTGCGTAGTGCAGTGTCTATCGCTCGCCGTTTGCAAGATCCTTTGGCAGAGCTTATCAAAATTGATGTAAAATCAATTGGTGTTGGTCAATATCAACACGATATGCCACAAAAGCGTTTGACAGATGTGTTAACTGGTGTAGTAGAAGACTGCGTTAACAGTGTAGGTGTAGACCTAAATACAGCTTCTGTTAGTTTGTTAAGTTATGTATCTGGCCTAAACAGTGGTATAGCAAAAAATATTGTAGATTATCGCGCAAAAAATGGCGAGTTTACAGATAGAGCAGAATTGTTAAAAGTAAGCAAGCTAGGCGACAAAGCATACGAACAATGCGCAGGTTTCTTGCGTATAGTCGGTGGTAAAAATATTTTGGATAATACAGCTGTTCACCCAGAGAGTTATGCTGCCGCAAAACAATTATTAAAAATGTTTAACTTTACTGACGAAAGTGTAAAAAACGGTGAGTTAGAAAAACTTGCATCATTAGTACAACTAAAAGGTGAAGAAGCCGTTGCTCAAGAATGTGGCGTAGGTGTGCCAACATTGCAAGACATCGTTAGCGAAATTGCAAAACCAGGTAGAGATATAAGAGATAGCTTGCCACAAGTAGAACTTCGTAGCGACATCTTGGATATAAAAGATCTAAAGCCAGACATGATACTAACTGGTACAGTAAGAAATGTTATTGACTTTGGTGCGTTTGTTGATATTGGTGTGCATCAAGATGGCCTTATCCACCTATCTCAAATAAGCGACAAATTTGTAAGACATCCATCAGAAGTATTAAAAGTTGGTCAAGTATTAAAAGTAAAAATCTTGTCAGTAGACCTAGAAAAACACCGTATTGGCCTAACCCTAAAAGGTATCGAATAAAAAATTAAAGACCTAATAATTTAGGTCTTTTTTTTATTAAAAATGCCGAATTTGTAGTCGAAAATGCAAAAAAACATAGCCGACCATAAGGTCGACTATTATTTTTTATCTATTTTTGCTACAAAAATTAATAATTTTATAATATTTTTTATGATAATTATTCTTTTTCGATAAACATAATACCCATAGCATATTCGCCGCAATGACTTGCAATTGTGCCATTGGCAACAATGTCGTATATCTCTTCAAAACCTTTTTGTTTCAAAAAGTCGTAAGCAAAATCAAGTTGGTCTTGGTCAATGTTGGTATAAGCTATTATCGCAACAGACTTGTCGGGGCTTGCATCTCTTAAGTTATCTTCACACAATTTTCTAAAGCAACTACCAATCGAACCAATATACTTTTTGCCTACGCCAGTCTTGCCATCTTTCATCAATATGGTTGGGTGTATTTTTAATAAGTTTGCTCCAAGTAGTGCAAGTGCCGAAACTCTGCCGCCATTTTTTAGGTAGTCGAGTTTGTTTGGTACAAAGCATAGTTTTACATAAGGTATGCGAGCTGTCACCTTGTCAATAATCTTCTGACAAGACAATCCTTGCTCAACTAGCTTTGCTGCATATATTGCAAGCAAAGCAATGCCCCCGCATAAGCTTCTGCTATCTATAACAAAAACTTTGCCATCAAATGCTTGAGCAGCAGTTTTTGCGTTAAGACAGGTGCAGCTTATTTCGCTAGACATGCTAATGTGTATTACAGAGTCGTAGTCTTTTAGTAGGTTAGAAAAATACTCGTTAAACTGAAATTCGTTAACGGCACATGTTTTTGGCATTATTTTGTTTTTTTGTACAAATTCAAAAATCTTTTTGCCTGCATCTTCACAATCTTCCATCTCGGTTTCGCCAAGCACTATTGTTAAAGGTGTAGAGCTAATGTTGTATTTTTGTTTGATTTGTTTTGATAGGTCGGCAGAGCTTTCTACCGAAATTGCTATTTTCATAAAGTTCTCCTAAAAAAGCAAATTAAACATATCTTGAGTATTATGTTTTTTATTTTGCATCGTTTATATAAAGTATACCTAGTGTATGTTCGCCACAATGGCTAGAAATTGTGCCACCAGCTGTAGTTTCATAAATATTTTCAAAACCACGCTCTTTTAGTGCTTTTCTAGCTGCTTCTAGCATACCTTCGGTTGCGGTTGTATAAGTCAAAAAGGCTGTGTGTAGGTCTGGAGTATTAAATTCTTCTAATACATCTTGACAATATTGTTCTATGCAACGGTCCATATTGCCACGATATTTTTTGCCAGCGCCCATTTTGCCATCTTTTACAAGTATTTGTGGTCTAATTTTTAATAAGTTAGCACCAAACAAACTTAAAGCAGAGCATCTGCCGCCCTTGTATAGGTAGTCAAGCCTTTCTAGTACAAAACTTGCTTGTACATGGTCGACCCTTGATGCAACAGCTTTTGCTATTTCGGCTGCGTTAATATTTTCTTTTTCAGCAAGTCTAGATGCATATATTGCAAGTAGTGCAATGCCTGTTGACAAACTCTTGCTGTCAATAACATATACATTTGACAATTTGCTTGCTGCTGTTTTTGCATTTTGGCAAGAACTGCTAATGCAAGAAGACAAACTAATGTGTACTACTGCGTCATATTGGTTAAGTAGTTCTGAAAAATATTCTGCATAAGTAAATTCGTTTACTGCGCTGGTTTTTGGCAATACTTTTGTTTTTTGAACATATTCAAAAATTTCTTTTGGGTCAAAAGTTCCATCTTGTCGTTCTTCTTCACCTAGTAGCACATTAAAGGCCACTGTATGAATTTTATATTTGTCTAAAAGTTCTTTTGTTAAATCTATTGTAGATTCTGCAGATATTGCAATTTTCATAATAAATTCTCCTAATAAGATTATGATAAACAAAATATGTTGTTTGTAAAAAAATAATAGTCTGTATTAAACAATTTTAATACATAAGCAGTCTATTAAAATAAACAAAAAATAACAACCTACTTTTAAGAAACTGAAAGTAGAGTCAAAAAATGGCACTTCTACTGTGGGTAGAGTGGCAAAAATGTGCTTAAAATGCTTGATATTTGGCGTATATAATAATATAATAATGGTATGGAAGAATTAAACAATTTCAAAAAGCAAATAGCAGACAATTTAATATTCTACCGTAAGAAAAAAGGACTTACACAGTTAGAGCTTGCCGATAAACTTAACTATTCTGACAAGGCAGTTTCTAAATGGGAGAGAGCAGAAGCAATACCTGATGTTTATATCTTAAAACAACTTGCAGATTTGTATGCAATAAAGGTAGACGACTTGTTTTCTACAGATTCTAAGCGTAGAGAAAAACTTTCTCGTTCTAACACTCAAAAAGAAAGACTAAAAGTCACCCTTATTACTTTGTTATCTTGCGGTCTTGTATGGCTAATCGCAACAGCTTTATACATATTCCCAGCAATTATTTTGCCACAAGTCACCAAAACATGGATTATATTTATTTGGGCACTTGTTATTAACTTTATTATTATTGTAGTATTTTGCTGTGTGTGGGCATCACGACTACATATTTGTTTGAGTGTGTCTGCGCTTATATGGTCAAGCTTTTTGGCAATATGTCTAACAATAGGTACTTCAAAGATATGGTTATTGTTTATTATTGCAGTACCTTTACAAATTTTGACAGTTTTGTGGTTTGTATTTGTAAATATTTATAGACCAAAAAAGAAAAAACAGATATAATACTAATACGGAGAAATTATGAAAGCAGTTATTCAACGATGTCATCAAGCACAAGTTGTTGTTGAGGGCAAAGTTGTTGGCGACATTGGCAAAGGCTTTTTAGTTTTGCTTGGTGTTGGTGCTACCGATACCGAGTGGGACATAAAATACCTTACTCGCAAAATAGCCGGTTTAAGAATATTTGAGGATGAAAATGGAAAAATGAATCTTAACATCTCTCAAATAGGTGGAGAGCTATTGGTTGTTAGCAACTTTACATTATATGGCAATGCATACGACGGTTTTAGACCAAGTTTTAGTGATGCTATGATGCCTGCAAGGGCAGAGGAGTTTTATAATAAGTTTGTACAAGAATGTCAACAGTACGATTTCAAAAAAATACAAACAGGTGTTTTTGGTGCTGATATGACAATAGATATAAAAAACGATGGTCCTGTGACCATACTTATCGAATCAGAAAAGGCTAGGAAATAATAATATGAAAAAAGAAAAGAGATTAATTACAGCAGCGTTAACATATGTTAACAATATTCCTCATGTAGGACATATAGTAGGTTGTCACTTGCCAGCAGATATTTTTGCAAGATATTGCCGTAGTGCTGGTTATGACACAACATTTATTGGTGGTTCTGACATGCATGGTACTCCAGCAATGGTGACTGCAGCAGAGCACAACATGAGTGTAGAAGATCTTACACTAAAACTTCATGGCATACATGACAAAATTTATAAAAAACTTGGTATTAGTTATGACATTTATTCTAATACACACACACCAACTCATGAGCAAATTACAAAAGAGTTTTTCTTAAAACTTCTTGATCAAGGTTATATCAAAACTGATGAGATGGAGATGTTTTATTGTGAAGAAGATAAAATGTTTTTGCCAGACCGTTTTGTAATAGGTACTTGCCCAAGATGTGGTTATGAAAATGCTAACGGTGACCAATGCGAAAAATGCGACAGCTTGTTTTCACTTAACGAGTTAAAAGATGCACATTGCAAAATTTGTGGCAAACCAGCAGTATTAAGAAAATCAAAACATATCTTCTTAAACTTATCAAAAGATATCGACAAATTGTCAAAGTGGATAGAGAGCAAAAAAGATGTTTGGCGTCCACATGTATACAGCGAAGCAAAACGCTGGGTTAGCGAAGGCTTAAAAGATAGATGTATATCTCGTGATATCAAATGGGGCTTTAACATTCCATTAGAAGGCTTTGAGGATAAAGTTTTTTATGTATGGTTTGATGCGCCAATTGGTTATATCTCTATCACAAAAGAGTTGAGCGAACAAAAATATCAAGACTTATGGGTTAACAAAGATGCAAAGATCTACAACTTTGTAGGTAAAGATAATATCCAATTTCACACAATATTCTTCCCAACTATGCAAATTGAAAATGGTGACTACAACCTAGCTCACAATGTTGTTGGCCTTAACTTCTTAAATTACGAAGGTCAAAAAGTTAGTAAAAGTAAGGGTGTAGGTGTGTTCTTTGGTGCGTTGGTTGATGATCAACAAGACAACATCGATATCGACACAATGAGAGCATATCTTACTACAGTTATTCCAGAAACAAGAGATACAGACTTTAAGTGGGATAGCTTTAGAGACAATACCAACGCAGAGTTGGTTGGTAAACTAGGCAACTTGTTTAACCGTACACTAAATATGATTCAAAAGAACTTCCAAGGCGAACTTAACTTTGAGTTGGACGATAGCGTTGTTTTGGACGAAAACGACAAAGAGTTGTTAGAAAAAATCAAAACAGCTCCACAAGATATCGCTGATAGTTTTGAAAAAGCAGAACTTCGCGAAGCTTACAAAAAGATTATGACATATGCTAGTGTGGGCAACCTATATCTAGAAAAGACAGCTCCATGGCAACTTATCAAACAAGAGCGTATGGACGAAGTTAGAAAGGTGCTATACCTATGTCTAAACTTGTGTGCAAGTTTGGCTATTGTGGCAAGTCCAATTATGCCTAACAAGATGAGACAAATTTGGACAGAGCAAATAGGTCTTGTTGGCGATCCTTCTGCTAACGATATGTGGCAAAAAGCTTCTCAACTACTTATCAAAAAGTCTCATGCTTGCAACAAACCACAACCATTGTTCGAAAGACTTGATGATGAAAAACTAGACGCTATCAAAAAAATCTTTAGCGTACCATATGAGTTTTAATAAAAAATAAAAAGCACCCAAAAACAGTTGGGTGTTTTTTTTGATAATAATACAAAAAAAATAAAATTTTTTATAAAAATTTTGTTGATTTTAAGAATATTTTGCTGTTATAATTAATATAGTAAACTATAAAGGAGAGATATTATGGCAAAAAAATCAGCAGATTACTTTGGTCTTGGTTACCTAGTTAGCGTTATCCTAGCTATTATCCCAGTAACAGCTTGGATCCTTGGCGCTTTGACAAGACTTAAAGAAGGCAAAATTGTTGCCGGTGTTATCAGAATTATTGGTTTAGGTTTCATCCTTTGGGTTGTTGACCTTATCCTTATGATCACTCAAAAACACATTTTAAGACTTTTAGATCTTTAATAAAGTCAAAAATTAGACACCCGATTTTTTGGGTGTCTTTTTTTGCAAAAATAAAATTAAATACCTAAAATATTTGCTACTAAATAGTTAAAATGTTAAACTATAAGTAGAGGAAAATTATGAACTGGATACACAACAAAAATGTGCTTATAACAGGCGCTTCGAGCGGTATTGGTAAAGAAATTACAAAATTGTTAATTACCAAATATAACTGTCATGTTTTGGGAGTTAATCGTAGCGAAGATAAGCTAATTGCCTTCAAAGAAGAACTTGGCGAATATGCCAACAAGTTTGACTACTACCCAATGGATGCTAGCAAACTAGAAAATTGGCAACAGTTATATCAGCATTTGTTAGACAATGGCAAAACTATAGACATTCTTATAAACAATGCGGGCACAATGCATCCTTTTATGAGATTTGATAAGATTGATATAGAGCAAATACACAAAGTAATTGATATCAATTTTTATTCTGCAGTTTATTCGACAAAAGTATTTTTGCCAATGTTGCTAGCAAGAGAGCACGGTTCTATTATTAATATTTCTAGCGCATCTGCGCTTTGCAATATCCCTGGTGTTAGTATATATTCTGCTAGCAAGTCAGCTTTGCGAGCATTTAGCGAAATAGTTTCGTACGAGTACAAAAAGAAAATATATGTCTCAACAATTATGCCAGGTTTTACCAAGACTAATTTGTTTTATTCAAAGGACAATGCTAGAGATATAGTCACTTCAAAAGACAAAAACTTAATTGATAAGTTTTGTATGAGAGTTGACAAAATGGCAAAAAAAATAGTTGGCAAAATCAAACGCAAACGCCGCAGGGCAGTGCTTGGTGTTGACTCAAAGTTGGTTAACTTTTTGCACAAGCTTATGCCACAGACTACAACCAAAATGGTTGGTGGCGTGTTTAAGATGACCAAACTATCTACATTTGAAGATATTTTTGATAATAAGGAGAAAAAATAATGGCAGCAACAGTTATTGATGGTAGAGCACTTTCTATCAAAATTAAACAAAAACTAAAAGAAACAATACAAACAGAACTTTTAGACAAAGGCAAGCCTGCGCCTACTTTGGCAGTTGTTTTGGTAGGTGACAATATGGCAAGCAAGGTATATGTTTCTGGTAAAATCAAAGCCTGCAACGAAGTAGGTATAACATCAGAATTTGTTAAGTTGCCATATGATATAGACCAAAAAACACTAAACGATACAATAAAAAATCTTAACAATGACAAAAAGGTTAATGGTATCTTGTTGCAATTGCCATTGCCTAATCAACTAGATGCTAACCAAGCACTAAACCTTATATCACCGCACAAAGATGTTGATGGCCTAACCAACATTAACCTTGGCAAATTGATGAGCAATGATCCAAGTGTTATTGGTAGCTGTACTCCACTAGGTGTAGTCACTATGTTGCAAGAATACGGCGTAGAAATTGCTGGCAAATCTATCGCAATTATTAATCGTAGTTTGCTTGTTGGCAAACCACTTGCTCTTATGTTAACTCAACTAAACGGCACAGTCACTGTATGCCATACAAAAACAAAAGATATCAAGCAAGTTTGCAAAGAAAGCGACATAATAGTTTCTGCAGTAGGTATCAAAAACTTTATCACAAAAGATATGGTAAAGCCTGGCGCAGCAGTTATTGATGTAGGCATAGTAAGGGACGAAAAAACTAATAAGATTTGTGGCGATGTTGATTATGAAAATGTTAGTAAGGTTGCTGGTTTTATATCTCCAGTGCCTGGTGGCAGTGGCCCAATGACTATAACAATGTTATTAAAAAACACTGTTCAAACAACCTTAAGCCAAGTATTATAAAAAAAATAAAACTCACAATTTCTTGTGAGTTTTTTTATTTTTGTTTAGCATGGCACTGGTGCTGTATAACCTTTGCCTGCACAGTTTGATATTGATTGCTCTTTTGCAATGATTGCCAAAGTTTTTGTTTGCTCCATAGTTGATGCAAGTGCTAGCTTGTTGTCATAATCTATTTGTTGTTCTGGAGTAAGGTTAGTAGGTTTTATCATAACAATGTCTGGTCTTACATGATACTTTGTAGTCATTGCTGCTGGGGCAAAACCTTCTTGCTCAATAGTATCTGCTATTTTTGAGTCTTGAGATATGCACATTTGCGCGTAGGCTAGTGGTGGCATACCTGCTCTTTTTAGAGATTGTTGTATTTGAGTAATTGTATTATTAATAAAGGTTGGTAGCAATTTGTGTGTTGAATATTCTGGATTTAACTTTATATTAGAAAAGTCTATCGCAGTTGCAACGGTTCTGTCATCAACCTTTTCACTGATAGGTGTTAATGTTGCTAGCGCTAGTGGTATATTAAATTGTTCTTGGCTGCTATTGCGAGCACATAAAAGAGCATAGCTGCGTCTGCCACTATTGCTGTTGTCTACATGGTCAGCAAAGGTATCACCATGCACTGTAAGATAGCTCATCATTGCGCTCTTTTTTGCTATAGGTGTGTCTGATACAAATGCTGTTTCGTTAATAATAAATATAACTGCTTGCATATTAAACCTCCAATTTATCGTAAAATAAATGAATGTTTGACAATTTTATTTAGTTGAGATAATAGCACAAAACATATTATCTATCTTGTATTATAGCAACTTTTGCTATAAAATGCAATACTTAATTTTTTTTGCAAACTATTTGGTAAAAATTTTTTATTATGATAATATTAGTTTGTAGCAAAAAATATTAAAAATTATACTAAAAAATAGGGGTAAAAATGCAATTTAAGCTATTACAAATATACAAAACCATGTCCAACTTTTCGATAAGTTTGATTATGGAGTTTATACCATTTTTGATACTGGGTTTTGCACTACCTACAATGGGCCTTGCAAGAGCAATCGGTTATATGTTTGCTTATTGGGCGTTGCAAAATCTTTTTATTGTATGTATTAACCTTTCCCTAAAAAAAGTATTTTTCAAAAAACCTCAAATATTTTTGTTGCTACGCATTATACCAATAGTTTGTTGCGAAATATGTATATTATTTCTTAATGCCAATGCTATTTGGTTAATTATTATCACAGCATTTTTTAGCGCAGCCGAAAACTGCTTTAATGATGTACCTATTGATATTATATACAACTATGTGTCAGAAGGCGCAGACGAAAAGACCCTTGGCCTAACTAGATTTTTAGAGCAAATGGGTTGGTTTGTAGCGGGCATTGTTGGTGGTTTGTTTTTGGACCATATACCACAATTTATAGTTGTAATATTTAGTTTAACAATTTTTATTGGCAGTGCTGTGCCAATGTTTGTATTTTACTTTAAGTTTAAGAGCACTCCTAACTTTAACGAAGACTTTGTTTCGTACTTGGTTGCAAGAGAAGAAGGTAGCCAAGCTGTAAAAAAATTGCAAAAATCATTTTTGATAAAACATTATTTGACATACTTTTTTACAGGCCCAGCATTTTATGGTTTTTACTATCTAGTGACAGCAATTATTTATATAGAGACTGATAGTTTCTTTTTGGCAGGTGTTGCCAATTCTGTTTATGACGGCATATACGGGATAAGCTGTTTGGTTGTGGGCAAACTACTAACTAGAGTAGATGGCAAAAACTATGCAAGCATTGTTATATTGTATCTAACTGTCGGTGTGATTGTTTCGTACTTTGTAAGAAATTTGTATCTAATATGTGGTCTATATTGGCTTGGTGCATTTATACATCCTTTCTTAAACTTACACTTGTATCAAAGCTATCTTGACAAGGCTCGCATACTAGGTGTTGGCAACGAAATGCTCGTCAACCAGTGCAATGCCCAGTGGATATGTTATGCTGTGTGTTATGGGTCGGGTGTGTTTGGATTGCTGGCTGCAGTTATATGTGCTTCGACCATAGCGATGACGGGACTATTTGTTGCTAGACATTATGAAGATAGCACGACAAAAGACCTAGTCAACTACCTTAACCTTAATGATACTCAATAAAAAAACAGGTCTGTTTTTAGACCTGTTTTTTGTTTGATTTTTTGTGTTTGTTAAAATAATAAAAAGCAACAGCAACAATAGTAGTTAATAGACATAATATAAGCAAAACAAAAATATATTCTTGCAGTATAGTGCAAACTAAAACTATTATTATGTTGCCAATAACATTGCCAACACTAACAGCCAAAAAGCTACTCCAAAAAGAAAGCTTGGTAAAGCATGCTATTGCAGAGCCCGTCCATATACCTGTCATTGGTGCAGGGGTAGCTACAAAAAGCATGACCGACAACCACGCATTAAAAGTTTTGTGTTTTATTTGGTCATTATCTTCTAACACTTGATCAGTTTTGTCTCTAAACTTTGCCTCAAGCCTAGCTGCAAATTTGGTAAACTTTTTGTTTTGTTTTAATTTTTTTACTATTGGTTTTAGCAATAACAAAATAATAGCTGTTATTATACAACCGCCAACAAGACTTGCACAAAAACTAACAATAGGTGACAATGCTTGCTCGCCCCATATTTCTTTTGCCATGCCAAACGGTATTGCAACCCTGCTTTCGCATATAGGTATCATTGCGATTAGCATTGTTGCAAAAAAGCAAAACTCACCAAAACTATTAGAAAAAACTTGTTGTATATTTTCTACCATACTATTAGTATATGTATAGCTGTATTGTTTATGATTAAGTGTTGAATATGTATTGCATTTTTGATATAATAAAAATATAGAGAGGATAGGTTATGTCATTTTTGTATATAATATGTGCCTGCGTTGCGCTGGGTATGATATGTGGAGCGTTGTTTATAAAAAAATAAAAGAGCAATTATTCTTGCTCTTTTTTTGTTGTTTCTAATTTGTACATTGCCCAAGTTGCTTCGTCATTAAAATCTTTGTTTAATATAGTAGCTTGACCAACTACTACAAAGCCAGTTTTGTCAAATATTTTTGTAGCGTATATATTTTTTTGTGGATCTTGTCTAACTAATGCGTATAGTGGACTTTGACCATAAGTTTGTTTTACAAAATCTACAAGACCTGTACCAAGACCCAAGTTTCTGTGCCAAGATTTTATAACCAACTTGTCTAGTATCAAAGCATCTTGTTCTATTTCTATTTTCTTAAAACTTTTATAGTCATTTTTATCTATTGGTCTTACTACAACTACGCCAGATACAACACCATCTTGTTTTACTACATTTAGATAAGGTCTGTCTTTGTCGTTGATTGATCTATAAATAAAACCTTCTGATTTGTCAGCATGCAAAAAGTCACTTTTTATGCTTATCTCTACGCTTTTTAGATAATCAATAACCTTGTCGGTTTTTTCGTATTGTACACTCATTATTTTATTACCTTACTGCTGTATATTTTTCTACCAAAACGCAAAAAGCATTAGTGTAGTTAGTTGTGTGCGAAACAGCTTTTTCTGTAGCTCTTATAGCATTTTGCTCTAAATAATCATAATCATTAAAAATATGATAAGCAAGTAATAAAGATATTAACAAAGCGTTTTGATCTTTTATACTTTTTGCCTTTGCTATAGAATAAGCTTTTTCGTGGTCGCCTCTTTTGTATGTTTTTATAATTTTTGTTACATTGTCAAAAAATGCACCTTTTATAATAGAAACAATTGCACCCAAACCAAAGCATGACATAAAGCCCGGTATAATCGCAGGGAAGAAGCCGGCCATTTGCAAAACAGAAATAAAACCAAACATTGCAAAACTTGTCCATACTATCAAAAAGCCTATTGGGGCAAGAGCAACTAATCTACCTTTTTGAAAAACTGTCATAGCTTCGTAAACTTGTTCGCTAGATAGTTTTGGTACGATGTAGCTACTTTGTGTGCGGCGCTGTTCTGAAAGCCCAGAAGGTGTCTCTTTATAATGTGTGCCACAATAATCGCACTTTAACGAATTTTTCTTTATTTTTGCGCCACAATTAACGCATTTTAATATGTCCATCAAAAAAATCTCCTATATCAAGAGAATATCATAACATCAAAAAAATGTCTACTTTACACATATAATTGATAAAAAATAAAAAACGCTTTATTGTAAGCGTTCTTATATTGTTGTAGATTGTGGTTGTTGATTTTTTAGAGGTTTGTAAGTAGGGCATTGAGAAAGTACTTTGCTTGCCCATGGTACATTTTGGTCAAAAAAAGTTATGTTGTGATTGATGCAAGAACCAACAAGTTTCATTGTGGTAGAGTTGTCATAAAAGTATATTCTATCTGCAAGTGCAATGGCGGCATCCATATTGTCAAATTGATGATCAAATCTATATTGTACAAAATGTTTTGGTACATTATGTCCACCAGTTAATACTCTAAGTCTTATTCTCGAAAAAGATTGTTCTATATCATTAACACCAATAAAGTTAATGTTAACGGTATAGCCTTGACTTTTTGCCTTCTCGATATAGTTTAGTACAAAGTGTGATAGTATTGTTGTTTCCCAGTTAAAAGATACATTGTTGTCAAGACATTTTTTTAGTTTGTCGATGGCTATTCTGCCAGATCTAATGATGTCAATATCATCATTATAGTTGCCAGAAAATTCTTTTAATATTTCGTCGGGGTTTATTCTTACACCATAAGCTCCACTGCCATTAGTGATTGACTGAAATTGATGAAGAGTTGATTTGCCAGCACCGTTAATGCCTGCATAAATTGTTAGGGTAGACACTATAGGTCTCCATCTTTTAATAATTTGTCAAATTCGGCGCCGTTTTTGTAGTTTATAAGCAAAGCAAACAATTCGTGGCACTCCGGTGGCAATAGGTCAAAACCATTTTGTATGGTTTTTTCTGACAAAGCACCTACTTTACAAAACTTTTGTATAAACAAAAACAACTCTTGTTGACTCATATTTTTTACCCCTAAAAAAATTTTTACAAAATTATTTTAACATCATTATTGCAAGATTTCAATAGGCAAAATCAAATTTTTATACGCATATGTCTGCGATAGGTTTTTAGCCCTTGTTTTTCATAAAATTTTAGTGCCCTTTCGTTAAAAGTCCACATGTTTAGCTCGATATTTTCGTACCCACGATTTTTGGCAATATCTATTATATAGTCAAACAGTTGCTTGCCAATACCGCTGCTTCTGCAAGCATCATCTACGCCCAACTCCGAAACTTCTACAAATTGCAATTGGTATCTGTAGGCGTTTTCTGGTTTGGTTATAAATTCTAACATGGCATAGCCAACAATATAACTATCTTGCTCGTAAACGATAAAACACTTATCGTCGCTATTAACAAATTGTTTTAGATAGTCTTGCATCTCTTGGCAAAAGCCTGGCTTAAATATATTTGGCTCGCCTTGTACATGCATATCGTTTACTTGTTTACGAAGTTCATTTACTCTTGATATATCTTTTTCTTCTCCTAGTCTTATCATAACTAATATCTCCTGACTTTATTATAGCAAATTTATATAAAAAACCAAAAACAAAAAACCACCTAATTGTAGGTGGTTTTTTTATAATTGCAAAAGCTTTTTTAATGCCTTACCAACACCGCTATCGTTAAAAGACGCCGTTGTCATATTTGCAGATAGTTTTACGATTTCAGGGGCGTTATCCATAGCAACACCTGTGCCGGCAAGTTGCAGCATAGATATGTCGTTTTCACCATCGCCAATAGCAATCATTTCTTCGGGTGTTATATTAAGATGCTCTAACAAAGTAAGTATAGCTTGGCGTTTTGTTCTACCTTTTTGTACAAACTCTATTCGTATAGGTTCGCTACTGGTTATTTCAAAATTATCTTTTATATAATCAGGCATAATGCTGCGCAACATTTGTACATTTTCTGGTGTTTCCAAAACAACAACCTTGTATATTGAGTCAGACACTTTTTGATTAGGTTGTAGTAGGTTGCTGCCATTATAATGGTAAGCATAAATTTCTGCTGGTTTTTGTTGATAAAGCCATTGTAGCAAAGCGTCAAGATTATCACTTGTTATACTATTGTCAATTAGTTTTAGCTCTTGAGTATTATTAGTAAGCAAACTGCCGTTAAAAGCAAGTGTATAATTGTCTGGTGTAAGAGTGCCTATTTGTTTGATATAATCTTCTATACGATAAAAACCCCTTGCACTTGCAAAAACGATTTTTATTTTTTGTGCAGCCTGCATAACTATTTCTTTATCATAGTCTGATATTTGATGTTGCGAATTTAGCAAAGTACCATCTAGGTCGATAAAAGCAATTTTGTACATATATTTCTCCTATCAAGTTATAGTTATATGATATCTTATCGTGTGTGTTTTTTGCAAGCAGTAATTAAAAAGTTTTTTACAAAACAAAAAAAAGAGCAAAAGTTTTTTGCTCTCTTTGATTATTATTGAACTTGATTAGTTTTTTCTGTTTTTGGTTGTTCGCCAACTGGGCATTTGAAAGAATCTGGTATATGGTCTTTGCCATATACATAATAAAATCTGCCTTCGTGGTCAGATGAGTCAAATGTCAAACTGTCAGAATGTAGCATAGCAGGTTTTTCGTCTCCTGTGATGTTAAGCTCTTGCCATTTTTGATAAGCTCTTCTTCTCAAACCTACAGGCATAGTGCCAGCTTCTAAAATAGTTTTTGCATCATCTTCTTGTCCAATGTCAACAATATATTCTCTAAAGCAAATATTAGAAAACAACCTGCAATTGCCTGCAAATTTTGTAGATACTGTAAGATGTCTTGGGCAAGTATAACCGTTTATTTTTGAATGTATACCAAATAGCTGTTTGTACTCATCGCTGTTGCTAGCAACAACAAGTTGTGCTTGGTCTTGATCAAGCGAACCATCTTCGTTGTACATTGCTTTTATTTCTAATACTTCTAAATTAATTTCTGTTTTTGTAATGTTCATTTTTAATAACTCCTACGCGACTTATTATACTATAACCAAATGTAAAATTCAATAGCTATTTTTTGTATAAAAAAATGCGAACACAAGGTTCGCAATTTTTTGGCGTAGCGGGAGGGATTTGAACCCTCGCACGGATTGCTCCGTCTAAAGCCTTAGCAGGGCTTCCTCTTGAGCCACTTGAGTACCGCTACATATTTTGTTAGCGTGGTTAGTTTAACAAAATAACTTTAAGTTGTCAATAAAAATTTTCAAATAATTTTACTAATAATTTTTTTTATTTATTAATGTTGGTCAAAAAGCGACAAACCAACCAGTGTCAAAAGTGAGTTGTTGTATAAATTGTGGTTATATTGCTTTAATAAAATATTGTTTTTTGATATACTAACAATATAAGGGGTGGATTATGGAGATTTTGCAGTTATTTGATATTGATGGTAAAAAACTTAACAAAACAATTGAAAGAGGCCAAAAGCCAGAAGAAGGCGAATTTATAAAACTTGCTGTTGTTCACTTTAAGAGTGGCGACAAATACATGTTGCAACTTACAAGCGAAGCAAAGGGTAGCGAGTATGCTGCGACTGGTGGACATGTGCCTGCTGGTTTTGATAGTGATGAGCAAGCTGTTGTAGAGTGCCAAGAAGAACTTGGTATAACAATAGATAAAGAAAGCCTAAACTTTCTTGGTAGTATAAAAACCCCAAGAGCAATTTTTGATGTTTACTTGCTAGAAGACGATTCTTTAATAAACAAAGAATTTGCCTTGCAAGACGAAGAAGTCGAAGCTTTGGTTTGGCTTACTGTAGATCAAATAGAAAACTTGATACTAGAAGAAGAACTAGGATCGGGCAAAAAGGTTAGAGAAAGTACAAAAAAACAATTTTATCAATTTATAAAAAAGAGATAAATTTGCAAATAAACAAAGCTTATGTTGCTTTACATTTTTTTAGTATTTAGGTAAGATAATAGTATGAGATGTGTTTATATTTACAACCCAAATAGTGGCAAGCAAAATAACGAAGAAATTCGCGATTATGTATTGTCAAGACTTGGCGAAAAATTTGATATAATAGATTGTAAGCCAACAACCAAAAGAGGTGATGCTGGTACTTTTGCATACAATGCTTGTGGCAAGTATGATGTTATGGTTATTTCGGGTGGTGACGGCACTGTTAACGAAGTTATCAATGCCATTGCCAATGTGCCTAATAGGCCAAAAATTGGATATATACCAACTGGCACAACTAACGACCTTGCACACTCTTTGCGCATACCAAAAAATGTAAAAAAAGCATTAGATATAATTTTGGCTGGCAAATACATTTCGCACGACATTTTTAGAGTGGGCGACAAGTATGGTATATATGTTTGTGCGTTTGGTTTGTTTACAAGTTCGAGCTACGAAACAAGTCAAAAAGAAAAAAGAAAAATGGGTCGCCTTGCATATTTTAAGTATGGTGCAAAAGAGCTTTTGGGTGCAAAAAACTTTCCATTTACAATTCATTTTGGCGAAGATACCTTGTCTGGTACATATGCACTTGGCATGGTTGTTAATAGTAGATATGTAGCAGGATACAAAATAAACAATGCGGCAAGTTGTGATGACGGTTATGTTAATGTTATTTTGGTAAAAGATGCTGGCAAAAAGCGTGTTTCTTTGCGTTCGTTGTGGCGTATAGCGAGATTGTTTTTGTTTGGTATCAATGGTATCAAACATAGCAAAAATAGTCTTATACTAAAGCTTGATAAGTTTATTATACAACTACCAAAAAATGCCCAAATTAACCTTGATGGTGAGGCCGGTTTTAAGGGTTCGTTCGACTGTGAAGTATTAAAACAACATGTACAGATTTTTGTAAAATAATTGTGCAAAAACAACTAAAAATTTAACACAAATAAGGTCAAAATATTTGGCCTTATTTTTTTATAATTTTACTCAAAAAATAATGCTATTTTTGGCAAAATATAGGCCTTATATATTTGACAAAAATTGGTCAAAATTATACACTAAAGTTGTACAATAATATGGTAGTTGGTGCAATCTCGCACTCGCTACATAAAAGGAAAGAAGATGGCAAATCTAGAAGAACAACTTTATCTTTTTAACCAAGGTACACATTACAATGCGTATGATTTTTTAGGTTGCCATTTTTGCAAACAAGGCAACAAAAATGGTGCAATGTTTAGAGTGTGGGCACCCAATGCTCTAAAGGTTGCCGTGCTTGGTGACTTTAACGGTTGGAACAATACTTCACATATCATGACCAAACTAAAAGATAGTGGCGTGTGGGAGGTTTTTGTGCCGGGCGTAAAGGTTTATGACAAGTACAAATATCAAGTTACCTCTGCCAAAAATTATGATAGGCTTAAGGCCGATCCGTATGCATTTTTTAGTGAGACCAATGGCTACACTGCATCAATGGCATATGAGCTAGAAGGTTATGAGTGGCACGACCAAGAATATCTTAAACAACGCGAACAAAAAGATATATATAACTGCCCAATGAATATATACGAAGTTAACCTTGGTTCTTGGCGTAGGGGCGAAAATTATAGATACTATACATATAGAGAAATGGCCGACGAGTTAGTGCCATATCTAGTTAATATGGGTTATACCCATGTAGAAATTATGCCAATAACAGAGTATCCTTTTGATGGCTCTTGGGGTTATCAAGTGACTGGCTACTTTTCGGTGACTTCTCGCTTTGGCGAACCAAAAGACTTTATGTATTTTGTAGACAAGTGTCACCAAAACAACATATCAATCATACTTGATTGGGTACCAGCGCACTTCCCAAAAGACGACTTTGGTTTGATAGAGTTTGACGGTGAACCACTTTACGAAAACAAAGGTTGGGATCGCATAGAACACAAAACTTGGGGTACACGCAGGTTTGACTATGGCAGAACGCAAGTTCAAAGTTTCTTAATATCATCAGCGATGTTTATGTTAAACAAATACCACATAGATGGCTTGAGAGTAGATGCTGTAGCATCAATGTTATATTTAGATTATGACAAAAAACCAGGCGAGTGGATACCTAACCAAAATGGTGATAACAAAAATCTCGAGGCTGTTGCGTTTTTACAAAAACTTAACAGTGCGATATTTAAGCAATATCCAAAAGCACTAATGGTAGCCGAAGAGTCTACTGCATGGCCTATGGTCACCAAACCAGCATCAATGGGTGGTTTAGGCTTTAACTTTAAGTGGAATATGGGTTGGATGAACGATGCCCTAGAGTATATAAAAGTTGACCCATTCTTCAGAAAGTATCATCATGACAAATTGACATTTTCTATGTTTTATGCTTTTTCTGAAAACTTTGTATTACCTATATCTCACGATGAGGTTGTACATGGCAAGGCGTCATTGCTTAACAAAATGTATGGCGACTATGACCAAAAGTTTGCAGGCATGAGAGTGTTTCTTGCATATATGTTTGCCCACCCTGGCAAAAAGTTAAACTTTATGGGCAACGAGTTTGGTCAATTTATTGAGTGGGATTATAAAAAAGGCGTAGACTTCTGTCTACTCAACTATGACACCCACCGAAAACTTAATCAATATGTAAAAGAACTTAACTTCTTGTATCAGACATATAGTGAACTATACGAAAGAGACTATTCGTGGGAGGGATTCCAATGGATAGTTCCAGATGACAGCAATCAAAATGTTTTGGCATTTAGCAGATACAACAATAGTGGAGACGAATTAATTTTTGTAGTTAACTTTTCTAATACACAGTATGACAACTACTGCATAGGCGTTAATCAGACTGGTGTATACGAAGAGGTGTTCACAACCAACCATGAAAGATTTGGTGGTTGTGGCAAAGTGATGGGCAGTGTAAAAGCCGAAAAAGGTGGCATGCACAATAGGCCACATCACATAAGTTTAAGTCTTGCCCCAATGAGCGCAAGCTTCTTTAAGAAAAAATCAAGAAAAATAATTATATAAAAAATAAAGGGAGAAAAAAGATGGCAAAAGAAACCACAGATGCGCAAAAAAAGACAGCATCAAAAACAGCTACAAAAAAAGTAGCAACAAAAGCAACAGCTACTAAAAAAGTGGAGGTTGCACCAGCAGAAAAAGTTACAAAAACAACTGCTAAAAAAACAACAAAACCTGCTACCGAAGTCCCAGCTAAAAAAGAACCTGCAAAAGCAGTAAAAAAGACAACTGCAAAAGCAACCAAAACAACTACAAAAACTACAACAAAAGCAGCTACAACAAAGACAGCTGAAACAAAGACAGCTACAAAAAAAGTAGCAGCAAAAACCACTACAAAAACAACTGCAAAAAAAGAAACTAAAGTTGCAACAGAAAAAGTTGTAAGCGCAGCAAAGAAAAACATTTTGTATATATCTACAGAAGTTCAACCATTTATCGCAACAGGTGGTCTTGCCGATGTTGCTGGTAGCTTGCCAAAATTTGTCACAAAAGTTGCCGGCGATATTGATATGAGGGTTGTATTACCTCTATACCAAGACATTGACAAAAAATATCGCGAAAATATGCAATTTTTGGGATACACATTTGTTAAGCTTAACTGGAGAAGCCAATATTGTGGCGTATTCTCACTAAAGCTTGATGGTGTCACTTATTACTTTATCGACAACGAGTACTACTTTAAGCGTAAAGGTACTTATGGTTATTTAGATGATGGCGAAAGATTTGCATTTTTCTCAAAAGCAGTTCTTGATATGGTATCAATTACAAAGTTTGTACCAAATATCATTCATGCTAACGATTGGCAATCTGCATTGACTGTTATTTATCTAAAAACAATATATAACAACAATGACAATTATCGCAATACAAAAGCTTTGTTTACAATTCATAATATTGAGTATCAAGGTGTTTATGGCAGAGAGTTGCTAGGTGATATATTTGACTTACCAGCACACTTGCTACATGTTGTAGAATATGATTCTTGCATCAACCTTGTAAAAGGTGCTATCGTATGTAGCGATATGTTTAGTACAGTTAGCCCAAGCTATGCTCAAGAAATTAAGACAGAAGAGTATGCAAAAGGTCTTCATCATATTATTAGACAAAATGCACACAAACTTACCGGTATCCTAAACGGTATCGATTATGATTTTTACAATCCAAAAACAGACAAAGCACTTTGCACTAACTATGACTTTGACACAATAGATAACAAAGTAAAAAATAAATTATATTTGCAAAAACAACTAGGTTTGCAACCATTGCAAGGCATGCCAGTAGTTGCTATCATTAGCCGTTTGGTAAGTCACAAAGGTCTTGACCTAGTAAAAGATGTAATCCAACAAGCATTGCAACAAAATCGTATTCAATTTATCGTAGTAGGCCCTGGAGATGAGAGCTATGTTAACTTCTTCAAGTGGTTAGAAAGCAAATATCCAGGCAAAGTAAAAGCTATCGTTGGCAAGTATGAAAATGTTTTAGCTCGTCAAACATATGCAGCTTGTGATATCTTCTTAATGCCTTCAAAATTTGAACCATGTGGTCTATCTCAAATGATAGCTAGCCGTTTTGGTGCTATACCTATCGTTAGAGAGACAGGTGGTTTGAGAGATAGTATCAAAGACTTTGGATGCGAAGGCGGCGGCAATGGTTATACATTTAGAGATTATAATGCTTCAGATTTATTGTATAACATTAACAGAGCTGTTCAAGAATATTATCAACCAGAAACTTGGAAAAAACACCAACAAACAGTTATGAATATAGACTTTAGTTGGCAAAAATCTGCAAAAGAGTATGTAGAGTTATATAACAAATTAGTATAAGGAGCTTATTGTGAATAAGATAATTAATGAAATCGAAGCTTTAATGTTGCTTGAATCAAAATTAGAAAGATTTTATAGTATTTCATTAAAGGAAGCAAACAAAGAACAGCTTTACAAAGCTCTTGCTTTAACAGTAAAAGATATTTTGTTTGAGCGTAAAGAACAATTTCATCAACGCACAAAAAAGGCAAATGGCAAAAGAGTTTATTACCTATGCATGGAGTTTTTGCTAGGAAGAACTCTAAAAAGCAGTTTGTTTAATTTAGAATTAGACGGCGTATTTGGCGATGCTCTAAAGAGTCGCGGTATTGATATCGAAGACTTGTATGAGCTAGAGCCAGATGCAGGCCTAGGCAATGGTGGTCTTGGTAGACTAGCTGCATGCTTTATGGATGCGCTTGCTACACTTGACTACCCAGCTATGGGTCACTGTATTAGATATGACTATGGTTTGTTTAAGCAAAAAATAGTTGATGGTCAACAAGTAGAGTTGCCAGACCACTGGCTACCTGGTGGAGATGTTTGGCTAAACCCAAGACAAGACAAAGCTGTTATTGTTAAGTTTGATGGTGAAGTTAGAGAAACTATCGATGCCAATGGTAGACTTGTACCACAATACTTTAACTATACCGAAGTAGAAGCTTTCCCATATGATATGATGATAAGTGGTTATGACTGTGAAGCAGTTAGCACACTTCGTCTATGGCAAGCTAGACCTATAGTAAAATTTGACATGTCAAAGTTTAGCCAAGGTCAATACGAACAAGCTATCGCAGCTGACAACGAAGTAGAACTTATCAGCAAAGTTTTGTATCCTGGTGATGATCACAACCAAGGCAAATCTTTAAGACTAAAACAAGAGTACTTTTTAGTTTCTGCAGCATTGCAAGAAATTATCAATACTCATGTAAGAAGATTCAAAGATGTTAGATTGCTACCTCAACACGCAGCAATTCACATCAACGATACACATCCAGCACTTTGCATACCAGAGCTTATGCGTCTACTTATGGATGAGCACTTCTTATCATGGGAAGAAGCTTGGGATATCGTCACAAAAACTGTAGCTTATACCAACCACACAGTTTTGGTAGAAGCTCTAGAAACTTGGTCAGAAGACCTTGTTGCAAGAAGACTACCTCGAATCTACAGTATTATTAAAGAAATTAACCGTAGATTTTGTAGCGAGATGTTTGATAAATTTAATGGAGCCAACTTGGATGCAATTAGTAGAATGTCTATTATTGCAAACAATACAATTCACATGGCAAAACTATCAGTAGTTGCATCTCACACTGTTAATGGTGTATCTGCTTTGCACTCAGAACTTATCAAACAAATTATATTTAGAGACTATGATGCTGTCACTCCAGAAAAGTTTACCAATGTGACAAACGGTATCGCGCATCGTAGATGGTTGTGTCAAAGCAATCCAGAATTAACCAAACTATTAACAAGTTCTATAGGCGAAGGTTTTTATAAACATGCCGAAGAATTGTCAAAATTCAAAGACAATATTGACAACCCAACAATATTGCAACAACTTGACAAAATCAAACTTGCCAATAAAGAAAAATTTGCAAAATTGTTGTACAAACATCAAGGCACTGTTGTAGATCCTAACAGCCGTTTTGATGTTCAAATCAAGCGTATACACGAGTATAAGAGACAACTTCTTAATGTATTAAAGATAATTTATCTTTATAGCGAACTTAAGAAAAATCCTAATATGGATTTCACCCCACAAACATTCTTCTTTGGTGGCAAAGCTGCTCCTAGATATTATATGGCAAAACGCCTAATTCATCTTATCAACAAGTTAGCAGCAGATATCGAAAAAGACCCAGTTATTAGTTCTAAACTAAAAGTTGTTTATATCGAAAATTACTCTGTAACAATTGCAGAGTCACTTATCCCAGCTGCAGAAGTTTCTGAACAAATCTCTCTTGCAGGTAAAGAGGCAAGTGGTACAAGCAACATGAAGTTTATGATCAACGGTGCTATTACACTAGGTACACTAGATGGCGCCAATGTTGAGATAAAAGAACAATGTGGTGACGAAAATATCTTTATCTTTGGTATGTATACCGAAGAAGTAGAAAGACGCTGGAAGTTGGGATATAACCCAGTAGATTGCTTTAAGCAAGATCCTCGCATCAAAACCGTTATCAATATGTTGATAGAAGGTTTTGCCGGCGAGAGCTTTAAGGATATTGCAGACTACTTGCTATATTCTAACAATGTGCCAGATCCATATATGTGTCTTGCAGACTTTGATAGCTATATTCAAGCACATTATGAGCTTGACGAAGCATACAAAGATAAAGAGAGATGGAACAAGATGAGTCTTGCTAATATTTCTTCTGCAGGTTTCTTTGCAGCAGACCGTAGTATAGAAGAATATGCAACTCGTATTTGGCATCTAAAAAAATTCAAAGCAAAATAATAACACAATACAAGGCACACAATTTTAGTGTGCCTTATATTAAAAAAAGGGCATTATGAAAGAATTGTTTTTGTATAACCCTATTGTAGACAAATATCCAAAAGGTGCTGTCGCAATGGGTAGCACAATTAAATATGTTGTAAAGGTCGCAGCAATACTTAATATCGAAAGCATTAACTTTGTATATACACAAGATGCTACTAATACAACTTTGCAAGTACCTATGACAATGAGTCGTTGCAAAGGTGGATATTGCGAGTATGTTGCTCAAGTTAAGTTTGATACAGTGGGTCACTACTGGTACCACTTTGTAGTAAAAACCTCTACCGAACAATTTGTTTTAGAAAAAACAATGTCTTTTGATGCGCAAAAATCGTATATATTGCGCAATCAATATATGCAATTAATATATCAAAAACAAACTTCGACCAATACCAATTATCAACAAGGTGTTATGTATCATATATTTGTTGATAGATTTAATAAAAGTGGCACTGTCAAGCCAAAGCTTGATGCCGTTATTAGAGAAGATTGGGGTGGCGAAGTTAATGCCCATATCAATGATCCAAAAATAACTAACAATGAGTTTTTTGGTGGCAACTTAAAAGGTATTATCAAAAAACTTGATTATCTAAAAACCTTAAATGTCACAACACTATACTTAAGCCCTATATTTGAGTCTCGTAGCAATCACAAATATGATACTGCAGACTATTCAAAAATTGACAGTATGTTTGGTACAAAAAAAGATCTTCAAACATTAATCGACACTGCCAAACAAAAGGGCATAGGTATAATACTTGATGGTGTGTTTAATCACACTGGTAGTGATAGTTTGTACTTTAACAAACTTGGTACTTACAATACCGTAGGTGCATATCAAAGCAAAGACTCTCCATACTACGATTGGTATAGATTTAGTGAGTATCCTAACAAGTATGATTGCTGGTGGGGTGTAAGCATCTTGCCACAACTTAACGAAAATAACGAGTCTTTTATAGAATATATGACAGGCAAAAATGGTATTGTGCCTAATTATATGAAGATGGGTTTGCTTGGTTTTAGACTTGATGTTGCAGATGAGTTGAGCCAAAAGTTTTTGGACGAACTTTGCAAAAGTATCAAACAAGTCAAACAAGATAGTATAATAATCGGCGAAGTATGGGAAGACGCATCTAACAAGATAGCATATAGCGAGCGTAGACAATATTTCTTTGGCAATGAGCTTGATTCGGTCATGAATTATCCTCTAAAAAATGCTATTATCGACTATATCAAAAACGGCCACACAGACAACTTGTTGTCATGTGTGTATATGTTAAAAGACCATTATCCAACCAATGTTCAAAACAGTCTTATGAATATTCTTGGCACACACGATACTGCAAGAATATTAACCGTACTTGGTTTAGATAAGGTAGAAAATGCATCATGCTATCGCAAGCCAAATATTTACTTAACCAAAAAACAACAAAATCGCGCTGTAGAGTTATTAAAACAAGCAAGCTTGTTGCAGTATACTCTGATGGGTGTACCTTGTGTATACTATGGCGATGAAGTTGGTTTGCAAGGTATAGGTGACCCTTATAATAGAGCTTGCTACCCTTGGGGTAAAGAAAATACAGAACTTCTTGCTTGGTATCAAACTTTGGGCAAGTTAAGACAAAACCCAGTTTTTGTAGATGGCGAGACAAATGTGTTATATAGTGAAAATGGTGTATTTGTATTTGAGCGTGTCAAAGGTGATAGTAGAGTAGTTGTAGCTATTAACAAAGCAGAACAACCTTTTGAGATCTGCCTAAAACAACTACACACTAATTATCTAACCAACACACAAACAAGCCATTATATGCTACATAAAGATCAATATGTTATTTTGGTAAAATAAAAAAAATAATAGACCTAGTTTTGTTGCTAGGTCTTTTTTTGTTAAAAACTTATAATAATTGTATATTTAGCGAGTTTTTTATTGTAAAAAAAATGTTTTTGGTATACAATAAAGTTATTAAATAATAACATAATAAAAAATTTAGTTAAAAGGAGCAGTCATGCAAAAGTTAGATTTAGCAAAAAACATTATCAAAGCAAGAATATTAACACAAAATGCGTGTGAGAGTTTTAGCAAAGATACAAGCAAAAAAGATTCTTTGCCGGTTAATGTGCGTATTTTGTTTATGATAGCAGATTATGGTAGAGTTTCTCCTACACTACTTATTGACAAATTATACATTGCCAAGTCTAATCTTGCGCTAATGTGCAAACAACTTATAAGCGATGGCCTTATTGAGTCTTCTTCTGACTTAAGAGACAAGCGCATTATCTACTATAGCTTGACAGATAAGGGCAGAGAGTTTTTGGACAGCAAACTAGAAAGTATAGAATATAATATTACAAGACTCTGTACGAACGAAGACATCAGTCTTCTTAACCAAAAACTAAATGAGATTAACCAAATTTTATCTAAAAAATTTTAAAAGGAAATTATAATATTATGTTAAAACTATACAATACACTTAATCGCAACAAAACAGAATTTCAACCTATAGAGCCAGGTGTTGTAAAAATGTATACTTGCGGCCCTACAGTTTATTATTATCCACACATAGGCAATATGAGAGCTTATATATTTATGGATAGCTTGCGTAGAGTTCTAAAATATAACAACTACAAATTGCAAGGCGTTATGAACATTACCGATGTTGGACACCTAACAAGTGACGAGGACGATGGCGATGACAAAATGGAGCTAGCCGCAAAGAGAGAAAACAAATCTCCATATGAGATAGCTGCATACTATACCAATATTTTTATGAACAATCTAAAGGCACTTAATATAGATGTGCCAGAGCATGTTGTAAAAGCAACAGATTATATCGAAAAGATGATAGAATTTGTAAAAATTCTAGAAGAAAAAGGTTATACCTACATACTAGAAGATGGCGTATACTTTGATGTAAAAAAATTTAAGGCATATGGTATGTTAAGTGGCAAAGATTTGTCAAAATCAGGTGTAGCTAGAGTACAAGAAAATCTAAACAAACATCATTCTTTTGACTTTGCCTTGTGGAAGTTCGTACCAGACAACCATATTATGAAGTGGGACAGCCCTTGGGGTGTTGGTTGCCCTGGTTGGCACATTGAGTGCTCAACTATGAGCAATGATATTTTGGGTGATCATTTTGATATTCATACTGGTGGTATAGACCACTTGCCAATTCACCACGAAAACGAAATTGCACAAAACGATGCTGCAGCAGGACACAAAGTTGTTAATCGCTGGATGCACAATGAGTTTGTACAAGTAGACGGTGGCAAAATGAGCAAAAGTCTTAACAATATCTATACTATAGAGCAACTTATGGATATGGGATACAACCCAATGGACTTTAAGTATTTTTGCCTAAACACATACTATGGTAAAAAAATAAACTTTACTTTTGAAGCGATAAAAGCTAGCCAAAACGCGCTAAAAAAATTGCACAAACAATTGCAAGAGCACAAAGCTGGCACAAACAATATCGATGACCAAGTTATAGCAAAATATAGACAAGAATTTTTGAACGCTATTAACGATGACCTTAACACTCCACTTGCTTTGGGTGTTTTGTGGACAGCTCTAAAAGAACAACCTTCAAAACAAATTTATGATATGGTTATTGATTTTGATAGAGCACTTGGATTGCAACTTGATATTGAATACAAAGATTATGGTAAACAAGATATTCCACAACAAGTTATCGATTTGGCAGAACAACGCAAACAAGCAAGACTAAACAAAGATTATGCAGAGAGTGACCGTTTGAGAGATCAAATTATTGCTCTTGGTTTTAATATTAAAGACACAAGAGAAGGTTACGAAATAACTGCACTATAATAGGAAAAAACATGTATAAAGATAGAGTAAAACAAAAATTAGAAAGTCTACAAGACAAATCTAACATATATGTTTTGGGTATAGAGAGTAGTTGTGACGAAACTTCTATATCTATCGTACGCAACGGTAGAGAAGTTTTGAGCAATGTTATCTCTAGCCAAATAGACATTCATAAGCGTTTTGGTGGCGTAGTACCAGAGGTTGCATCGCGCAACCATGTCGAGGCTATCAACAATGTTCTTGACGAAGCACTTATGCAAGCAAAGTTAGATCTGTCACAAATAGATGCAATAGCAGTGACATATGGCGCAGGCCTTATTGGTGCACTTATGGTAGGTGTTAGCTATGCAAAAGCTCTTGCATATGCGCTTAATATACCACTTATCAAAGTAAATCACATCAAAGGCCACCTTGCAGCTAATTATATTGCTTATCCTGATTTGCAACCACCATACATAGGACTTATAGTTAGTGGTGGTCATACTGCAATAGTAAGAGTAGATGATTATTTGCACCAAACCCATATCGGTAGCACTCTAGATGATGCTATTGGCGAAGCATATGATAAGGTAGCAAGAGTGTTGGGATTAGAATATCCTGGTGGTCCAAAAATAGACAAACTTGCAAAAGAAGGCAATGATAATATTACTTTTTGCAACGATATACTAAAAAAATCATTTGATGTTAGTTATAGCGGCTTAAAAACAGCTGTTATCAACTATGTACACAAGCAAAGACAAAACAATCAAGAACTAAATGCCGCAGATATTTGTTGCTCATTTCAAACACAAGCTGTTGATAGTCTAGCGCAAAAAGCAGTTTTGGCATGCAAAACATATGGTTTGAAAAAATTGTGTGTAGCAGGTGGTGTAGCAGCTAATAGTTATTTGAGACAAAAAATAGAAGAATTAGGTAGACATGATCGTATAGAAGTTTATGTTCCTCCTATAAAATTATGTACAGACAATGCTGCTATGATAGCATGTATGGGATATTATAATTTGATAAATGGCGATGGCATAAGCGATCTTGATTTGTCAGTGTGTCCAAACTTAAAACTTTCAACATAAAGGTAGGTTTTTTATGACAGATATTGCTTTGTATGGTTCTATATCATATGATATAGATGACAAAACTTCATTGTCGATTATTGCGAGCAATGATGTAAAAAAAGTTTTTGTCTGGTGGTCATATAACAAAAAAGAAAATATTGCAAGAGTAAGGTATTGCAAAAAGTTAAATCTAAACATTCATATGGCACACCTTGAGTTTTTGGATATTAATGACTTCTGGCAAGAAGGCAAAAAGGGTGATAAACTACTAAAAACATTTCAAAAACATATCAAACAAATAAGCAAATACAACATACCTATTGCGATACTTCATGCAACCAAAGGACAAAATCCACCGCCAAAAAGTCTTATAGGTATCAAGCGCTTTCAAGCACTTGCTAATTATGCCCAAAAGTTCAACATAATTTTGGCTATAGAAAATTCACGCAAGCCTGATTATTTTGATTATATTTTTGACAACATAAAAAACGACAATTTGCAAGTGTGTTATGATAGTGGCCATGACCATGCTTTTACTAGTGATACATTTAACTTTGAAAAGTACAAAGGCAAATTTGCCTGCTTGCACATACATGACAACGATGGCAAAAAAGATAGACATATGATACCTTTTGACGGCAATATTGACTGGGACAATGTACTTGCCAAGATAAAAAATACTGGTTATAATGGACCAATTATTTTAGAAGTTGCCATGGGTGACGAAAAGTACAAAAAAGTTTCTGGCGAAAATTTTGTAAAAAAAGCAGTAAAAAATGCAAAAAAACTAGCAAAAATGTATGATAAAATGTAATTTTTATAAAAAATAAATGCAAAAACAAAAAGTTGGGGATAATTTCTCCAATTTTTTTGTCATAAAAAAACATGTTTTGCCATAGTATATGATAAGTATATCAGGAGGTATTTATGGCAGAACAACCACAACAAAATCAATCAAACAACAACTTTGCAGAGAGTAGACTTACACTTATCAATCGCAACAACCTCGCAATAACAGGGGTCGAAAAAGTATTGGGTGCCAACGAAACTTGTGTGCATCTAATTGTGTCTAGTGACAAAATGTGTATCGAAGGTGCTAATTTGCATGTGTCAAAGTTGGATGTAGAACAAGGTATTATTGTTTTAGAAGGGGTAGTTAACTCTATAAAATATAGCATGGGCAAAAAACAAAATTTGTTTAGAAAGATGTTTAAGTAATGTTATTTTCTTCTAGCATTTTGGGCAATAGCTGTATCTTTATGATTTATGTTGGCTTATTGGTTGGCATAGTTTATGAGATATGTGTATGTGTGCGAAAAATACTTTTGAGCAATATTGCTATAACAATTTGTTGTGATATTGTATTTGGCATTATATTGGTTTTTGCATTCTTTTTTGGTATAAATTATTGTAATTATGGCCAATTTAGAGTTTTTTTGTTAATAAGTTATTTATTTGCTTTTTGGTTAGAGCGAACAACTATAGGTTTTTTAGTTGCCAAGTTAATAAATTTTATTTATAATCAAGGTAGAAAATTGTTAAAAAAAGGACGATGCTATGACCGAAAACAAACTTAAGACAATAGTAAAGTTGGTTACAGTTGGTGCAATTGTTATTTTTTGCGCTATGCTTATCGGCCTTACAATACAATTTGTTTCCCTTGCAAGACTAAAGCATCAAAAAAGATCTCTTGACAAGAGCGTTGCATATATTAACGAATATACTGCCGATGTAGAGAGTCAAATAGATTATTTTAGCAATTCACAAGCGATAGCAGACATGTACAGATCTCAAGGATACAACAAAGATTCTGATGTTATTTTTGAATAAAATTTGGTCAAAAAACTATTTTACAAAAAAAATAGTTTTTTTTGATTAAACTATTGACAAATATTTTTTTTTCATATACAATAACAAAGCCTAGTGATTTTTAGGCCATATCGCGGGATGGAGCAGTAGGTAGCTCGTCGGGCTCATAACCCGAAGGTCGTGAGGTTCGAGTCCCACTCCCGCAACCATTACTTATTTTTTACAAAAGATAAGTTTTTATATATTTGGTCCCATGGTCAATCGGTTAAGACATCGCCCTTTCACGGCGAAGTGAGGAGTTCGACTCTCCTTGGGATCACCATTTGGCGGCGTAGCTTAGTTGGTTATAGCGTTCGGTTCATACCCGAAAGGTCGTAGGTTCGACTCCTACCGCCGCTACCAAAAACAAAGACCCATTAGTTTGGGTCTTTTTTTGTTTTTGCTTGTCATAACAAAAAAGCACTCTATATGCATAGAGTGCTTTTTATTTATTAAGTTAGTTGTTGTATTTTTTTACATACTCCCAAGATGTACCAGATGTTGGCTCTGTCAAAATCATTTGACCATTTTTTAGCTCTGCAAGATATGCCGAACTGCCACCAAAGTCGATGTTGTATTTGTTTTCAGCCTTTTGCCAAAATGCTGTTTGTTTTGGCTCTGGGTCGCCTTTGATATAATAGCTAATTCTGCCACTAAGAGATTCGCCTTCTTTAGAGTCTTGGATAAATTGTATTTGAGTATACATAGCATCATTATTTACCCATGTACCAATAATAGTGCTAGTGTCTATTGTAGTGGTGCAACCAAAAAGCACAACACTAGTCATCAAACACATAATAGTTAATGCAAAAAATTTACTAAGCTTTTTCATAATAATCTCCTATTTATAGTTTATTATAAAAACAAAATTAAAACAACTAAAAAACACTTGTATATTAACTTTGTTTGATAAAAATTAAAAATTTTGATAATATTATTGTGTACTTATGAAAAATCGCACTAATCTTATTTTTTATCATAAATTAATAAAAGCTTTTGCCGATAGTATGGTAAAGGCCTTTATTCCTTTAATTATATTAAAAAATAGCGGCAATATGTACATGGTTATGCTTTACCTTAATGTATATTATGCTTTGTGTGGTTTTCTTAACTGGGCACTCAAAAAGTTTTTGCAAAAATATGGTGTCATTGCGATGATACTACACACAGTACCACTCATTACTTTGCAGTTTTTGTTGGCGCTACCTACCACATGGTGGATGTGTATTATAATCGCATTGCTTGCTAGTTTTGCTCAAGTGTTGTACTCGGTACCACTTAATTTGTTATTTGCCTTTACTGACAAAAAGGTTAATGTAGCAAAGTTTCAGATAGCTACCAATGTTGGCAAACTTATATTTGTGCTTTTGAGTGGTTATGTTTTGGGTTCTAGCTACAAAAATTCTGTTTTGTTGCTTGCTATTGTGGGTGGTGTACTTTATATATCTTCTGCGATACCAATTATGTATGGTTATAACTTGCTTAAGTTTGCTTATCTCAACATAACAGCAACCCCACCACAAGTAGACAAATCTTCTTACAAAACTTACAATATTTTTCATATGGCATTTGCAATATTTCAGTCTATATTAGATGTTATTGTGCCACTGTATTTGTATATAGAAAAATTAACTTTCGAAGCAGTTGCTATTGTTATGGCGCTGATAGAAGTATGCAAAATTGTTGCCAACTTGCTTGCAAAACGATTAGTAAAAAAAGGTTATTCTTTTTTGAGTTGTATAATAAGTGTTGCTTGTTTAATTGCTGGTAGCATAATAATGCTTGTAGTAAAAAATGCCATTGTATTGTATATATGTAGCTGTGTTATTGCTATTAGTTTTCCATTATTATTTGTACCGATGTTTGGTACATTTGTAAAAAAAGTTGCTCATGACCAATACGAGTTTGATGGTATGAGTTATAGAGATGTTTTTATATTATCTGCAAAAGATATTATGTTTTTGCCATACTTTGCTTTTCCTAGTTTGATAGGCCAGTTTGTTGTAGGCATAGGTAGTGCAGTATGTGTGGCAGTGTGTTGTAAAAAAATATTAGGAGAAAAAGAAAATGTGTGATTGTATATTTTGCAAAATTATAAAAGGTGAAATTCCTTCTTACAAAATTTATGAAGATGACTATGCGTATGCTTTTTTGGATATCTCACAAGATACCTATGGTCATACTTTGGTTATACCAAAACAACACTATGAAAATGTTTTGGATTGTGACAAAGAATATCTAAACAAAACAATGCAAGCTGTACAAACAGTTGCTAATCATTATGTTAATAACTGTGGCTTTGATGGGGTTAATATTCTTAACGCTAGTGGTAAAGCGGCAGAACAAAGTGTATTTCACTTACACTTTCATATCTTGCCTAGAAAAAACAACGATGGCAAACATACTTTTCCAAATCTTGGCAAAGAACCAACTGCGTTAGACGAGCAATGCAAAAATCTTAAACTTGATTAATTGCGACAATATATTTTAGTTAATGCGATTTTTATTCAAAAAACTACAAAGTAAGACCTTTGTAGTTTTTTTATTTTATGCCGATAGTTAGTTATACTTTTTATAGTTGTTTTTTAGGGAGAAAAAGATATGAATAGTATTGCTAAAAGTAAAAGTTATATTGGCATGGCGACATATATTGCCGCAGCAAAGTATGTTGGGCTTGCAGTTATATTTTGGATATTGTGCATAGCAAAAATAGGTGATGGGTTGCAACCGTTTAAGTTGGGCCTTTATCTCGCACTTGCCTTTAGCTTAAAAAATTATTTGAAAATAACAGGTGCTTATTTTGTAGCGAGCGCTTTGAGCAAAATTAGTATAGCTAATATTGTTGTTAGTGGTATATGCTGCGGCGTAGTTGTTTTGCTATGTGTGTTGCATAAAAAAACTAATATAAAAATATCAATGCCATTTGTTGTTTTTTATGTTGCTCTTTGCTGCCTAGGAGAGATGTATTTAATAGTAAATTCTCAAGGTTATATATATGCTTTTTTACACTTTTTGTTAAATGCTGTTTTTACTATTGCTTGCACTGTTTTTTATAGAGCTTTTGCTAGGCGAAACTACAATTTATCACTTAATGTAGACGAGGGGGTTTGTGGGGCGTTAATTATTATGGGCATTTTTTGTGGCCTTGCTAATATTAACTTGTACTATGCAGATTTTGTTAGACTGTTTGCTGCGCTTATATTGCTATTTGCTACATATGTTTGTCCTAATCATTGGACTACTACGATAGGTGTTGTTGTCGGCTTTGGTGTGGCGCTCGCTACAGAAAATGTTGCATATGTAGCGCTATTTTGTTGCATGGGGCTTGTATGCGGCGTGTTTAAGTCTAATATTAAGATATTGTCTATAGTTGCGATGTTGTTTGTAGATATTTTGTTTGGACTATATTTTGAAGTTTTTTATGACTACTCACTTTTTAACATAGTTGCTCTTGCTATAGGCTTTGGGGGATTTTTGTTGGTTTCGTCAAAGGTCTTGCAAGGTATAAACAATAGGCTTTTTAGCACTAACAACAACTACGCTTACAAAAACTTTATCAACCAAAACAAGCAACAAACAAGTAGGCAGCTGTTGCAAGTTTCTGATGTATTTTTTGAGATGGACAAAGTTTTTAGAAAGTTAGTAAAAGGCAATCTAAATATCGAAGATGCCAAGCGCATGATAATAAGTGAACTTATTAATGCGTCTTGTGATAATTGCCCTAACAAAACAAAGTGTATGCGCTCTTATGGTACAAAAATGCAAGAGGTCTTTGAAGAGCTTGTTGACATAGGTTTTGAAAAAGGCCGCATAACACTACTTGATATACCATCGTACCTAACTAGCAGGTGTGGCAAAGTAAACAGCTTGGTGACAGCAACTAACGAACTTCTTGCCGATTATAAAAAATATAGCACAACGGTTGCCAATCTTGATAATAGCAGAGTACTTATTGCAGAGCAGTTAAGCGGTGTTAGTAGAATATTAAAAAATCTGGCACAACAAGTAAAAACAACAATTATTTTTGACAACAAAAAAGAAAACAGAATAACCGAAGAGCTTGCCTATAAAAATGTGACAGTAAACGAAGTTGCCGTGTACGAAAAAAGCAAAGATGTTTCGCAAGTTTCGCTTGTTGTGAGCAATAACGATATCGACAATGCGGCTATTATAAAAACTGTTCAAAAAGTCTGCTCTAGCAAAATGCAATTGTCAGACATAACACCTGCCGAAACTTCTGGCCTTGCCGTAATGACTCTAACAAGTGCACCAAAGTATGACATAATGTTTGGCCTGGCACATCAGACAAAAGATGATAGTGAGATTAGTGGCGATACATATTCTATACTCAAACTTGATGATGACAAATATTTGATGGCAATATGTGATGGTATGGGTAGTGGAGAAAAAGCAAATAGGGCATCTACTTTGTCAATAAGTCTGGTAGAAAATTTTTATAAAGCGGGTTTTGACAATGATATTATTTTGTCTAGTGTTAATAAATTATTAAATATTGGTAGTAGCGATGTCTTTTCGGCGCTTGACATCTGTGTGGTTGATCTAAAAAACAGTATAGCAGATTTTATCAAACTTGGTGGTTGTGTTGGTTTTATAAAACACAAAGATACAACAAGCGTTGTCGAAAGTGGCGCTTTGCCAATGGGTATTTTGCAAGATGTATCACCAAAGATAAGTAAAACGGCTCTTGATACAACAGACATGGTTGTGCTTGTAAGTGATGGCATAACCGAATCTTTTGAAGACGAATCGCAGTTAAAAGATTTTATAAATAATATACAAAACACCAACCCACAAGGTTTTGCTGACGAACTTTTAGAGCATGTTATCAAGCTAAATTATGGTGTAAAAAAAGATGATATGACAGTGCTTGTTGCAAGAGTTTTTTGTAGAGAATAAAAAAAGTAAAAGTACAAAATTTTTGAAATTGCAGTTTTGATAGTCAAAATTGCAATTTTTTTTGAAATTTTCGTATAAAAATCTGCGTTGACTATTGAAAAATAATTTTTGTTAATATATACTATATTA
>JAZRSV010000002.1:0-8034 GCA_045651685.1 Clostridia bacterium | reverse complement strand
AACTTAATAAACAATAAAAAACTACAACTAATATTGTAGTTTTTTTATTTTCTATTTTTGCATATATATTATTATGGAAAAACAAAAAAAATCAAAAAAGATATTAGCAAAAACTATCTTGACAATAGCTGTTATTGTCTTTTTGTTTTTGGCGCCATTTTTTATTTTTGACAAAAGTAGATATCGTGTTGACATTAAGATTTTGTATCAAACAAAAAACTTTATTAATAATGGCAAAGAGTTTTGTTGGTTAAAAAGCGACAATATAATATCTTATGTAGACTATGTTTATGACCTTAAACACTGCAACAATAGCTTGTAGAATTTGGGCGAGTATTTGTCTAAACAAATAAGTTTTGCCATTTTAAGGGCAATTTATGGCCAAATTTTGGCATATTGTGGGGTGTTTTATGAAAAATTTTGAAAAAATATATAATACATTGCAAAAAAATAACGATATAGTTATCTATAAAAATTATTTGTCAAAAAACTTAACTACATTTAAGATAGGTGGAGTTGTTAAACTGTATATAGTTGTAAAAACAATATTAGCTCTAAAGCAAGTAATAAAAGTGTGTGATGATAACAATGCAAAATGGTTTGTTATTGGCAAAGGTTCTAATTTGCTGGTTAGTTCAAAAAAGATAAATATGGTTTTTATATCTTTGGCTGGAGAGTTTTTTGACATTGAGGCTGATAATTTTACAATAACTTGCGGTGCAAGTGTTGGGCTGTTTGAGCTTAACCGTTTTGCATGGGACAACAATTTGTCTGGGCTAGAGTGGTCGTATGGTATACCTGGCACTATAGCAGGCGCTGTTGTTATGAATGCTGGGTGTTTTGGTGGTGAGATAAAAGATGTTGTTTGCAGTGTATCTTTTACTGACGGCTACAATGATTATGTTTATAGCAACGAGCAACTACTATTTGGTTATCGCACAAGTTTTTTTCAAGACAAACATTTTGTCATAACAAGTATTAAGCTAAACTTAACAAATGGTACAGGCGATGTTATAAAAAATACTTGTTTTGCCAACTTTAACAAAAAAAAGATGCTTCAACCATACAATCTGCCTAGCGCAGGTAGTGTTTTTAAGAAAGTAGATGGGGTTGCTGTACCTATCTTAATAGAAAAACTTAACCTTAAAGGGCTAAAAATAGGTGATGCACAAGTTTCGACCAAACATTGTGGCTTTATAGTAAACTTAAACAAAGCAAAAAGTAGTCAAGTTTTTAGAATTATTTGCAAAATAAAAAAGACTATTTACAAAAAATTTGGTATAATGTTATGTACTGAAATTATTTTTGTAGGAGATAAGTTCTAAATATGGCTTTTTGGGGAGATTATCATACTCATACAATATATAGCAAGCGCAAGGGTATACCTTCTAAACATGCTACAGGTACTTTAGAAGACAATGTGCGTCAAGCTAGCGAATTGGGATTAAAAGAAATTGCAATAACCGATCATGGCTTTTTGCACAAATTGTATTGCACATATCGCAAAAATATTGCCCTAATGCGTTCTCAAGTAAAAGAATTAGAAGAAAAATATAAGATAAACATTCTTATTGGCGTAGAAGCAAATTTGGTTTCTAGCAAGGGCGATGTAGATATAGAAAAAGAAGATTACAAAACTCTAGACATAGTTGTTTGTGGTTTTCATTTGATGGGCAAAGCTCCAAGTATAAAAGAGTTTTTTAAGTGGAGACTTGCCAATATGCTTGGCAAAGTTTTTGGTTATTCAAAAAAACTTGTTGAGCGCAATACTCAAGCATATATTGATGCTATTAACAAGTATGACATAGATGTTATATCTCATCCAAATGTTGGTGCCAAGATAGATATTGTCAAAGTTGGACAAGCAGCTGCAAAGCGTGGTACAATGTTAGAACTTAACGGCAAAAGACTTAACTATACCCAACAAGAAATTGACGAGTTGGTAAAAATGGGTGTTATGTTTATTGCAGGTTCTGATGCTCATAGTATTGAGCGTATAGCAGATTTTAACAAACCTAGACAAGCTATCAAACAATACAACATACCAGCAAGCAATATTGCCAACCTAGACAAACTACCAAAGTTCAAACATTATGTAAGAAAGGAAAATAATTAATGTCATTTACTACTGACGCAAAAAAAGAAGTTATAAATGCTGTCTGCCAAAATGAGTGTTGCAAACTAGCTCAACTATCTGCAATAATCCATTCTGCAGGTGAGTTAAGTATAAAAAATGGCGAAACTTTTATTCAGATAAAAACTGATATAAAAGACATTTTTGATTTGGTTAACGACTCTCTAAAAAGACTATATGGCCAAACAGCAACTTTAGAACTTGACGAAGATTTTAACATAAACAAAACAGTAAGATACCTTATTAATATACCAGCTAACATTTCTAAACAACTTATGCTAGACTGTGGCTTGGCAAAGATTAATAGCGAAGGCATTTTTGAGCTTATACAAGGTATTGATGAGCATATTATAGAAAGTGCTTGCTGTGCAATATCATATATTAAGGGTGTGTTTTTAACAAGCTCTACTAGCAATATTATTATTAACAAAGAGTTAGAAAGACCAGTTAGAACTTTTAGTGGATATCAGCTAGAATTTGTATTTGCTAACGAAGTATTTGCAAAAGACTTTTCTAGTTTACTATTTAGTCAAGGTATTAATAGCAAAAAAACACATCGCAAAAAAGTATTTGTTTTGTATATAAAAGAAGCAGAGCAAATTAGTGACCTACTTGCTCTAATAGGGGCGTTTAGAAGCGTTTTAACACTTCAAAACGAGATAACCTTAAGACAGGTTAGAAATCACATTAATCGCCAAAACAACTGCATTAACGCCAACATAACAAAAACCGTTAATGCTAGTATGAAACAACTAGAGGCAATAAAAAAGATTCAAAACAAACAAGGTCTAGAATCTTTGCCAGAAAATTTAAGGGAGATATGTGAACTTCGTTTGCAAAACCCAGAAGAAAGTTTAGAAAACTTGACTAAACTTACAAAAAATCCTATAACTAAAAGTGGTATTAATCACAAATTTAGAAAGATTATAACTATAGCAAAAGAGTTAAAATAACAAAAAGGAGACACTTATGAAAAACTTTGTGCACTTGCATGTACATACCGAGTATAGCTTGCTTGATGGTGTAGCGCGCATCAAAAAACTTGTAGAAGTTGTAAAAGAGCGTGGCGAAAATGCAGTTGCAATTACTGATCACGGCAATATGGCAGGCACATTGGCTTTTTATGCAGAGTGTTATCGCAATGGTATCAAACCTATTATTGGTTGTGAGTTTTATATCGCACATGACCGCCATCAAAAACAAGGCAAAGTAGATGCTGGTCACTTAATTTTGCTTGCAAAAAACAATACTGGTTATGACAATTTATTAAAGTTAAATGCTATAGCTTCGAGAGAAGGTTTTTATTATAAACCTCGTATAGACTACGAAGTGTTGCAACAACACTCCGAAGGTCTTATTTGTCTATCTGCATGTCTTGCAGGCCATATACCTCAATTATTATTGCAACGCAGATTTGACGAGGCAGAACAACTAGCAATAAAAATGCGTGATATGTTTGCTCCGGGCGACTTTTATATAGAATTGCAAAATCATGGTCTGCCAGAGCAATTAGAAATATTAGAACCACTTAACCAATTAGCAAAAAAAATTGGTGTAAAAACAGTAGCAACTAACGATGCGCACTATATCAACAAAGAAGATGCAATCTTGCAAGATGTTTTGATGTGTGTTCAAATGGGTAAATTTGTAGACGATCCAAACCGTCTAAAATTTGATACTGATGAGTTTTATGTAAAAACTCGTGAAGAAATGGAAGAAGTGCTGGGTGCATATCCAGAGGCACTAGACGCTACGCAAGAAATAGCAGATAAGTGTTTTGTCACACTTAAGGCAAAAAGTCACAAAGAAGTGCCTAATATGCCAGAGGGCACAGCTCTTCGTAATAACGAAAACTTTATCCCAGTATATACAGCGCCAGATGGTATGACAACAAGCGACTATTTAACCAAGTTGTGTTATGATGGTCTAAAGAAAAAGTACAAAGTCATAACTCCAGAGATAGAAAAGCGTGTAGAAGAAGAGCTTTCTATCATCAAAGAGCAAGGTTTCGTAGAGTACTTCTTGGTTGTTTGGGACTATATTAACTATGCAAAACAAAACAATATACCAGTTGGCCCGGGCCGTGGTTCTGGTGCAGGTAGTATTGTTGCATATACTACAGGTATTACAGCTGTAGACCCTATCAAATACGATTTGCTGTTTGAGAGATTTATTCATAGAGAAAGAGTTTCGATGCCCGACTTTGATGTTGACTTTTGTTATGACCGTCGTGAAGAAGTTATCGAATATGCAAAGCGCAAATACCATCCAGAAAATGTAGCGTATATTGGTACATTTGGTACAATGGCAGCAAAAAACGCAATACGAGATGTTAGCCGTGTTATGAGATTGCCACTACCTGATGTTGACAAAATATGTAAAGCCATACCTAACAAACTACCTGATGGTATCAAAAAACCTCCAGTACTAAAATATTATTTTGGTACAACGGGTAAAGAAGAAAACGAAAAATTTATCATTCCAGAACTTCGCAAAATTTATGACGAAGACGAAAGAACAAGACAAATAATTGATATTAGTATCAAACTAGAAGGTACACCAAGACAGACATCAACTCATGCCTGTGGTATACTTATAGCGCCAGAGCCAGTTGATACATTTGTACCACTTGCAAAAAACGGCGAAGAAATTGCAACCCAATACTCAATGATCGAGCTAGAAGACCTAGGCCTACTAAAAATGGACTTTTTGGGCTTGCGTACACTAACAGATATTGACAAGGCGCTAAAACTTGTAAAGAAAATACATGGGGTAGACATAGACTTTTATGATATGGACTATGATGACCCTAATGTTTATAACTTGATAAGTACCGGCAATACCGTTACTATATTCCAGTTAGAAAGTGAAGGTTTCCAACGCTTTATGAAAAACCTTCGTCCAACCTCTCTAGAAGATATTATCGCGGGTATATCTCTATATCGTCCTGGTCCTATGCAATATATTGATCAGTATGTAGAAAATAAGCATAACCCAGAAAAGATTGTTTACGATCACCCTTGTCTAGAGCCTATACTAAAAGCTACCTATGGTATTATCGTATATCAAGAGCAAGTTATGAAGATAGTTCAAGTTATGGGTGGATATACTCTAGGACAAGCAGATAATGTTAGAAGAATCATGGGTAAGAAAAAAGTCGAAAAAATGGCTGCCGAGAGAGAAAAGTTTATCTACGGCTGGAAAGACCCAGAAGGCAAAAAGAGTATCCCTGGAGCATTGGCGCTTGGCGTATCAGAAGATGTTGCGCGCAAAGTCTTTGCCGATATGGAGAACTTTGCAAAATATGCGTTTAACAAATCTCACGCTGCAGCATATGCATATCTAGCATATCAAACAGCATATCTAAAGTGTTATTATCCGGTAGAATTTTTGGCGGCGGTACTAAACAACCGTATAACTTCTGCCGATGAAGTAAAAAGATATGTTATCTACGCAAAAGAACAAAAAATAGAAGTATTAAAACCAGATATCAACAAGAGTGAAACATATTTTAGTGTAGAAGATGGCAAACTTCGTTTTGGCCTTGCCGCTCTAAAAAATGTTGGTATAGCAGTTATTGATGCCGTTATCGAAGAGCGTAATCGCAACGGCGAGTACAAAGACTTGTACGACTTTATTAGCAGACAAGAGACAAACGGTATGAACAAGCGTTGTCTAGAGGCAATGATATTAAGTGGTGCTTTTGACTGCTTTGGCAAAACTCGTTCGCAACTTATGAGTGTGTACGATTTGATAGTAGATCGTATATCAAAAGACAAAAAGAACCGTGCCTGTGGTCAATTTAGTTTGTTTGATAACTTTGACACAGCAAAACAAATAGATACAGTAGAGTATCCTAATATCAAAGAGTATACAGACCAAACAAAGCTTAAGTTTGAAAAAGATGTGACAGGTGTATACATATCTGGACATCCATTAGATAACTATATCGAAAAACTTAATGCATTTAACCTAAACTCTGCAATGCTACCAAAAAAATATCAAGGCGAAGAAGAAATTGACGAAGAGTCAGAAGAAACTTCTGTTGCAGATACACATGGTCTTACTAACGATATGGAAGTCACCTGTGGTGGTATTGTCAGCGAAATTAGAAAGATGTATACAAAAAACGGCAACAAAGAGATGGCAATAGTTCGTGTCGAAGATTTGTATGGAACATTTGATGTTATGATGTTCCCAAACATCTTTGCAAAAAATAAAGAACAACTAAAAGAAGATAGTTTGCTTAGTATACATGGCAAATTGTCTATGCCAGATGGCAAAGATCCAATTATAATGCCAGACAAAGTGACCTTCTGGAATACCGAAGAAGCAAACTCTAAACCAGAACCAGAAGTGGTTGTAGAGGAGAAAAAAGAAGCTCCAAAAACACTTTATCTAAAATTTGATACAACCAACACAATGGTTAACGAAAAGATTGTAAAAGTGTTAAAAAACTACATTGGACCAAATCCAGTAGTGGTAAAATGCGAAAAAACAGGAAAAGCTTTCAAATATAGCTTCAAAGTTAATGTAAATAACTATCTTTTGAACGAAATTAATGGTATAATAAACGAGGATTGTATAAAGTTTATTTAAGGAGAATCAAATGGTAAACAACATAGCAATATTAACAAGTGGTGGCGATAGCCAAGGTATGAATGCCTGCATCAATATATTAGTTAAGTATGCAAGCTTTAACTATATTAATGTGTTTGCAGTATATAATGGTTATCAAGGTCTTATCGATGACAATATCAAAGCTATCACTTATGATGATGTTCGCAATATATCTCACCTAGGTGGCACAGTTTTTAAGTCAGCTCGTAGCAAAGAGTTTATGACTTTAGAAGGTCAAAGAAAAGCTGTTGACAATCTAAAAAAACATGATATCGATGCTCTTATAGTTATCGGTGGTGATGGTTCTTTTAGAGGTGTTATGGAGCTAAATGAGCTAGGTGTAAAAACCATTGCTATACCAGCAACTATTGACAACGACCTTGACTATACCGATAGTTCACTTGGTTTTGATAGTGCTGTTAATGTAGCAGCATCTGCTATCGAAAGTATAAAACAAACAATGTCAGCACTTGATCGTTGTTCTGTTATAGAAGTTATGGGTAGACACTGTGGTGACATCGCTTTGCACAGTGCAGCAGCATGTGCTTGTGATGTAGTAGTTATTCCAGAAAAGCCTATCACTCCAGAAGAAATTATAAACAAAGTAAAAGCTTCTAAAGAGCGTGGTATATCAAGCCCAACTGTTGTTGTTGCCGAAAACTTAATGGATATACAAGAATTGGCAAAATCTATCCAAACAAAAACTGGTATAGAGACAAAGACTGATGTTCTTGGCTATATTCAAAGGGGTGGTGCACCATCTGTTAGAGACCGTATGCTTGCTTTAGAGTTTGCTGTAAGAGCAATAGAGTTGCTTGTTTCTGGCAAACATAACAGAGCTATTGGTATCAAAAATAACAAAATTATAGATTTGTCTATGGAGGCTGCTTTGTATGCTCCAGATAGATTTAATGATGTGTTGTACAATTTGTTTGAAACTCTTAACGATTAATAAAAAAAATAAAACCTACTAAATTTTAGTAGGTTTTTTTATTATTACAAACTTGCTTCTTCTATAACTAGTTTATCAAAGTCTACAACTTCGGCAAAGTCAGCTGGCAAAAACACTGCGTTGTTAAAGCATACATAGTGCTTTATGTGTTTTGTCAAAACGATAGGGGTAGATATCTCTAGTCTACCACTGATATCTTCCATATATGTTTGAAAGTTTTCTATCTCAAAAGATTCTTCTTGTTCGTATATAAGATCTTTTAATATTTTTTCTTCTTTTAACAATTTTGTCCAAATTCTTACCATCGGTTAAATTCTCCTAATGCAAT
>JAZRSV010000001.1:0-29401 GCA_045651685.1 Clostridia bacterium | reverse complement strand
CAGTGACATATACAAGGCAAAGAGTTAACAAGACTTGTTTAACACTAACGATGCCATCTATTGTATAACTCAACGAGGTCAACCTATTACTTTGCATATGGTCGGTGTATACAAAACCAATTATAACCAATATGAAAAATATGATAGTGTATATGATACTAACTCAAAAGATTATGTTATAAACAACTATAACAAAAACTATTTTTACAACACCGTATTTACTTCTGTAGGTTTTACCGACAGACAAGCTAGTACAATAAAACAAATTAATTATCCACTATATATAAAAAATCTTCAAGGTTTTACATTTGCATGTGAAACAGCAAGAGTGACAACAAAAGATGCAGAAGATGTATATTCTTCTTATCTAAAAATATATAAGTTTTCTCCGATAGCGTTTAACTCTGCCAACCTAAAAGAAAACGAAATAATCTTGCCAGTAAATGTTTTTAACGAACTTTGGAACCAAAACATTAACTCAAAAGATCTATTCGAAGCTGCTGACAGTGTAGCTGCATTTGAGCTTATCAAAAGTTCGATAGATAATAGCTGGATTTTGAACCATTTTGATAACTTGTATGTTGAAATAACTGCAAAAAATGGTTTTGATATAGCTTACAAAAAATACAAAATAGTAGGTGTTAGTACTGCCTATAGTGGTGGTATAGAGTTAGAACAAGAGTTTTTTAATATGACAAGTTCTGACTTTAATACATTTGTAAAACCTATTACTTATACTCAAAATGTACTTGCAGTGTCTACAGACAACTCTGACAAAGTTTTGTCTAGTGTTATTTCATATGCTAAAAAAGAGAAATTATCATATATTACAGCTGGCGGTAAGTATGTAGAACAAGAGGCAAAAGCCATGAGAAAGTATGGTGTATTTGTTAGTGTTATACTTATGCTTGCTAGTGGTATAGCATTTGGATTTGTATATTTTAGAGACAATGTTAACTCACTAAAAGACAAAGCAAACACTTTAAAAGAATGCATCAAAACCAACTGGTGGCAAGCTCTAATCATATTTGGTAGTGCCTTTGTTGCATCAATAATAGTTGTGTTGTTTGCAACTTTTATGCTAAATATAATTATTAATGCAGTGTTAGGTCATCTTTTGATAGAGTTAACTTTGACCAAGCTTACATATATAATAATGTTTAATTTGGCACTTGTTATGATTGTTTCGCAATATATTGCAAGTTCTCTTTATATGTTAAAAAAGAAAGAACCTGCAACAATAGATGTAGTAGACAGTGGTGCTGAAAAACAACCACAAGTAGACCAAGCTAATAACGAAAAAGAATAACAAAAAAAAGAGAGTTTATAAACTCTCTTTTTTTTATTCTTCACCATCAATTTGTTTGGTTGTAGTGGCATTTTCTTCAAATTTATCATTTGATAAAAAGTATCCAATATAGATATTAGACAATTGTTCTGCATCTGTAGTTTCGTAATAATCTTTTACAAGCCCATCATATATTTCTTGCAATTCTTGTTTGCAGGTAGTGTTGCTAACTTTATACATATTGTCACTAATATATTTCATGCAGTTGTTAACAATTTCTTTTGACTTTTCGGTCACTTCGCCAGTTTTTTCTTGCTGTAGCATTGCATTAAGCAAAACTAAAATTTTTTCACTTATATTGTTTACATGTTCGTCTTCTGCCATTGGTTTTACGCAAGCTTTGGCATAAGTCTTTATCATGTTTACCTTAAAAGTTTCTTTTAGTGATTCTTGGTTAGTTGTTAGTGCCTTTGATGTTAGAGCTGCGTTGTAGCAACCTATATAACTCTCTGGATGAATATATAGGTCTTTTATCATTTTGCCTATAAACTCATAAAAGTCTACTTTGCAATAATCTGCTTTATTTTTTATAGTAGGGGCAATTTCTTTTATTATAAAAGACTTCATATTTTCTTTTATATCTTTTATAAAAAGTTGACGCATGCTTTCGGTTTCAGCTTTTTGTTTTTCTTGGCGTTTTAGAGCACGAACTTCGTGTTCTTTTTTTGCTAGATCTCTTTGATACATTATTTCGTCATCAAGTGGTGTAATAGGGTTGTCTTGTAGTGCCAAAAAGAAATACCAATATTCATCATTAAATAGTTTTTGAACTGTTGCCAAATAGTCGTCATAATATGATTGTTTATATTTGCCAAAGATGTTAAGTGTTTTGCAAACCTTAAACATTTTTTCTAAACATATTCTGTAGGTTTCTTCATTTTCTGGTGTGCGATTTGGCCACCAATCTTCGTGGTCTTCTAAATCATAATATTCTCTAGCAAAGTCATTTTTGTCCGGTGCAAATTCTGATTGAGCACAGCTAATAACTTTCATAACACGCTTTGTTTTTATAGCACGCAATATTGCACCTATTGGTCTTGTCACACCATAATGATGATCTTGACTCTCTGGTTGAGACATAACCAAATATGCCAAAACAGTCTTGCCAAAATATTTTTTTAGCACTGGTGGCAAAATGGCGATTTTTTTGTTAGGGTTAATATTATCAAATTCTTTTTCGTAAGTTGACTCTAATTGTAGTATGTCAAAATATTTGAATAGATTATACATGTTGTCACTCCTATGTAGAGTATAACATGATTTTGATAGGGTGTAAAGAAAAAATTAACTTTGCCATTTTGGTTAGCATATATAAAAGTAGGAGACTATTTTTTTATGTGTGGAATTATTGGAGTAATAACCAAAGACAATGCAAAACAAAAAGCAATAAAAGAACTAGAAAAACTTGAGTATCGTGGGTACGACTCTGCAGGTATATGTAGTATAGGCAAAGAAAATTTTGACACAACCAAAGCTGTTGGTAGCATTGGCAATTTGCACAAAGCAATAGATTATAAAGACGACACATCAACAACTGCAATCGCTCACACTAGGTGGGCAACGCATGGCAAAGCAAACTTAACAAACTGTCATCCGCATCTATCTCAAGACAAAACTTGGGCAGTAGTGCATAATGGAATAATAGAAAATTATGCCGAGATAAAAAAGATGCTACTTGCCAAAAATATCAATCTAAAATCTCAAACAGATAGCGAGATTATACCCAACCTAATATCGCTAGAAAACAACTCAAACTATATGATGAGAGTAATAAAAGCATGTAGCAAATTAAAAGGTTCTTATGCTATAGCGTGCATCAACAAAGATAAAGATAATTGTATGTACCTAGCACGAAAAGACAGCCCATTATATATAGCCGACCACTCGGACGGGTTTTTGGTATCTAGTGATGTTGTCACATTTATCGGAAAAGCCCATAATTACTATGTTTTAGGTAATAATGAGTTTGCTTGTATTGAGAATAATAATATAGAGTTTTTTGATAATAATGGTCAAAAACAGACCAAACGGTCGGTATCTTTAGATATTAACTTTGTTGATAGTATAATGGGTGAGTATAAACACTTTATGTTAAAAGAAATTTTTCAGATACCAACACTACTTTCTACTGTCGCCAAGTATTATTTTGCCAACAAAGAATTGGTCTACGACTTTAACAAAATACTATCTCAAACAAACAAAATAATGCTCATAGGTTGTGGCACTGCTTATCATGCGGGGCTAATGGGGCAAAGGTTTTTTAATGAATATATTGGCATAGATACATCAGCGCATATTGCTAGCGAATTTGTTTATGACAACTACAAAATTGACACAAGTACTGTTTGTATTTTTATTAGTCAAAGTGGCGAAACTGCCGACACAATATCTGCATTAAAATTTGCAAAATCAAAAGGTGCGACTTGCATTGCACTTACTAATAATGTTAATAGTTCGCTTGCTTTTATAGCAGATTATGCTTGGCCAATTTTGGCTGGGGTTGAGATTGCAGTTGCTTCGACCAAGGCATACAACTGTCAGTGCTTTGCTTTGTATTTGCTTGCCAAATTATATAATGGATATGATAAAAATATTTTGACATATCAAAAAGAATTGTCTAGAGCTATCAGCTGTATTGCAAGTGATGGCATTATCAATCTTGCAAGTGATATCAAAAAATACAAAAATATATTTTTGATAGGGCGTGGTATAGATTATATTACTTCGCTCGAAGCTAGCTTAAAGATAAAAGAAATAACATATATCAATACTATCGCTTGTCCGTCTGGCGAGCTAAAGCACGGCACACTTGCATTAATTGATAATAAGAGCCTGGTTATAACTTTTATCACAGACAAAACTTTACTCGAAAAATCATTAAACGCACTACACGAGATAAAAGCTCGGGGAGCTAGGGTCGTGGTGTTGTCATGTTTTGATCAAGCAAAAAGTGCCTTGACAAAAAGTGATATATTTATAAAGCTTCAAGAATTGCCATCTGACTATGCCTGTCATCTTGCAATAGTTCATATGCAACTGCTTGCATACTATATTAGTGTTGCCAAAGGTATTAATCCTGACAAGCCAAGAAACCTTGCCAAGTCAGTCACTGTAGAATAAAAAAAACACTTGCCAATTTTGGCAGGTGTTATTTTTTGTTATTATTCTAGATACAAGGTCTTTTTGTTTATGCCTTTTGAGTTTAGGTATTTTAGTATAGTGTTTTTTAACTTACAAGGTATTATAAACTTTGTAGTAAAGTTGTATGATGTCAAAATGTGACTGGTAGATTCTATCGAAGGTAGTATTTTTATATTGCGCGCATTTTCTAACTTTTTGTTGATACCTTCTAAACTTTTGTCTGTTTTGTTGCCAGGTATATAAAAACAACCTTTTTGCGCCAAAATTCTTGGGTTCACATTTTCGTGTTGCTTATAAAAGTTTTGGGTTGGTTCTACGATAAAGCCAAAGTGTATCATCGATGCGATATATTCTATTAGTTGGTCTTGTTTTGATTTTTCTTCGACCTTAAGGATATCTTTTACAAAGTTTTCTATTGTTATAGGTTCTTTTAGTTGGGTTAGTGCACAGATGATAGGTACTATTTGGTAGTTATCTTTCATGCTATGGTAGTTGGTTGCGTATAAACAGCCATCGTGGTTTTTGTGAGCGTCCAAACACGCAAAATACAAAGCAACATATAGGTCTGTTGTATAGTCTAATAGTCTAGTTGGCATATAATAGTGTTGCATTCGTGATAATTTAGAAAACAACTGTGTATGATTGGTCAAATTTTCAAAAACAGGTTCTTTATCACCAAATCTAGCTATAGATGGTATTAAGTTCCAATCTCTATTTGACTGTCCACGATAGTAGATAGTAGCATCTTGACCGTGTTTTTGTTTAAGATATGGCAAAATAGCCTCTACATCTTCGATACTTTCTATTTCAAAAATATAATCAATAGGTTTCATAGCCACCTCATATTACTTACATTATCATTATAATATTTTGAGGCAAATTTTGTCAATTTGTGAGTATGTTTTTATAAAAGAAAAAAACTGCCTCGTTTGAGACAGTTTAGTTTGGCTCCTCGAGTAGGGCTCGAACCTACAACCTATCGGTTAACAGCCGAGTGCTCCACCATTGAGCTATCGAGGATTATTGCGATTGAATTATCAATGCTCTATGATAATATCAAATATAAATATAATTGTCAACAAAAATTTTTAATTTTTTCAAAAAATTTTTTAATTATTTTTTTTAATTATTTTTTGAATATTTTTTAGAGATATTATAAACAACATATTATGCTCATATACATAATATATGAAAAAGATTTTGTGCGTGTTATTGGTCTTATGCTGTCTTTGCCTTTTTGGTTGCAATTATAAAAATAACTACATATATAGGCAAAATATTAGTGAGTATAGGCAGAACTTGTTTTTGGCAGAGGGTAAAGATTTTGTTGTGTCATTTACCAGCGGCAAAAGAGAGCAGTTATACAAATATGATGGCATCAAGACATCTCTTGTAGACTTTGGTGTTTTGTCAGTTAGGTATACTAATAAGCTAAATGCAGACAATATGCCACATTATACTTTATTTATAGATACTATGCAGTACGAAGGCGTGTTAGAATTTAACCCTATTGACAGTACCTATGTAGCAGATATCGAAAAAACAGTGTCAGACAATGCCGATTTGTATGTGCGAATATATGGTGGGGGTATAGATGATCAGATGAAAATGCCATGCATCTCACAACATTGGGCAGTAAGTTATAAGCAGGCCTTTGACATAGCCACTGATACTTTTGCAGAAAAATTAAAAACGCAAATATCCAAAAACAAACTTTTGGGTGAGTTTTTTATAAAAATAGTGGGCCAAGGCGTGGGAGAAGATATGACAATATGCTGGTATATTAGTTATTTAGGTCGTGACAAAACAACTCTTACATGTATCATCGATACAGCCACGGCAAAAGTTTTGGCCACAAAAGCTAGCTAAATTAAGCAAATATTTGCAAAACAAAATAAATATGTGCTAATATATAAATATGAGCAAATTAATTATAAAAACAGCCCTAATCACTTTAGGTATAATAGTTGGCCTTTTGGGCATAGTTTGTTTGATAATAGGTGTATTCTTTCCGATAAAGTTTGCGACTTTGTTTGAGAGTACTGGCAGTTATTCTGCTAGCTATTATTTTTATGAACAAGCCTATGGCAAATCAACTGATATTAACAAAACATATACATTGCTAGACAAAGCAATACAATTTAAGTTAGATAGCAAAGTTGTAAAATACTACGAAAAACTATCTGCATATGACAGATATGATGAGTTTATCGATTTTATAAACAAAAACAACTATGATCAAGACTCAAAGGTTTTGGTTAATGTTATGATGAGCAACGAAGATAATAGACTAAAAACTCGCTATGTATCAAGTCTAGCTAATATAGATTTGGACAAGGCGTTTAAGTTTGCTATACAAGATTTGTACCAAACATCTATTGTTGATGGACAGCTTAATATTAACTTTGTTTTTGCTGGTCTATATGAGCATATTAACGCTGATACTATTAAGTATTTTCAAAACATCGAATATGGCAAAAATAGCACTCTTGTAGCAGATCAAATAAAAAACAATTTTGATGCATTGTACACTTTGTATCAAGGCAAAAAGGCAGATTCTTCTAACTATGTGCTTGCTTTGTATAGTGGCAAGCTTGTTGATATGTGCCAAACAATGATACTTGTAGACAAATTTTTGGACGATTCGTTAATAAATACAAGCTATGACGCTGATTATTTGACTCAAACTTTGACAACAATTGTTGCAGAATATCAAACTTATAGCAAATAAGGATAAAACAAATTATGGCAAAAACATACAAAACGGTAGAAAATCAAGAAAAGGCCTTTTTGGTAGGTGTTTCTTTTGACAAAACTGTCACAGATATAGAGGCAGAGCTTGCCGAGCTAGAGAGCCTTGCTCATACAGCCGGACTTATGGTAGTTGGCAAAGCTTTTCAAAATATAAAAGAAAACACCCCAGCTACACTTATCGGCAAAGGTAAGGTAGAAGAAGTGGCACAACTTGTTAAGCAAACACAGGCAGATGTGCTTATACTAGACTGCGAGTTAACTGGTTCGCAAATTAATAATTTGAGCCAAGCAGTTGGTGTAAAAGTTATAGATAGATCAATACTTATTTTGGATATCTTTGCAGGCCGTGCTACATCTAACGAAGGCCGCTTGCAAGTACAATTAGCTCAATTAAAATATACCTTGCCAAGAATATCAGGTATAAGTGGCACAAGTGGTAGATTTGGTAGTGCTGGTGTAGGTATGAGAGGCCCTGGCGAGACCAAGCTAGAACTTGACAAAAGAACTATTAAAGAAAACATATACAAATTAGAAAAGCAAATCGAAAAAATCAAACAACAACGCGATTTACGCAAGACCAATAGGCAACGCTCAAAGGTAAAAAGTGTAGCAATAGTAGGTTATACCAATGCAGGCAAAAGCACTCTTATGAACCTTATTACCAAAGCAAATATATATGCCGATGACAAGTTGTTTGCAACTTTGGATACAACAACTCGCAGTGTGTGGCTAGATAATGGCAAAGAGATTTTGTTAACTGACACAGTTGGCTTTATAGACAAATTGCCACATGCCTTTATACAGGCGTTTTCTGCAACACTAGAAGAAGCTGCCGATGCGGATTTGTTGCTACATGTTATAGACATAACCAACCCAGACTATTTGCAGCAAATAGATATTGTAAATAGGGTATTAAAAGAACTAGGTGCGCAAGATATACCTACTATTATGGTATATAACAAAATAGACAACAAAAACGGTCCATTTGAATTGCCACAAGGGGTAGTATGTATCTCTGCAAAAAAGAACATCGGTGTAGAAAAGCTAAAAGAGCTAATAGCAACAAAATTGTTTGAATAACAAAAAAACTTCACATTTTGGTGAAGTTTTTTTTATATTGTGACACACTTTGTAATGATAGTTAATATTATGTAGTATACAAAAGAAAATTTGTAAACACAAAAGACAAAATCAAAAATACATAAAGCCGGTAGTATGCAAAAGATAAAAATTTTTATTTAATACTTATCAAGGAGGAACTATTTATGCAAGGTATGTTTGGAAGAGGTGACTGTGGCAATTCAGGCAATGATTGCTGCTGGACAATTTTATTGCTATTATTGCTAGGCAACTGTGGTTGTGGTATTGGTCAAAATATCGACTGCTGCACATTGATTTTGCTACTTATTATACTAGGTTCTTGCAATGGCGGCGGCAATAGACAATGCTGCTAATATACATAATATTGTAGCAAAGTAGGGTACTTGTTGAGGCGAGTACTCTATTTTTTTGCTATAAAAAAGATGTTTTTTGGATAAAATCATTTTGCTACTTGAAATTTGTAAAAAAGTATTGTATATTACTATATAATTTGTACTAATATTTGCTACTTTTTGTTGACAAATTGTAGTGTTTGGTATAAACTAGTTTTGTTTAGAATTGGACAATTGTAAATTGCCCTAAAAAACAATTATTAAACTTTAATGACTTGCATGTTAAGGAGAATTTTTTAATGAAAAAGTACAAAAAGTTTTTAACCTCTGGTATTCTTGCTGCAGCAATGGCTACTAGCACTTTAGCTATCCCTGCAAACCATGTTAAAGCATATGCTGCTACGCCAGCTCCAACACCAGCTGATGTTAAGATCGGTGATGTTGTTTCTGTAAAAGGCGTACCATCAGTTGGTAAAATAGACACAGAGATCGTGTTGCCAAAAGCAACAACATCTGCTTGGGCTAATCCAACTTCTTCTACAGTAGCAATCTCTATCAAACAACCTAATGGTGCAGAGGTAGCTGCTGACAAAATTACAACTACTGCAGATAATTACAAATTTACACCAGACAGAGTTGGTAGATATGTTGTGACTTATACAGCTACTAACGCCAGTGGTGTTGTAACAACTTCAGAAAGTTATTCTATTTTAGTAAGTGCTGACACATATTCTATGACATTTGCTTCTAACAGCAGTGTTGTTTTACCAGGATATGTAGATACTTTAGCAACTAGATTTGATGGCGGTATCATACCTAATGTATCTTTACCACACCCAGATGTTTATAACGAAAAGGGCGTTTTGGTTTATACAAATGGTGCTTATAACCCAGCTTTTGACGAAGCTGATGCCGAAGAAAAACTAGGCCTAACTACACAAGAGATCGAATATTACAAAAACTGTGAAGTTAGAGTTGTTGTAAAAACTGACAACTACGAATATTCTTCAGCTGCTGGTTCTCTTACAAAAGATGCTGCTGGCAACTATGTGTTTAAGCCAGAAGAGGGCACTAATGTTATCTCTTACTCTTACTACAAGGTAGGCTCTGCATTAGCTCTTCAAACTCAAACAAAGACTATTATTGGTAGCAATACTTACAACCATAACGAAATTCAAATTGGTTATACTATCCCTAATGCACCAACAACAGCAAGCTTAAATCAAAGAACTTCACTTCCTTACGCATCTGCTTATAACAAAAATGATGCAAACAGCACATTAAATGTTTATACCGATGTTAAAGTTGTACTAAAAGGTTCTAATACTCCAGTGACAGTACATGAAGATGCTGATGGCCTATACTTCATACCAGAAGTTGAAGATGGCGATTATCAAATCACTTACAATGTTACTGATTACTATGGCAACAAAGGTGAAGAGTACAAATGGACTATCAACGATGTTCAAGATGATACAGCTCCTACTCTTTATGTTGTTAGAGGTTATGACTATGCAAAAGTTGCTTCAAAAACAGTAGATTTGCACGAAGCTAAATACCTAGTTCCAACCAAAGTTGGTAGAAACACAGGTACAATGACATTGCCTGCTATCTATGCAGAAGATAATGTTGCTGACTTTAGCAATATGACATTTACTCGTACAATTTCTTCTACAGTATTAAGCAGCACTATTAACTTGCAAACAAATGCATATCACCCATATAGCCCAGTAGACGCAGACGATACAAAAACTTCTTATACACAAGCAGAAATGGCTGCTAGAGAAGTTAGCCTAGACATCTCTGACGAAGAAAAATTCCCAGCAGGTGACTATACTCTTACTTACAGAATTTCTGACGGCAATATGAGTTCTTCTTGGGTTGCTACATTTACTATTGAAGAAACATTTACCGATGCTACAGCTCCAGTAGTAAATTATGCTGACAACTTCCCATCAGTAGTATTTGCTGATCAAGTTGTAAAATTTGACAAACCAACAGTAACTGACAACGCTGCTACAATAGTAGATGTTAGATACTATGTAGAGTTTGGCGCAAAAACAAAAATTTACGAAATTAACCTAGATAGCGAAGATAGCTCAAAATATTCTTTTGATATGTCTACAAAAATCGAAGGTCAAAATAACAAAACAATCTACAAACTTGCTGAAGAAAACAATGGTGAATTGCAAGTTGTAGCATATGCAACAGATGCTCATGGCAACACTCAAGCATATACAAAAACAATTTATGTTAACAGACTAAACGATCCAGCAGCTCCAGTAGCAAACAGAGCAACTGGTACAGATGTTTCTTCTAACACTTACAAACAATACTCTACAGTAAAAGCTGATGGTGTTGTGTTTACAGATGAAGATAGAAACCTAATGATTGTTGTTACTGTAAGAGATGAAGACGGCAACAAAGTGACTGGTTATAAAGCTCTTGGTGCAATCGACAAAGTTGAAAATGAAGTTAAAGATGGTGGAGGTAATGTAATTGGTTATACTTACACTTATACACACCCTGGTATTTCATTTACTGCAAACCTAGCACAAAGCTACACAGTTACTTATACAGCTATTGACTCAAGCAACAACAGCTCAAGCGTGACTACAGTTCTACCTGTACTTATCGACCAAGAATCTCCAATTATCACAGGTGTTGTTAACAACAAAACTTATGAGATGGAACTTGGTACTAGACTTGACCTAGGTCTAGCAACAGTATTTGATAATGTTGACTCTGACCTAGTTGCAAAAGTTACTTGCGTAGAAAATCCAGAATATATCACAGACTCTCTATTTGTACCACTACAAGTTAACAAAGAGGGTTATACAATTAAATATACTGCAGAAGACCTTGAAGGCAACGAAGCAGAAGAAATCACAGTATATGTAAAAGTTGTTGATAAAACAAAACCTATCTTGACTGTAAACAATGGTATGGGTTACGAAAAAGATAGAAAAGAATTTACAACAAAAGCTAAAGATTTTGGCAAAGTTTATATCCCAGACTTCTCAAGTGAAGACGACTACCATGGTTTTGGTATCGGTTCTGGCGCACTAAACCTAGGTACAACTGACAAAGTTGTTATTGATGGTCCAGACGGCAAACAATATACAGTTGGCAATGCTCAATCAAAATATGCTATCACATATGAAAATGGTTCATATTGCTTTGTACCAACAGTAAAAGGTACTTACACAGTAACATATAGTGCTACTGACTTAAGCGGCAACGCAGCTGATAACCAAGTTATCAAAATTTTAGTTGGTGAAACTATCAAACCTACAGTATCATATTCAGCTACTATCGCTCCAAAACTTAACTTAAGCGATGCTAAACTTGTTATCGATACTACAAAAATCGTTATTACTGACAATATCTTACCAGAAGAAGGCAAAGAATTTGTTTACAATACAATTACACTTAACGAGAAAAACTCTGGTACTGCAGTGACTTACGAAACTTCTGGTGACAATGACCAAATCAGAACTTATAATTTTGAAAAAGAAGGTACTTACACTTTAACAATCACAGCTAAAGACGCTGCTGGTAACCTAGGTACTTATACAACAGATATCGTAGTTGTAGGCGAAAACAATAAAGAAACTTACACTAACGAAACTACTGGTGTTATCTTAATCGTTGTTTCTCTAGTTATCCTTGCTGGTGTTATCGTATTCTTTGCTAAAGGCAAAGGTGGCAAACAACGCCCAAGCAAAAAGAAAGAAACAAAAACAGAAGTTAAAGAAGAAAAATAATAATCAAAAAAAACTAAACAGAAATGTTTAGTTTTTTTTTATTGCTTTTTTGGTGCATGGGTGTATTTTGCTCATTTGTGGCAATATATTATTAAGTTGCAAAAAGGCCAATAGAGTGTTATACTTTTAGAGTAAATTGTAAATTATATAAAGGATAGTTATGAGCGAATTTATACTACACAGCCAATATCAATTAGCCGGTGATCAAGCCCAAGCAGTGCAAAGTATAACCGATGGTCTAAAGCGCGGTGACAAGTCTCAAGTCTTGTTGGGTGTCACTGGTAGTGGCAAGACCTTTACCATGGCAAATATTATCAAAAATATTGGCAAGCCAACATTGGTGCTTGCTCATAACAAAACTCTTGCTGCACAACTTTGCAACGAGTTTAGAGAGTTTTTTCCACAAAATAGGGTGGAGTTTTTTGTAAGTTATTATGACTACTACCAACCCGAAGCTTATATAGCAAGTAGTGATACCTATATCGAAAAAGATATGTCTATCAATGATGAAATAGACAAACTACGCCATTCTGCAACAAGTTCTTTGCTAGAGAGAGATGATGTTATCGTGGTTGCATCTGTTTCGTGCATATATGGTTTGGGCGAGCCAGAAGAGTACCTTAAGTTGCATATTTCTTTGCGACCTGGCGACAAAGTTGATCGCAACCAAATAATAAAAAAACTTATCGAAATACGATACGAGCGCAACGAGATAGACTTTAAGCGTAGCACCTTTAGAGCAAAGGGTGATGTTTTGGATATTTTTCCATCAAGCTATACTGACAAAGCTGTAAGAATAGAGTTTTTTGATGATGAGATTGAGCGTATAGTTGAGTTTGATGTAGTAAGTGGTAGGGTGACTAGTAAACTATCTCATATTGCTATTTATCCAGCATCTCACTATGCTATTGGTAGCGAAAAACTAGAACAAGCTTTGTTAAATATCGAAAATGATAAGAGACAACAAGTTCAAGCTTTTAAGGACAATAACAAACTAATAGAGGCACAACGCCTAGACGAACGCACTAGCTATGACATAGAGATGATGAGAGAAATAGGTTATTGCAGTGGTATCGAAAACTATTCGAGATATTTTGACGGTAGATGCCCTGGCCAAGCACCTTTTACTTTGTTAGACTATTTTCCAAAAGATTTTGTATTATTTGTCGATGAGAGTCATATGACCATACCACAAGTGCGAGCTATGTATAATGGTGACCGTGCAAGAAAAGATGGTTTGGTTAATTATGGTTTTAGGCTGACATCTGCATATGACAACAGACCACTAAACTTTGACGAGTTTAACAAAAGACTTAATCAAACAGTGTATGTTTCTGCGACCCCAGCGCCATATGAGCTTGGCATAGCAGACAATGTCGCAACACAAATTATTAGACCAACAGGTCTATTGGATCCAGAAGTTATAATAAGGCCAATAAAAAATCAAATAGACGACCTAATTGCCGAGATTAATGATGTGACCAATCAAGGTGGTAGGGTGCTTATAACAACTTTGACCAAAAAGATGGCAGAGAGTCTTACAACATATCTGATAGATTATGGCATAAAAGTAAGATATATGCACTCTGATATAGACACATTAGAGCGTATCGAGATAGTTAATGGTTTAAGGGCCGGAGACTTTGATGTGCTTGTTGGTATCAACTTGTTAAGAGAAGGTCTAGACATACCAGAAACTATGCTTGTGGCGATACTTGATGCCGACAAAGAAGGCTTTTTGCGTAGCGAAACTTCGCTTATTCAGACAATTGGCCGTGCAGCAAGAAATAGTAAAGCTAGGGTTATTATGTATGCAGATACAATCACTGCATCTATGCAAAAAGCAATAGACACTACTAACCAAAGAAGAGCTTTGCAGCAAGAATATAACAAAAAACACGGTATCGAACCAAAAACAATAACAAAGTCGGTTAAAAATACCCTAGAGATATCTTCTAAACAGATAGAAGGCAATGTTAAAAAGGCGAGCCGTAAAGATATAGAAAAAGAAATAGAAAAATTAAAAGGTTTTATGGATGTTTCTGTTAAGACCTTAGACTTTGAAAGTGCTATAAAATTAAGAGATCGTATAGCAGAACTAAAAAGACAACTCAACAATTAAAAAAATTATGGAGTTTTAGATGGAAGAAAACATTGTTATCAAAGGAGCAAAAGAGAACAATCTAAAAAATATTGATCTTACTTTGCCACGAAACAAGTTAATAGTTTTTACTGGTGTTAGTGGCAGTGGCAAGTCAACTCTTGCATTTGACACTATCTTTGCCGAAGGTCAACGCCGTTATGTAGAGTCATTGTCTTCTTATGCAAGACAGTTTTTGGGTCAAGTGCAAAAACCAAATGTCGAGAGTATAGATGGTTTGTCTCCTGCTATATCTATTGACCAAAAGACAACTTCGCACAACCCTCGCTCTACAGTTGGTACTGTCACAGAGATATATGACTATTTGCGCTTATTATATGCAAGAATAGGTGTGCCATATTGCCCACATTGTCATAAACCAATTACCAAACAGTCTGTTGACAATATCGTTGACTTAATAATGCAAAAACCAGAAGGCACAAAGGTTGTTTTGACAGCTCCTGTAGTGAGAGGTCAAAAAGGTACCTTTGCAAAATTGTTTGAAGATTTTAGAAAAGATGGTTATGTAAGGGTAGAGGTAGATGGTATTATCTATACTCTAGACGAAGAGATAGTTTTAGACAAAAATATTAAACACAATATTAATATTGTTGTAGATAGATTAGTATTAAAACCAGACATAGAAAAACGCCTTTCAGAAAGTATCGAAGTAGCACTAAAGTTAAGCAGTGGTTTGGTTGTTGTAGAAAGTGATGGCGAAAGTGTCACTTACAACAACGAATTTGCTTGTGCAGAGTGCGGTTTTTCTTTTGACGAGATTAGCCCAAGATTATTTAGCTTTAACACACCTTTTGGCGCTTGTCCTAACTGTAGTGGTTTGGGTTTTACTAGCGAGATTGACGAATCGCTTGTTATGCGCAATAGCCATAAGTCTATCAACGAAGGTGGCTTGAGAGTTTCTGGTTGGATGATGGACGCTGGTTCTATTGGGCAGATGTATTATGCTGCTTTGGCTAAAAAATATAACTTTAGCCTTGATGTGCCAGTAAAAGATTTGCCACCAAAAATTATTAATATGCTGTTATATGGCAACAATGGCGAAGAACTAGATTTGGAGTATAATACTGCAAAGTTTAGTGGATCATACAAAGGTTCTTTCGAAGGTCTTATAGTCAACTTAAGACGCCGTTTTGTAGAGAGCTCTAGCGAATATACAAAGAGCGAAATTGCAAAGCTTATGAGAGAACAAGAGTGTCCTGTTTGTCACGGTAAGAGACTAAATGAGCAAGCTTTGTCTGTAAAGATAGGTAAGTATAATATTGTAGATATAACTGACCTTAACGCACAAGATCTAAAAAATTATCTAAACAACCTATCTCTTAATAAGAGCCAAGCAATAATAGCAGAACCTATACTAAAAGAGATAAATGCAAGACTAGACTTTTTGTGCAATGTTGGCCTTGATTATCTTACTTTGAGTCGTACAGCAAAGACTTTGAGTGGTGGCGAGGCGCAGCGTATTCGTCTAGCTACTCAAATAGGTAGTGGACTTGTTGGTGTATTGTATATTTTGGACGAGCCTAGCATAGGCTTGCATCAGAGAGACAACGAAAAGTTGATATATACTTTGCAGCATTTGAGAGACTTGGGTAATACCCTTATTGTTGTAGAACATGACGAAGACACTATAAGAGCTGCTGATCATATTGTGGACATCGGACCAAAGGCAGGCGTGCATGGTGGCGAAGTAGTTGTTCAAGGTGATTTAGAAGATATCAAAAACTGCCCACAATCTATAACTGGTAGTTATTTAAGTGGCAAAGAAAAAATACTTGTACCACAAAGTCGCAAAAGTATAGAAAAAGGCTATATATCTATAACCGGTGCAAAACAAAACAACCTAAATAATATTAGTGTAAACATACCAAAGGGTGTATTTACTGTAGTGACTGGTGTTAGTGGTAGCGGTAAGAGTAGTCTTATTAATGAGATTTTGTACCCTGCATTATCTAACAAGCTAAACCGTAGCAACTTGATAGAAGGTAAATACAAAAACATTGACGGTTTAGAAGATCTTGATAAGGTTATCAATATTGACCAATCACCTATTGGTAGAACTCCTCGCAGCAATCCTGCAACATATACTGGGGTGTTTACTGCAATTAGAGATTTGTTTGCAAGCACTCAAGAGGCAAAAGAGCGTGGTTATAATAGTGGCCGATTTAGCTTTAATGTCAAGGGTGGTAGATGTGATGCCTGCGAAGGTGACGGCGAAAAGAAAATAGAAATGTACTTTTTGCCAGATGTATATGTGCCATGTAGTGTTTGTAAGGGTAAGAGATATAATAGAGAAACATTGCAAGTTAAGTACAAAGGCAAGTCTATTAGTGATGTCTTGGATATGACCGTAGAAGAGGCACTTAAATTTTTTGAAAACATTTCTTCTATAAAAAACAAAATACAAGCTCTATACGATGTAGGCTTGGGTTATATCAAGCTTGGTCAAAGCGCAACAACTTTAAGTGGTGGTGAAGCTCAAAGAGTAAAACTAGCTACAGAGTTGTCAAAACGCAGCACGGGCAAAACTGTTTATATTTTGGACGAACCAACAACAGGACTTCATATGTATGATGTAGCTAAACTAATCAACATATTGCAAGAGTTGGTTAAAAAAGGCAATACAGTTATTGTTATAGAACACAACCTTGATGTTATCAAGGTGGCAGATTATATTATAGACCTAGGTCCAGAAGGTGGCGATAGGGGTGGACAAGTGGTTGTATTTGGGTCGCCAGAAGAAGTCTCAAAACACCCTAAAAGCTACACTGCAAAATTCCTAAAGCCAATATTAAAAAGGTCATAGAAGCCAAATTTCTGGCTCAAAACGGGCATTTTGGCATAAAAATTTAGTTTTGAATGCTAAATTTTTGACAAAACCAACAAAAAGTTATTGCAAAATAATTTTCAAGTCGCTATAATGATAGTATGAAGAACTTTTATGAAGTGTTGCAAGTTCGCTCTAATGCAACTCAAATGCAAATAAAAAGAGCTTACATTGAACTCATCACAAAGTACCACCCAGATGTGTACAGAGGCGATAAGGAGTTCGCACAAAAGTACACAGCAATCATAACAGAAGCTTACTCCGTACTAAAAGATGAGTCCAAAAGGCGTGATTATGACTTAAAGCATAATTTTTCGTCATCACCAAACTATCGACAACTCCGCAGAGAAGATAGACAAATAAGAAGAGCCCGTCGTTATAGTGCCTCAAGACAAAACGAAGAACAACAAATGTCTAGAGAGTATTTTAAGAATAACGAAAGAGCACCTCAAGCAAGAAAAGGTCTTGTTAGATTGTTTACTTCTAGATTGTTTTACAGTCTACTTGCATTAGTTGGTGTAGAAATAATCATCGCTATGATAATATACTTCAAATAAAAACCACAAAAAACTTTGGTTGTTTTTTGTGGTTTTATTTTTTATAGTATATTGTTGATATTCATACCCATTATATAATGCAGGGCAGAACTATAGTTTTGTAGGGTTTTTACATTTTCGAGAGCAACCGAAAAGTCGTTTTGTGTTATGGCGCCTTCTAGTTTTACTAGGCTTTCGTTAATATATTTTATTTTTTCAAAGTTTACTATATAGCATAGTTTTGGTTCTTTTTTACTCCAAAAGGTTTGTAGCTTTTGGAATTCTTTTTTTACTGGGTCGCAGTTTATATTGTCTTCATATTGATCCACAACAACTTCTAACTGCTTGGTCGAAGTGTTAAGCACATTAATAACATCATGTATATATATCTCTTGCCAAACACCAAGGCTTATAAGCAAAACTGATATTATAATCATACCTATAGCTCTATTCATGGGCAGCCTCTTTAAGGATTATTTGTTTCAATTATTGACACCTCATAAATTTTGTAATATACTATCAAAGCAGTCGGAGTGACACCCAGTGTCAAAGTTGTGGACCTAAGTCGTACAACCAAGCAGAGTAGCTAGACTGCCTTGCGCTGTGAGGCTCTGCATAAAACTACTAGTTTATCTAGTAGTTTTTTTTATTTTAATATCTTTTTCTACGAGTGGCTCTTTTTGCTTTTCTAGCGCCCACCTTACAACCTTGAGCAAAAGATCGCTTTTCTGCTGCTTGCTGTGTAATATTTTTTCTTATATACCATTATTAACCCTTTTTAACGAGTCTTGATGGTTAGTGTTTGATATTTTTTGCCTTTTTCTTGTAGATAAACATTGCCTGTTTTGTTTGCAGATAGTATTAATACTTGTTTGATGCTTTTTATATTTTGCTTGGCTAAAATATCGTCAATAACACTTTTGTCTATGTGCATATATTCTAAATTTTCTTTAATTATTTTGCCATCGTTGATAAGTATAACACTTAAGCTGTCCGTTTGCGTTTGTATATTTAAGTCTTTGGCTGTTGGTGGAGATAATTGCGATTTTGTAAGAACGCTTACGCTACCATTTGTTTCAACTATCGCATAAGCAATTTCTTGCAGATCAAAATGTCCAGCAATACGCAAGGTTTCGTTTAGGTCATTAAGAGTCATGCTCAAAGCCGTTAATGCATCATAGCGTATACCATCAGGATCAATTATTATAATTGGTTTGCCGTTGATAAACTTTCTAATTTTTATGCTTTTTATAGACAAAAAAGTCATCATAAAATGAAGTGTTGCTAGGGTTAGTAGTGGCACGATGCCATCAAGCAAAGGCACAGTTGTTTCGCTCATGGGTATGCAAGCAAGATCTGCTATTATAAGTGTTATAACAAACTCAAATGGTTGCATTTCGGCGATTTGGCGTTTGCCCATAAGCCTTAAAACAAACAATACAATAATGTATAACAACACCGCTCTAATAATAAGTGTAAACATAGTTTAGTTATTTTACATATTTGGTCAAATTATACTTTTTTTACAGATGTTTTTTTTATAATTTTAGAAAACCAACTGTCAAGTTCTATAATATTAAAAACCATACATAAAACAACAAAACATATTACGCTTATCAAAGAGCATAGTGCAAGACAAATAAATGTAGGGAAGATGTTGATGCATATACCATAAACAAAAGTTATTGCCAGTGCACAAACTGGAGCAATAGCAAGCATTATAATAAGTGGCTTTTTGATATTTACGGGAGCTTTAATCTTCTTTTTTATCATTATTATATTGAGCCCGCTAGCAATGCTCATACATAGGCCCATGCCCCAAACAAGTGACAATATGCCAACAAATTGAGGCAAAATAAATAAAGCTAATAACAAAAATACAGAGCCGATTAGATAGTTGATAAATCCTTTTACCTCTAGCCCCAGAGCATTAAGTATAGATGTTGTTATGTTGCTTATGCCAATAGGTATCATAATAAAACTAGCATATGATAGATAATACCCACTTTTTGTGTTGTTAAATAAAAATTGACCAATATGTTCACCTAGACCCAAATAAATAGGTATTATTGCGCATGACACAAAAATAGTAAATTTGATAGAAGATTGAATTTTGCTAGTGACACTTTTTATATTATTAGCAGCCAGGTCAGAAGACAAGTCGGGTATTAATGCCATCGCCAAAGATCCAACTATAGTAGATGGTAAATACAATAGGGGAAAGGTCATACCCATAGCTATGCCATATTCGGCAAGTGCCTGCTCATTTGTATAGCCAACAGCCATCAGGCGCAAAGGTATAATAATTGCAATTAGTGGTATTATCAAGCTAGATGCGAGCCTTACGCCAGTGATTGGCGCTGCTGATTTTAATACAGTGCCAAATTGTTTGGTAGGATTTTTTAGCTTGCCACCACTTGCAAAAAACACTATTAATACTAATATGCAAGATAGTGCACATGATATTGTTAGCGACCAACTTGCTGCAATAGCTCCATCAAAGGCAGAATAAGTAAACGCTAGCAAAACAACACAAACAACAACTCTTGCAATTTGTTCAAAAAACTCCGTTGCACTTACCCAAAAGTATCTTTTATGTCCCCATAGATAGCCCCTTAATGTCGCATAAACGCTAGAAAAAACAATTGCAGGCAATAGTGTCAAAAGTATATTTAGGCATCTTTTGTCTGTAAATAGCAGCCCAAAAGCGTCTCTAAACACAAAGATAACTAGGCATAATATAGTAGATGTTATAAGTCCAATGATCAGTGCTGCAGTGGTGCAGGCGTATTTTGACGCTGTTTGTTTTTGTACATTGTAGCTAGAGGTCATCTTGCTAACAACCAGAGGCAAGCCACTAGCTACAAAGGTTTCGAGTACGCCAAATACAGAGAAAGCTATTTGATATATGCCTAATACTTCTGCTCCGACAACTCTAGAAAGATAAATCTTAAATAAAAAACCAACAATTCTTGTGAGTATAGAAAAAATACTAATTATAAAAACTGCCTTAAATAGATGCTTCATAACAAACCCCTAATAAGTAAATATAATAATATTTTATTAGGTCTCATATAAAATTATGAAGGGGGTTGTATGAAAAACTATTTAATTTATAAGGTGTTGCAAGGTGATTCAAAGCAAACCATTGCAAAGCAATTTGGAGTAATGCCATCTGCAATAATAAGCGAATACGAATCGCTTAATCCTGGGGATAGGGTTGTCGTTGACCTTAATCCAAAGATTGTGCATGTTGTGTTGCCTGCCGAAACTTTTGAAAGCATTGCAACAAAATATAACACTACAGCATCAGATATAAAGCAAAAAAACGGTAATATCTCATCATTATTTGTTGGACAACAATTATTTATTTAGTTGCGAATTTTTACTAAAATAGTTATAATACAATTAGGAGATATACTATGGTTGAGATAAAAAAGGTTATCACAAGCAAAGATGTTAGAAAGTTTGTAGATTTTCCTGAAAAGCTATACAAGGGCAATCCGTACTATGTACCAAATTTGCGTATTGATGAGATAAACAAGTTTGATAAAAGAAAAAATGAGTCTTTTGAAGATTGCGAAATTCAAGCATTTTTGGCTTATAAAAATAATAAATTAGTTGGAAGAATTTGCGCTATTATCCAAAAACTATACAATCAAAAACATAATGAAAAGAGAGTTAGATTTTCTAGATTTGATAGTATCAATGATATAGAAGTTGCAAAAGCTCTTTTTGACGCGGTAGAAGATTGGGCAAAAGAAAAAGGCATGAACATTGCTCATGGTCCTATGGGTTATAATGACCTTGATAGAGAAGGTTTGCTTATAGAAGGTTTTGATCAATACCAAACATTTGAGGAGCAATACAATCATCCTTATTATCCAAAACTTATCGAAGAGTGCGGATACAAAAAAGAGGTTGACTGGTTAGAGTGCAGATTGTTTACTCCAAAACAAGTTGACCCAAAAGTAGAAAGATTGTCACAAGCTGTATTAAGTAGATATAATCTAAAAATTGCAGAATGTAAAAATATAAAAGAGCTTGTTTCAAGATATGTTGACGGTGTTTTTGAAACTTTAGATGAGGCATACTCTAACTTGTATGGTACAGTACCATTTACCGACAAAGTAAAAAAGGCAGTTGTATCGCAATTTTATTTGATCTTAAGAAAAGAATTTATCGTTATTGTCACAGACAAAAATGATAAGGTTGTTGCTTTTGGTCTATGCTTCCCATCACTTTCTAATGCTGTAAACAAATCAAAGGGTAGATTATTTCCAACAGGTATCTTTAGACTACTAAAAGCAAAAAAACAAGTTGATATTATTGACCTAGGCCTTATTGCTGTAAAACCAGAGTATCAAAACAAAGGCCTAAACGCAGTTGTACTTAATTATATGATTAGTCAAATGATTAAACTTGGCGTTAGTGCTGCAGAGACAAACTTAATGTTAGAAGATAACTTTAAGATACAACAACAATGGAAGTTCTTTGATTATATACAACACAAACGCCGTAGGGCATATTATAAATTGTTAACTCCAGATGCTAAATTAAAAAATCAACCAATAGAAGATATAAAGACTATTGTTGAAGAAAAGCATACAGTAGATGCAAAAACTGTGTCAGCAAAAAAGAAAACAAAATAGAAAGGTGTGTCAATATGGTAGACAAAAAACAATTAGAACAAGATATAATTGATATAAAAAGCCAAAAATCAAAAAATGATAAAATGCTTTTTAGATGCACTATAGCACTTGCAATAGTTGCTGTTTGTGCTTTACTTTCTTTATGCATGATTGCTGCTTATGCAGATGTTGCAACATGGCTTAGAATAGTACTTATTACAATAGGTTTTGTTATTTGCTTAACTATAGTTTTTATTGTTATAGCAATGGAGCGAATAATTGGTTATCACGAATGTAAAAAATGTCATCATAGATATGTACCAACATATAAACAAGTTGTTTTATCTCCACATTTAGGTTTTACAAGATATCTAAAATGTCCAAAGTGTGGCGAAAAAACTTGGAGCAAAAAGGTTATTGGAGAAGAATAAAAAACAAAAACAAGCTAGATTAAATTAGCTTGTTTTTTATTTGTTTATAATAAGCAATAAAAAAAAGACTGCAAACCTGCAGTCTTTTTTGTTGTGTTAAACAAACATATTTAGCATAATGTTATTATTTCATTTTTGCTCTAGCACGAGCCTTTTTTACAGCTTCTGACTCTTCTTTTGGTTGTTCTTCTACTTTAGTCTCTTCAGTTGGTTGTGGGTTAGTAGTAGCTTCTTTTACGATTTGTTTATTTTCGCTATTCAAAAGATTTTGTCTGCGTCTGATTTCTCTTTCTTCTTCTGCTTTGATGTTTTCGGCATCTGTGATAAATGCTTTTGCAGAGTTTAGATTATCAAGTTGCTTTTGCAATTTTGTACGCTCTTTTGCGTATTTTGTAAATAGTTTTTGCTCTTTACCTTTGTTCTTTTCGTCTTTTAGGTCAGCTTCGTAAGTAGCTTTGTTTTCTTCGATAAGAGCATTAATTTGTGCAAGTTGATTATCAATTTCTTTAAGTTTGATGCGTCTTTGTTCTGCAAGTTCTCTTTTTACAATATCGCTATGCAAAGAGCGTTCTCTGTTGTATTCGCTTTGTTTTTGTTTGCGTCTAAATGGATTTCTAAATTTAATCTTACGCATTGCATATCCAACGATAGCAATAAGCAAAGCAAGTGCGATGATTACAGATGGTACAACAAACCAAACATTAGCAGCAGTACCAGTAGCTGGTTTTGTTTCTTCTTCTGGGTTTGGTTCGGTATCGCCTGATGTTTGAGCTAGGGCAGTGTTTTTGATAACATTAACATCTTCTTTGTTAACTGCGTTATATTCTTCTGCAGTGATTTTTGAGATAGTAATATCATCAAAGAATGCATAACCTTGTACAGGCACTTCTTCTGTACCTAAAGAAAGGTAAATGTCTAATTCTGATAGTGTTTCTGCTTCGATATAGAAGGTATATAGTACCCAACCATTGTTTTCTTCTGTGTCGGTAATGATGTTGTCAAAAGACTCTTCCATATTGCTCAATCTAACACTAGCGCCATAAACATTGTTGATGTTTTGGTTGTCAGTTGATAGGTTGGCAGTGTATACCCATACAGAAAGTTTGAAGCAAGAACCAGCTGCTAAATCTCTTGTATAAGAAGATTTGAAAGTAAAGTTAGTTGGAGCATTATTTTTGATCATCAACATATTGTTATCAGTTGTACCTTCTCTAACTGGTACAGTGATAGGTAAGATGTTGCTTGCTACTGTAGAAAGGTTAATAACACCTGCAGTTGTTTCTGTTGGGGTTTCGCCTTCTGCTACATAAGTATAAGGTGTGTTAACTGTGTTTGCATTATAAATGCTTGAGTTAAAGCTGTCAGTAGCTAAAGATGTAAAGCAATATTTGCTGCTGTCTAAAGCTGTGATGTCAGCTGTTTTTACACTTGTTTTTTGTTCGATATTATCAAAGTAAGCATAGCCGCTTGTTGGGTTAGTTTCTGTACCCAAACCGATAACAAGGTAGCAAGAAATGCTGCTTATATTGTTTTCTACAAACAAGTGATATTGTTGCCAGTCGTTGTTAGCAGAAAGTTCGTGAGTTCTGATATCTGTGATTTGAGCTAAAACAACGCCGTTGATATCTTCAAGTCTGATAAAAGCACCAGAATTTGGATTTGATAAGTTGCTTTGAGTTTTTACCCAAACGCTAACGCCTACGATAGAAGCATTGTCAGAACCAGAAATGCTAAATGATTGGCTCTTGTATTCTACATATTTTTGTGTGCTATCGCTTCTTACCATTAACACATTGTTTGTGCTGTTAAGTGTTTGGTCAGCATTAGGATAGTTTGTTACTGGGCCAGGGTTTTCTGCGCTAGCGCCATAGTTTGATTTGTTTGCATCGTAGTGTGTACCATTAACACTGATGATACCGCTGATTTTAGAATCAGTTGTCCATTTTTGTGCTGCTAGTGGGTAAGTGATTGTGCTGTTGTCGTTAGATGTATAGTTAAAAGCACCATTGTAGATGTTGGTAGTATCTACGCTATCATGCAATGTTAATGTGTTAGAACTATTTTCGCTAAACATCTTATAGTCAATTTGTTCTAAAGAGATGTCGTCAAATATAACATAACCAGCAACATTTAGTGATAAGAATAATTTTACTTGCTCATCTCTGTATGGGTTGCCACAAATATAAATAGAATATTCTTGATAACCATTATATTGTGATAAACCAGAAGATGATGTTAATGATTCTAGTTTTTTAGTAAAAGCATTTTCTGCATCGTCGCCATCAGTCACTTGTTTTAATTCTATTGTTGCACCGCCGCCAGTGATGTTGCCAGTTTTTAACAATAGGCTTAATTTGTAATAACCATGTTGTTTGATAGTGACAGCTTTGTTAGAAGCATATGTTACAGCAACTTCTTTTTTGTTGTTAATAAACAATGATTTTGTGTTGTTGTAAGTATTAGAACTGCCTGGGTTAGTGTCTGTTGGCTCTAGACCCATAACAGTTAGAGTTTCGTTAGAGTTGTTGATATGAGCAACTCCGTTAACGCTATCTTCTTGTGTTAGGTCCATACCTTCGGTTTTTGTCCATTCGGTATTGCCTAATTCAAAATTTGAATTTAAGAATTGTTCGCCTGCAAGTACGATCTTTTTAAGGTTAACATTTCTTGCATGCAATGGCATGTTGTCGATGTCGCTAAAATCGTATGCTGGGTTAGATGTTTCGTTGATATATTCGTTTTGGCTTAAGCTATAAACTTTTATATCATCAAAGAAAACTGCACCGTTAGAAGTGATATTTCCGTTAGAACCAAGCCATAGTTCGATAGAAACTTTTGAAGATGTATAAGGATTAGTTTGTACAAAGAATGTAAATGTCTCCCATTTGTTGTGGGTATTGATATTTACAAAGTTGTATTGGTTGTCTTGTTTGATATCTGTAGAGTTTAGATAAATAGAAGCACCGTTGTTGCCAACAACATCTGTCTTACACAAAACAGTTATTTTGTAATAGCTGTTGCTAGATAGTGTAATTTGTGAGCTGTTTTTGAAACCGTAGTTAGAAGCTTTGCTATCTTTTGATCTAATCATTAAGATATAGTCGTCTTCACCAATAGTACCTGGGTTAGTAGCTAGGCCATAACCGTTGTTGGTGTTGTTGTTAAACTCTGTATTGTCTACACTAATAACACCAGCTGCAACGCCTGTAGAGCTACCACCAGCTTCTGTCCAATAACTTGGTTTGTAAGGCTCGCCACTAGAATTGCTTGTATATCTAGTAAAGTAAGGGTCGCCTAACTCATTAAAGTCGCCAGTTATGTCGCTTAATGCAAGAGCATAAGGGGCTTTAGAAAATTGATAAAAAACAATTATGCCTATTTGGCTTAAAATAATTGCAAGGGCAATAAATAAACAGGTCAATGTTTTTTGTGAGCGTTTTATAATGTTCATCTTGATAATCCTTAAAATTATTGTTTTTTTGTTTAACAACTATGTAAAAAGCACATAGATATATATTATATTTATTAAACTACTCTAGTATATAACAACTTTGCATTTTTTGCAATTAAAATTTTGACTAAATACCATAATTATAGGTATTTTTTTATAAACAAACAAAATTTTTATACCTGATTATAGACAAATTTTTTATAATTCATGTGTAAAATGTCAAAGATTGATTTATGCAAGATAAAAAACGGTTTTTTGTTGTAGCTTTTTGGGGCGTTGTAATAGGTATTTTTAACGGTTTATTTGGTGGTGGCGGCGGTATGATTTGTGTGCCGATACTTGTGTCGCTTTTGGGTTTTGAGCAAAAAAATGCGCACGCTACAGCTATTTTTATAATGCTACCTATAAGTATCGCTAGCAGTATTGTTTATATGACCAACATTGGCTTAAGTTTGTCAAAAAACATTTGGCTTATACTTGGCGTAGTAGTGGGTGGCTTGATTGGAGGTAAAATTCTTGGCGATGCAAAAAACAATACTATTTCGATTATATTTGCAGTTATCATGCTGGTAGCAGGATTAAAAATGTTGTTTTGAGGTGAGAGATGTTTTGGTGGTTTTTTATAGGCGCTTTGGGCGGTGTCTTTGGTGGTATGGGTATGGGTGGTGGCACTTTGCTTATACCACTTATAACAATGATACTGGGTATAGAGCAAAAACAAGCGCAACTAATCAATCTAGTATCTTTTGCTGTAATGGCAGTATTTGTGCTAATTTTGCACCTAAAAAACAAGCTTGTTAATATTAGAGTTGGTGTTGTGTTTGCTGTGTTTGGCATTGTCTCGGCTGCTTTTATGGCTTTTGTCGCTAGGGGGATAGATAATAAGGTGTTAAAAATTCTGTTTGGAGTATTTTTGATAATTTTATCAATTGTTGAGTTTTTTAAGTTGTACCTTGCTTGCCAAAAAAATGCGATGTCCAAAAAGCGTAAAAATACTAGACTATAACAATTTGTTGTGTTAAAATAATGTCGTAGCCTACTAAATAGGCGCTTTTGGAGGATATTATGATCGATCAAGAAAAATGTATTGGTTGTGGCGCATGCCAAAGTGCATGTCCAGTAGAAGCAATTGTTTTGAAAGACGGTAAAGCTCAAATTGATACTTCAAAATGTATCAAATGTGGTTCTTGCCAAAGCATTTGCCCAGTAGAAGCAATCGAAGTTAAATAATTATCCATTGCTAAATTTGTTGTAATTATTTGTAAAAAATTTTACAACAAAAAAATAAAAATAGAGTATGTACAAAATACTTTTTATGTGATATAATCGGCGTGTAAGAAGATATTAATGTATCTTTTTCACAACAACAATTAAGGAGACACACTTTTGGAGAAGATAGCAGTTATTAGTTTAGGCACTACAAAGATAGACTTGATCTTGGCAAATGTGTTGCCAACTGGCAACTATGTTGTTTTTGACGAAATGTCAGAGACTATCAAGATAAGTCAAGATATGGAGAAAGATGGTTTTATCAAACCTGTTCGTATCGCAGAAGCAATATCTATTTTGAAAATGTACAAAACAATTTGTGATGTTAACAAAGTTTCAAATACTATCGCTGTTGCTGTACACAATGTTAAGGTGATAAAAAATCAACGCAGCTTTTTTGAAGAGATTTATAACACTTGTGGTTTTAAATTTAAGATTTTGACCGAAGAAGAAGAAGTAAACTCTTTGTATGCTGGCGTTATTAATACTCTAGATATACCAAAAGGTGTTATTTTTGACATCAGAGGTGGTAGCACATATATTGTTCAATATAATCGTAGAACTATAGTTAACCAAGCAATAGTACCTATGGGTGCATATACTTTGACTCAATTGTTTGAAAACACCAAAGAAGCCCCAGAGACAATATGCTCTCGTATGGTAGAGCTGTTCAAAAACGAGCTAAAAGCTTATGACTGGTTAAAAAATGTCGATGAAGAATATTCTTTTATCGGTGTAGGTGGTGCTTTTGCCAATATTGGTAAGTTAAGCCGTAAGATCAAAAAATATCCACTAGATCTTGCACACAACTATCCAATGACCAAAAAAGACTTTGACTCTGTATATGATCTAATCAAAACTCTTGATTTAGACAAGAGCAAAAAAATCAAAGGTTTGCCAAGCGAAAGAGCAGACATCCTTGCAAGTGGCATCTGCATAGCAAAAGCTTTGTTAGATACAAGCTTGTTGCAAGAGTTTGTTATATCTGATAAAGGTGGCAACGAAGGTCTTATCCTACAATATGCTGCACCTATTACTAACGAAAAACCAATTTCTGACTTGCTAGGCTTTAGTTTAGATTCTATCAACAGTTTCTATGATAAAAAAGAAGACAATGCAAAACAAGTTGGCGAACTTGCTTTGATACTATTTAGACAACTAAAAGTTTTACATAAACTATCTCGTGGTTATCTAAAAGTTTTGCGTATCGCTTCTATGATGCATGATTGTGGTAAGCGTATCAAATTTTATGACCATGCAAAAAATAGCTTTAATATAATTATCAATTCTGACATTTTGGGTGTTACCCAAAGAGAAATTGTACTTGCAGCATTTGTATGTGCTAGCCAAGAGTCAAACGACTTTAGCCTAACAGACTGGATTAAGTACAAAGATATCTTAACAGAAGAAGATTTGGCCGCTGTAAAACGCCTTGCTATTATCGTAAGAATAGCAGAAGCTCTTGACAAAACACATCGCAATATCATACAAGATGTTAGCTGTGATGTTTTGGGTGACTCTGTTATTATGAAAACTATAGTGACAGGTGATGCTTCTATAGAAATTAGAGAAGCTTTGAAAGCAAGTTTTGATTTCAAAAAAGCATATGGCAAAAATTTAGAAGTTTTATAATATAAAAAGAGCATATATGTGCT